>NZ_JANAVN010000015.1:0-180095 GCF_024213565.1 Paenibacillus sp. Lou8.1
TCCAGAGACCAGAGCCTTATGATGTAAAGAAAAAGAAACCCACGTCTCAAAAGACGGGGTTTCTCGACAATCTGACGGAGCAGCGAACTTTCGCTGCTCCGTTTTTTTGACCAATGTGACACAGGAAAAGAACGAAGATGGCTCCATAAAACTGCACCTATTATTTCTTCATGAATAGACTGATAACTAACAGAGGATTACCTTTTTTCTTCAATCCAAAGTCAAGTGAGGTTCTTATGGCGAAATCCTATACTAAAGCACAGATTCGCAAAATCACCCGTCGTTTCGGCCTGATCCCGTTAAAATCAAGCTTAGTCTCATCATTATACCGAAAAAATGCAGTGATCCAGGTGAAAACGAAAAAGGGAACTTATGCATTAAAACCCTTTAGTCGTACAAAGATGGTCCGTTCAAATACGATTCAACAGATGGAACGAGCTGGGAGCCATATCAGGCTTTTGAAAAAGAGAAAGTATACCTACATGCCCGCATGGCTCCCCACTCATTCCGGCAAGTTATGGACTCTGTATCAGGGAACGCCATTTTATGTAAGTCAGTGGATCAAAGGACGGGGACTGGAGACCGCTGAAGATTTCGAAAAACTGGGGCGGGCACTTGCCACACTTCACGTCACCTCCACCGGCTTGCATCAGATGGATAAAGGAAAGTCCCCTCCGACCATTCAACAATTGCGGATATGGAAAAACCAGGATCGTCTTTTTCAAAAAAAAATGACAAAAACCAGTCGCCATGATAAAACGTACCGCAACTGGTACAATGCTCACGGCGAAGACTGCAAACGTTTATCCACGCGAGCATGGAAGGATTTGCAGGATGCATCCATTATAAGGCTGCTTCGGATGGAACATCGGCATCCCTCCTTGATACACAGTGATATCACTACCCCAAATGTCATTATTTCGGATGACGGTCATCTCAAAATCATTGATTGGGATCGGGTTAAGATCGGCTCAGCCTATGCTGATTTGGCAAAGGCCCTTATGAATACGACTCAATTCAACCCTGAATTTGTGCAATCCTTGCTGAAGGGATACCAAAAACGCAAACCGCTAAGCCGTACTGAACGGAAGATTGTTACAGCTTTATATAAACTACCACGAGAAGCCTGGCATGCTTCCCGACACCCGAATCGTTCAAGAGATCGCGAAATCCTGGACAATTGGGATCAGTCGTGGCCTCTTCGATTACAAATCATCCATATTTTGCAGGATTGGGCTCATGTATAAAAGAAAGTGAGGAGCAAAATGTCGATTTTATCGAACGTTGAGCAGATGTACGGAATCAAAATTCAGCGTAGCCGTCAAATGAAGGACATTCACAAGATTGAGACCGCTAATACGACTTATTGCTTAAAACCCTACAAATTCCCGGAAGAAGAGATCCGTTTTATTACACGTGTCTTGTCCTACTTGGATGAGCGCGGGTTTACACGCAGCCAAAAGGTCTATCCAACAGTACAACAAACGGCTTACATGACCTATGAAGGTGTTTCGTATACATTAACCAATTGGGTTCATGGACTCAGACCAGAATTCACAAAAAGAATAGACTTCAAAAAGGGAATTGCTACTTTAGCCAAATTCCATTCCAGTGCCGTGGGCTTTCCTGTCACTGAAGCTCCGCCATCCAGAATCCGTTATGAAGACTTGAGCGATGAAATAGCTGGATACAAAAAACGCCTCATCCCATACAGAGGCACAGCACATCTCGTAGCTCTTTGTGAGGAAGTGTCCCATCGCCTACAGCAGCCCAAAGTTAGAGAAGCCATTGCTCAGGAGCAAAAAGCCGCCGCATTTATACACGGCGACTATAATTATCCCAATCTGATTAAAGACAAACAGCTCAAAATCCATATGATCGACTTTGAAAATTGCTCCCTACATGTAAGGATGAAAGATCTCTCCCATCTTCTTCATCGGAATTGTCTTTGGAATGGGACAAAGATGCTGCGCGCGATAGATTACTATCAACGATATCGTCCATTGAGCACCCATGATTTGCATCTGCTTCACGCACTATTGATCTCTCCCTATCATGTGGTCCGCAATATCAGAATAGGCGGCTTCCGTTCTGCCAAGCGAGTCATTCCGTCGTTCGCGCATTTGAACAAATACCGACGTGAACTTAGATCACTCTTATAATCTGTCAGCTTGGAACTAAACAAAAAAACAGACCCGATGAAGCGGTCTGTTTTTTTGTGTTCTGACAACCAACTACAGGAAAAACGCATGTCGCTAAAGCCAATCGAATTGCTGACTGTACCGGTACAACCAAAAATGTATAGCATTGTAAACAGCACTTCCCCCTTCTACAATGATGCTAAGACTCAATGCTTAATGGTTTCGATAAGAGAATTTGGGAAACTAACAATAGAGGTGATGGTACATGTACACCATGACAAAAGAAGAAATAAAAGCTTATTTAAACAGAATCGGAATTCCCGAAATTCAGCCTCCTACCCTTTCCTATTTAGTTGAACTGCATAAGGCTCATGTAAAACATCTTTCATGGCAAACATTGGACATTTTCGCAAGGAAGCCGGCAGCCATTGGTTTTCGAGAATCCATTCAACTCATTCTACATGGGAGAAGTGGTTATTGTTTTCATCTGAATGGTGCCTTTAGTGCACTACTATATTCACTAGGGTACAAAGTCTCTCTGCATCGTGCCGGGGTACAACCTCTGGGAGCTGAACCACGCATTAATTCATTTCATCTTGGACTAACAGTGAACTTGCTAAATGAGCATCATGAAGATGAAGTATGGATTGTTGATGTCGGGCTAGGCGATATGCCCTATGAGCCTCTTCCACTCCGTATGGGGACTTATGAACAAGCCCCTCTTCATTATAAAGTTATGGAATCCGGAGTTGTTACAAAAGGTTGGCGCTTAGAGCATGACTCACTTGCTTCATTTGTTGGCGTTGATTTTTTCCCTGCGGTTGTTCAGGATTTGGAAGAATTTATGCCGAAACATCATTTCTATAGCCGCTCAGCGGAATCTCCATGGTTTAACCTGTTTCTGATTCGGCAAAGGCAAGCATTAGAGGCGAATGAACTCAGAGGATGTATTTGGAAAAGACGCGGGCTACACAGTTTGGAAAAAATAGAACTGGATAAGAAGTCGCAGTGGCTAGAAGTGTTGGCAGATGTATTTGGCGAGCCGCTCGTTAACTACAGTCGCCAGGAACGGGACGAGTTATGGAAAAGAGTACTTGCGGCTCATATAGAATGGAAAAAGTCTATGACTGAATCGTTACAGTAGTGAAGCCTCCAACGTAAGGATAGCCTTCAAGCCACATCTTACACCTTTAGCATTTCCGAGGAGTGCTGCAGCATTTCCAATTCCTTCACCATGTTTTCGATCAGCTTTGTGAACGAAGCCAATTCCTCTGAGCTGGAAGCCTGTTGCCGGGCACTGGCTGTTGTGACAGCTGTTTCGGATTGCACACTGTCAAGCATACGGGCAATATCCAGCACCTTGCGCTGAATTTGCTCCTGTGCTTGCTTCGAATTAGATGCAAGCTTTCGCACCTCCTGTGCCACAATTTGAAACCCGCGCCCTGCTTCCTGCGCATGGGCAGCTTCAATCGCCGCATTCAGTCCCAGCAGATGAGTCTGATCGGACAGTTCCCGGATCGTACCGCTCATCTGCTCAATATGCTTAATCTCGTCACTCAAATGCTGTACCAATTCCTCTGTATGTTCCTGCGAAGAAGCAGTGTTGCAGGCACTCTCCGCGATATTATCCGTATTTTCCCTAAGCTCAGCAATCATCCCGGTCAAATTTTGCGCAATTCGGGACACAACGGTCAACACCTGCGTTTGTTCGTCGGCCAGCTCGTTGATTTGTTCCTTTTCCTTTTCCTGATAAGCTTCCAGTACAAGCTGGGAATCCAGGTTGAACATTTTGGAAAGAGCATGCACAATAGAAAACCAATCCTCTATCCCCGAACGTTTTAAAATGTCGACTGCAATATCAAGATAAGCAATGTACGTGCCTAAATAATAATCGGAAGACAATCCGATTCGGGAATGTACCTGCCCCACAAAAAGACGGTGTTCGATAAACTGATCATCTATTTTTCCATCTGCGAGAGAAAGCCAGTATTCACGTTGTGTTTGTTTTAGTCGTTCAATATTCGACCATTTGGAAATAATCGACATGAGATGCGGAACCTTTTCTACATGCTCATAAAACCGATCGACCACCTCATTCACAATAGATTGGAATAGTCCCTGATAATGATGCAATAAAGCCAAATCATCATCAGTAATACCAATATATTGTATCTGTTTTAATCTACTCTCCGCGACATGAATCATAAGTTCCTCCAAATAATAGTTTACATAGATTTTACATTACCATATTTATCGGCAACTTTTTAGAAAATGTTAAAAAAGCAGAAGATTGATTATGATTTTTTTCATAGCAATTTCAGAAAAATTATATATAAACTCAACTGCTTAATGATACAAAAAAAAGAATCCGGCAGCACCTGAAATCCCCTGTGCTTGCCGAATTCCCTCTACGAAACACGTTCATCGGATACCTCACAACCGTATGACACCATCCAGATCAACCCATGGTTTCACCATACTGTACTTGTTTATTATTCGTCTTACCGATTCAGGAGGCTACCTACATACCTTAACAGATCGTTGGCGCTGGCTCCTGTGTAGCCGTGCTCCTCAATCAGTCGCTTAATCACCTCATTCATCCGTTTGAGCTGATTAGCGTCAGGCGTTTTGGTCGAAGTCGTAATCTTCACAATATCCTTCAAATCGGCGAACAGCTTCTTCTCAATGGCTTCTCGCAGCCGATCATGATGATGATACTCAAACTTTCGTCCCTTGCGAGAATACGCGGAAATACGGATTAATATTTCTTCACGGAACGCTTTTTTCGCATTTTCCGATACCCCGATTTGCTCCTCAATAGAGCGCATGAGCCGCTCATCCGGGTCGAGTTCCTCATCTGTGAGCGGATCGCGAATTTTCGCCCAATTGCAAAAAGCTTCGATGTTATCCAAATAGTTGTCAAACAGCGTCTTGGCTGATTCCTCGAAAGAGTACACAAAGGCCTTCTGCACTTCTTTTTTCGCCAATTCGTCATATTCCTTACGAGCCACGGAAATGAAATTCAGATACCGCTCCCGTTCTTCCTTTGTGATGGAGGCATGTTGATCCAGACCATCCTTAATTGCTCGTAAAATGTCTAGGGCATTGATGGATTCCACATTTTGCTTAATCAATGCACTAGAAATACGATTAATGACGTACCGCGGGTCTACCCCGGACATACCTTCCTCCAGAAACTCACTTTGCATTTCCTTCAGATCGGCTTCCTTGTATCCTTCGACCTCTTCACCGTCATACATGCGCATCTTTTTGACCAGATCCATCCCCTGTTTCTTCGTCTCCTTCAAGCGGGTAAGCACGGAGAAAATGGCAGCCGTTCTCAGCGCATGAGGCGCAATGTGGATATGTCTCATATCACTTTGATCAATGAGCTTGGCGTAAATCTTTTCTTCCTCAGATACTTTCAGGTTATAAGGAATCGGCATTACAATCATCCGTGATTGCAACGCCTCGTTCTTTTTGTTTGCAATAAAGCTTTTATACTCGGATTCATTGGTGTGAGCCACGATCAGTTCATCTGCACTGATGAGCGCAAACCGCCCAGCCTTAAAATTTCCCTCTTGGGTCAGAGAAAGCAAATTCCACAAAAACTTCTCATCGCATTTCAGCATTTCCTGAAACTCCATCAGTCCACGATTCGCTTTGTTCAATTCTCCGTCAAACCGATACGCACGCGGATCGGATTCCGAACCATACTCTGTAATCGTGGAAAAGTCGATGCTGCCCGTCAAATCAGCAATATCCTGTGACTTCGGATCAGAAGGGCTGAACGTACCAATACCAATCCGGTTTTCTTCCGATATAAATACCCGCTCCACGCGGACCTTTTCAATATCACCATCAAATTCCGTGCGCAATCTCATCTGGCAGGATGGGCAGAGATTACCTTCAATCCGTACACCCAGCTCCTTTTCAAAATCGGGACGCAGCTCATGGGGAATCAGATGCAGCGGGTCCTCGTGCATGGGGCAGCCTTCAATCGCGTATACGGCTCCCTGATCCGTTCTTGAAAATTTCTCCAGACCACGTTTTAGCAACGTGACCAGTGTCGATTTCCCCCCACTGACGGGTCCCATCAAAAGAAGGATACGCTTGCGCACATCGAGCCGCCTGGCTGAGGAATGGAAATATTCCTCCACCAACTTTTCCAGCGCTCGATCCAGTCCAAAGATCTCCTGCTCAAAAAATTTGTATCGCTTATGTCCCCCAACCTCTTCTACACCAAAAGATTCAATCATCTTGTAAACCCGTGCATGAGCTGTCATCGCCGGCGTCGGGTCTTTCTTGAGTATCTCAATATACTCTCTAAAAGTGCCGCTCCAGGCCAGACGGTTGTTTTCCGCCCGGTACTCCGCAACGCGTTCAAAAATATTCATGCTCGGTTCCTCCCATGACTGCGTAATGACTATCCTCCACTCCTGATGATTATGGCTACACTCGTCACGCCTTTCAGGATATGATGCAATCCCCTTAAAAAAAGTGTAATACATACCTATGCAGATTGATTTCAGAATTGACCTATTTTTTGTGACAGGTCTCTCTGCTTTTTCGAAAAAACCAAGGGATACACTGTGCTAAAATATACAACAACAACGAGGACCTGACGCATTATGGTACAATATAAGCTCGGAATAATGGGATAAAGGAGCGGAAGAAGTCATGGCGGTTCGGCATGAGACGGAGCTGTACGCTCCGGTGAAAGCCTTTTTTGAGAACTTGGGATATGAAGTCAAAGGAGAGGTGCGCAACTGCGATTTGGTGGGTATCAAGCCAGGGCAACAGACACCATTGATTGTGGAGATCAAAAAGACGTTTAACCTGGCGCTTGTGCTGCAAGGCATGCAGCGTTTGAAACTAAGCAGCAATGTATATGTAGCTGTAGAACGAAATCGTGCCAAAAAAGGGGCCGTGAATCAACGCTGGAACGAGCTGGTCGGACTGTGCCGCCAGTTGGGACTTGGCTTGCTCACCGTCACCCATTTTAAAACGAAGCCGCCGCTCGTTGAGGTACTGTGTAAGCCTGCGGCGCATAGCGACAATGTCCACAATGCAGCAACGGTACGCCACGGCTCGCGCAAGGAAAAGCTGCTGCGGGAATTTCACGCACGCAGCGGTGACCACAATACCGGCGGCAGCACCCGACGCAAGCTGGTCACTGCCTACCGGGAAAAAGCGCTGCGCGTAGCCGCAGCCTTGCAGGGCTTGGGGGAAGCTGCCCCGGCGCAGCTCGCTCGCATAGCAGCCGTCAGCACAGCTGCTGCCGTACTTCAGCACAACTACTACGGCTGGTTTGAGCGCGTATCCCGCGGCCGCTATCGACTGACTCCGTTTGGCGAAGCTGCCCTGAACGAGTATGCGGCAGTACTGCAAGAGCATGGCATAAAAACGGCCGCTGAAATAGACGCAGAGCTTGACGAGGACAGTGGACAGCTCCAGATTGCGGAAGCGCCAATCACTTACTCCACCGTTGTTATGGAAGCGGAGGATGACTGACATGGGGCAATGGTTTTCGCTAGCTCCGCGCAGTAAATTCGCTAATCGTCTCACCGATCAGATTCATGCCCATAAGCAATTGCTCACGGCCCGGATGGCTAAAATTAAGGCGAATATGGGACGCGCCTTCACTGCCAACCGCACATAGCGCACCTGGCATAAAGGCTACGCCTTTGGGTAACGCCGCCTTTAGCAGCAATGCGCTGTCCAGCCCATCGGGCAACTGCACCCATACATACATGCCACCGGACGGAATATGATACGTCACGTCTTTCCAAAACGGGCGCTTGAGCAGCTCCAAGATTAATTGAAGTCGAGTCGAATATTCCTTGTTCAGCATCGCTAAGTGCTCGTGCCATTGAAAACGCGAGCTGGTCAGCAATTGGAACAGCAGCCGTTGGTTCATCGTACTGGATTGCATATCGGCCAGCTGCTTCAAGGCGTACATCCCTTCAATCAGCGGTGCAGGACCAGCAGCCCAACCCGTTCTTAGCGCAGGAGCAACTGTTTTATTGAACGAACCGATATAGAGCACTTGGCCGCCCTGACCCGCATGATCCAGCGCAAATAGAGAGGGGTAAGTCTCTGCAAATTTTCGACTCTGACCATGTGGACTCTTGTCATCGAACTCATTTTTTTGCTTTAAATGCAATTCACCATAAGAATCATCCTCAACTACTAGCACCTCATGATGCCTGCACAGATTCAAAATTTCCTGACGCCTAGCCGCGCTCCATAAGGAGCCCGTCGGATTCGTAAACGTCGGCGTGGCAAAAAAAAGCTTGGGTCGATAACGGATCATTAAAGCTTCAAGCTTATCAGGAATGACACCTTCCCCATCTGATTCTACAGGAACGATCTGAGCACCCTGCATAGATAGCACTTGTAAACATCCAGGAGACGTAGGGTTTTCGACCAATACCGGATCACGCTCATCCACCATCAGCCTTATGATCAGGTCAATGGCCTGCTGACTGCCTGTCGTGAGGAGGATTTGACCTGGTGGTACTCTTACTCCTTTACGCTGTTCCCACTCTCCCGCAAGCCATGCTCGCAAAGGGAAATAGCCCTCCGGTTCACCATACTGGAGGGCGTCAGGGCCGGAGCCAAACACATCATGGGCCGCTTCTTCCAGCAGCTTCACCGGAAACAGCTCTTGTGCAGGTAGTTCTTCAGCCAGAGATATAAAGGAGTGTCTTCTCGCATTTTCCCGGATATGACGCACTGGAGAAGCCAACATCGCAGCCGTTCGTGAAGCAAAGGAATATTGCATGAACATCCTCCTTCTCCTGAAAAATAGGTCATGATCTCCGGGCTGACGCATCAGGCATATAGCTGCTTCATCTGACGCGCATATAAGGCATAACGTTCAATCGCCTGCGCCCGGCTGGACACGCCTAATTTCGCATAAATTTTACGTAGATAATTATCAATGGAGCGCCGGCTAACTTCGATCTCGATAGCAATTTTGTCATATGTAATTCCTTGTACAATACGTTCCATAATAAATACTTCGGTTTGTGTCAATTCGTCAAAAGGCTCGGATGCCATTAACGGCATAAAGGGCCAGTTTCCACACCGAATCCAATCCATTGGTAAAGAAGCAAATCCTTCGCGCAAACCGTTGATCAAATGGATTAACTGGCTCGGTGATGCCTGTTTGGATAACATTCCATTTGCTCCGAGCGAAATTAGCTGCTGAAACAACGTGATATTATCCTCATCCGTCATAATAACAATATGGCTGTCTGGAGACAAGGCCCGCATTTGTGTCAAAAATGGTTCCGCCGTTCCCTCAGGCAACCTGTAGTCCATTAAAATGATTTCCGGTCGAATGGAGCAAGCCAGCTCCAAGCCTTCCGTTCCGGAGGAAGACATCCCTCTGACAAGCAAATCCTGCTGGTCTTCCAAAATAAGCTTTGTTCCCAGCATACTTGTAGGATGGATATCTATGATGACCACCTGCCATACTTTTCTCATATCTAAACCTCCTGAGTTTACAAAAAAATACATAGTTAGTAGCGAAAATAATTCTAAAATTAGGGATTGCATATGTAGAAATTGCGCGAATGTGAACGTATAGGAAGCGAAAAACGTTTAAGGAAATTGTATCCTAGGACTTCCTTCCGATGCAATCTCTTTTTCCAATATTTTTATACGGCTATTTCGCTTTTGCGAAATAAATAGGCCCATGATAGAATTGGTACTGCAAATAAAGACTGGAAATTTGACTTTACACGGGAGTTGAAAATCGTATGCAAGCTTCACCTGAACGTCCTCCTGCCGAAGCTCGGCGGAGTAATTCAAGAAAGGGGTTACCCGTAAAGGCTTTTCTGCTATTTTGGTTCATTCTTATTATATTAGGTGCTCTCGCAACCTATCTGTATAGCAATCACTTGAAGCAGCAAATGCTAAACGAGATGCAGACCCATACAGACCAACAGATTCAAGCACTCAAATCTGACTATGAAAAGCAACTGACTGCTCTTTCCAAGGAAGTTAGCGGATTGCAGGGAAAAGTCCAGTCCTTCAATGAACTACTGACCTTTACGAAGGATAATGCAAACAATAAGACCGATAACAGCAACAAACTGTATACCCAATTAAACGAAGTCAAGCAGCAGCTCAATACACTTCAGAAAAAAATGGACTTGCTAAAATGAATGTAGACGCAAAACAAGTGAACCGGTTCTTTATGTTGGCCCTTGCTCCTTTTATCGGCTTGTTGGGGTATATTTTGTTAGTGCATCCCTCATTGAGCTTTCCTGGGTCTACTTCTTTGAGTTTGCAAAAAGCTGAAGTCACTCTACAAATGCAATCAGTAGGCAAGCAGCTTGATGAAGCCAAGCAAACGGCAACATACACCTTGTCTACAATTCGCCGGACTTCTGAGCTATACAAGCAAACGACTCAAACGATGAATCAGCTTGTCGTGACTGCCTCTACGCAGTCCAAGCGGCCCGCGATTATCTATGATCGACGCATCACCGCCAAACTGGGGGTTCCCTATGAGCGGGTAGATAGCAATCGGATTACCATTGAATTATTTAAGGTAAACCCGGGAATTTATCATGGCTACGCTATGAAGGTCAAACTTAAAGATCCTACTGCTATGAAAATGTCTTTGGGAAGTGACAAATTGGGTGGCTCCGAAACCACCATGCGTGCAGTCTTGAGACACGGAGCTATTGCAGGCATCAATGCAGGCGGCTTTGCGGATGGAGACGGCAAACGCTATCCATTAAGCACTACTGTCTTGAACGGCCACTACCTTACTGGCTTTCAGTCCAGTTTTAAGGATTTGTCCTTCGTCGGACTGAGTAACGATGGCAAGCTTATCGGTGGCAAATTTTACAGTCAAGGTGCTCTTGACAGCTTAAAGCCTGCCTTTGGTGCTACCTTCGTTCCCGTCCTGCTGCAAAGAGGACAAAAAATGCCTATTCCTGGCAAATGGAAAGTCTCCCCCAAGCGGGCCCCACGTACGGTCATTGGCAACTATAAAGATGATCAGTTGCTCATTATTGTCGTAGACGGCTACAATGAAAGCGGGGGTTCGGGCGCGACGCTCGAAGAACTGCAAGGAAAAATGTACAATCTAGGTGTTCAAGATGCCTATAATTTGGACGGAGGCGGTTCCTCGTCGCTTATACTTAACGGTCGAGTCGTAAACAAACCGTCAGATGGTAATTTGCGTCCAGTCCCTACTCATTTTTTGTTCTATAAATAGCTATGTGTAGTCTGCTAACAAATTAAATATGCTTGCCGACGTACGGCACTATCCGAAAAAAAGCATCACGAACGAATGTCGTGATGCTTTTGCCTCATTTAGGAGGAATACTGTGTCATTTCTGTCAGGCATTGAGCACAAATATAACGGTCTTTGAAATCGTTCACTTGTTCTACTGACCCGCAGAATACACATTTTGGACGATAACGCTCCAAAATAATGTGGTCACCCTGAACCAAAATTTCGACAGGATCTCCCTCATTCATTTGATATCTTTTACGCAGTGACTTAGGCAAAACTATTCTCCCCAGCTGATCAACTTTACGTACCACACCGGCAGGTTTCATCGTAATCGTACACCTCTCCTATTGAGTAATAACTTACAAATTTCTTACCATGCGAAAAACTAGGTACAAAGACACTATTCTTTATGTAGTATTCGCTGTCTTTTTGTCGAATCCTGCTGATCACAGGAAATTTTATTACATTTTTTCATAAAATCATGAACCATATCAAAGTATGGTACAGAATGTCTATAATATTTTTATCGACCGGAAAGCCAATTATCATTAGCCCTCGCTGAGAAATTTCGCAAATTTTTTGACCATACAACCTTTATTTAAGTTCCACTATCATGTAGATTTGAGCAATATAGGTGAAACTTTTATTACCAACTAAGGTCCTGGTTCTTTATTCGCATTTATACTTGTTCACTCGATGTTCTTTACGATAAACCTGGAAAATCCATTTGTCTCAACGCTTCATATACGATAATCGCAGCGGAATTCGACAAGTTTAGAGATCTTACTTTATCTGACATAGGCATCTTGATGCATGTATTTGGATTAGCAGCTAGCAGCTCTGGCGGCAAACCTTTCGTTTCTTTACCAAATACCAAGAAGTCTCCATCCTGAAATGCAATATCACTATATCGCTGATTCGCTTTGGTCGTCGCATAAAAAAAGCGACCTTCCTGATATTTCTCCTGCACTTCAGCAAAAGACTCATGATATTCAATGTGGACAGCATACCAATAATCAAGTCCGGCCCGTTTTAACGTGGCATCGTCGGTACGGAAGCCCAGTGGCTTCACCAGATGTAGATGAGTTCCGGTTGCAGCACACGTTCTAGCAATATTCCCTGTGTTAGCCGGGATTTCCGGCTCGACAAGCACAATATGTAATGGCATCACGTTTCGTTCCCTTCATCATTAAATTCATCAGACAAATAACCTACAGTTTAACCAAAGTGTATACCTTGAAAACATACACATTCTTTTATTTTAACAAAATCAGACAGATATGAACATCAAACGACAAAAATTTCAACCCACACCACTAAAAGCCTTCCCCTATACACATTCAGGGAAGGCTCTACATTTACATTTTCGATTTCAAATATCGTGTATCGAAATATATGTCCGTGTAATCAACTGTTACGTTGCTTGAATCCGTCCATAAACTCGGCTAATGCTTGACAGTTCTCCAGTGGAACAGCATTGTAGATCGAGGCGCGAAGCCCTCCTACACTGCGATGCCCCTTCAGTCCGATAAACCCGGCCTGTTCGGATTCCTTAATAAATTGTTTTTCCAGATCCTCGTTCGCGAGGCGGAAGGTTACATTCATGATAGAGCGATCAGCGCTGTCCACACAACCACGATAGAAGCCTTCGCTACTGTCAATACGGTTGTATAGCAAAGCAGCTTTCTGCTGGTTCACACGCTCAATGCCTTCCAAACCGCCTTCTTCCTGAATCCATTTCAGCACTTCATTCACCATGTATATGGCAAAGGATGGGGGAGTATTGTAGAGAGAGTTATTTTTTTCATATGTGCTATAACGCAGCATCGTAGGAATATTGTCCGGTGAGGAAGTCAGCAACTCTTCACGGGCAATCACGACCGTCACACCAGAAGGTCCCAGATTTTTTTGTGCGCCAGCGTAAATCAATCCAAATTGAGTAACATCAAAAGGCTTGCAAAAAATATCACTGGACATGTCCACAATCAAGGGTACGGAACCCGTATCCGGGAATTGCTTAAATTGTGTACCTTCAATCGTTTCGTTGGACGTCATATGCACATAAGCAGTATTCTCAGGCAAGTCCAAGGAATCCACATTCGGAAGACGCATGTACTTCTCATCAGCGGAGGATGCAGCAACATGAGCCTTGCCCAGTAGCTTGGCTTCTTTATATGCTTTGTCCGACCAGCTACCTGTCATTACATAGCTCCCAGTCTGTCCTTCGCTCAAGAAATTTAAAGGCAGCATCGCAAACTGCGTACTTGCGCCACCTTGTAGGAATAACACCTTGTAGCCTTGTGGATTGCCCAGCAAAGATAACAGGCGTTCCTGCGCCTCATTATGAACAGATTCATACACAGCTCCACGGTGAGACATTTCCATGATCGACATCCCTGTTCCCTGGAAATCTACGAATTCAGCTTGTACACGTTCTAGTACTTTGAGCGGCAATGCCGCTGGTCCTGCATTAAAATTGTAGGCTCTCTTACTCAACAAATTCCCATCCCTTCTCTACTCTGGTGTGGATATTATCGCTATGATAGCAGTATTCATAAATGCGTTCAAGACTTGTATAAAAATGTTTTCAATTTCATTTATGATGTGACAGAGTTGTGAATGTCAACATATTTAACATCTTTATTCTGTGATTTTCACTTTAATATTAAAAGGTCCCCGGCATAAGACCGGAGACCTATTTTGAATAACAACTGTTACCCGTAAGCTAATGCTTGTTATTCAAAGCAGCTATGCTATCGACTTATTAGCAGTCAAAATACAGGCTGTATTCGTGTGGATGAACACGGATGTTCACCGATTTAGCTTCAGAACGTTTGAGCTCTACATAGTTATCAATAAAGTCCTTCGTAAATACGCCGCCTTCAGTCAAGAATTCGTAGTCAGCTTCCAGAGCATCCAGAGCCTCATCCAATGAACCAGGTACGCTACGGATTTTACCTTTTTCAGCGTCAGACAGCTCGTAGATGTTGCTGTCAAGTGGACCATATCCCAATTCGATTGGGTTCAGTTTGCGCTTGATGCCATCCAGACCCGCCATCAGCATTGCTGAGAAGGCAAGGTAAGGGTTAGCTGTGGAGTCCGGTGTACGGAACTCGATCCGACAGCCTTTTGGAGTAACAGCTGCTACTGGAATACGTACAGCCGCAGAACGGTTACCTTTGGAGAATACCAGGTTAACTGGTGCTTCGTAGCCAGGAACGAGACGTTTGAACGAGTTGGTGCTTGGGTTGGTCAAAGCGATCAACGCAGGTGCGTGGTACAGAATACCACCAATGTAATGAAGAGCCATTTCGCTCAGATTAGCATAACCACCTTTTTCGTAGAACAAAGGAGTGTCGCCATCGAAAATAGATTGGTGAACGTGCATACCGCTTCCGTTATCCCCAAAAATCGGTTTCGGCATGAATGTTGCCACTTTACCATATTGACGAGCTGTGTTGTGTACAATGTATTTATAAACGAGCAGGTTGTCTGCTGTTTTCTTGAGTGTATCAAAACGGAAGTTGATTTCCGCCTGGCCTGCCGTAGCTACCTCATGGTGATGGCGCTCAATTCTCAGACCTGCTTCTTCAAGCAAACGGCACATTTCACTACGGATATCTTGTTGGGTGTCTACTGGCGCTACAGGTACATATCCGCCCTTCACTCCCACTTTAAAGCCTAGGTTGCCGCCTTCTTCCTTACGGTTCGTGTTCCAAGCTGCTTCCTCGGAATCTACGAAGAAGGAGGAGCTGTTCATGCCGCTTTCGTAGCGTACATCATCAAAGATGAAAAACTCGGACTCAGGTGCAAAAAATGCTGCTGTGCCCACTCCTGCCGATTGCAGAAATGCCTCAGCTTTTTTTGCGATGCCGCGAGGATCGCGGTCGTATTTTTCGCCGTCTGGCGTAGCAATGTCACACAGGATATTCAGTGTAGGATGCTGAGTGAAAGGGTCGATAAAAACCGCTTCTGGATCGGGCAGCATAACCATGTCGGATTCCTCGATGCCACGATAGCCGGGAATGGAAGAACCGTCGAAAGCAACACCGTTAACAAATGTCTCTTCATCTACTTCGGAAGCTGGCAATGAAATATGGTGAGCACGACCAGACAAATCTACAAAACGAAAATCTACCCACTCAATATTATTTTCCTGAATTGTTTTCAATACGTTTTCAACGGACATGTCTTCTTCCTCCCAATTTTTCCGAACATTAAGTCTTATACAACCCTGAAATGTTCATGATCGAATGTTTTTTTCTGTCGTCATTATAAATCTCAAACATGACACGGGTCAATAGCTATGTAAGGTATTTTTTAAACTAATGTTAGATATGCTTACGCCCTTGATAACATTTGAATAGCACAAAAAGCCCGAAACATCGGGCTTTTAGGCAATTTAAATCTCATTACTGCGTTGCAGCAAAACTTTTATGCATTAATGTTAAACATTGGTTTTAAGCAATGGTAGTAGGCGTGTGAAATGTTTTCCCCACAGCAGGAGCCAATATTTCCAAATCTTTTAGCAAATCTGAAAATTGATCTGGGAACAGGGATTGTACGCCGTCACCCGTCATCGAGTTGTCAGGGTCTGTATGCATCTCAATAATTAAACCATCCGCTCCGGCAGCTACCGAAGCCTTCGTCATAGGAACAACCAGTTCACGTCTACCTGTGCCATGGCTAGGATCAGAAATGACCGGCAAATGGCTCAACTGTTGCAAAACAGGGATCGCGGACAAGTCGAGCGTATTTCTAGTGTAGGTTTCGAATGTACGAATACCGCGCTCACACAACATAACATTCGGATTGCCGCCTGCCAAGATGTACTCAGCAGCATTCAAGAACTCATCATAAGTCGAGCTGAAACCGCGCTTGAGCAATACTGGCTTGCCGCAAGTACCCAGCTTGCGCAGCAAATCAAAGTTTTGCATATTACGTGTACCTACTTGCAGAATATCGGCGTATTCCGCGCAGATGTCTACGTATTCAGGTGTCATGACCTCTGTGATGGTCAAGAGATCGTGCTTTTGCCCCGCCTCAGCCATCATGATTAAACCTTCTACACCCGTTCCTTGGAAGCTGTATGGCCCTGTACGCGGCTTAAAAGCACCCCCACGGAGAACTTGCGCGCCTGCAGCTTTGACCAATCCGGCAATTTCATCTATCTGTGCAGCAGACTCAACAGCACATGGTCCACCCATAATGACAAGCTCGCCCCCGCCGATATTTACACCTTTAATAGAGATAACCGTATTTTCCGGATGAAAATCACGGCTGGCCAATTTATAGGACTTCGATATTTTAACCACATTTTCTACGCCTTTCATTTGACGCAGATGTTCAGCCAGTTTGGGCTCTACGCTACCGATCAGTCCGATGATCGTGCGATCCGATCCCCTTGATACATGAGCCTGCAATCCTTCTTTCTCAATAACTTCAACAATAGCTTGAATATGCTCTTCAGGTGTTTGAACACCAGCGATAACGATCATTTTTTTCTTCCTCTCTATAAAACATATTTTATAAACCAACATACAGGTTAATATTATGACACTTAGACGCTTGTTCGCTTTTAAGCTTTTATTCGTTAAAGCAACTATACCTGTTTTAGCTATACTCGTCAAGGCTTAATTATCCCGAATTATTCAATATTCTAACTTAGCGAAGCTAACCGGAAAATATCTACAAATTAAAACAATTTAAAAAGCCGCTATCCGGATGGTTGTATCCGAATAACGGCTGTAATCAATCATATACTATTTCGTTGTTTTTGACTTCTCTCGTACAGGAGGCAGTAGTTTTTTCATATCTATGGTTCGCTGAATCTCCCACGTATCCGGGTTAGCCGCATCATACTGCTCCAAATACGTAATAACCTCTTTGGTAATCAGTGTCGGGGTCGAAGCCCCAGAAGTCACAGCCACTTTGGCTACACCTTCAAGCCACTCTCTCTTCAGCTCGGTTACATCAGAAATACGATAAGCTGTTGTACCAGCAATCTCCTCCGAAACCTGAGCCAATCGGTTTGAATTGTTACTGCGCGGATCACCGACAACGATCACCAGATCCGCCTGTCCAGCCTGCTCAGCTACCGCTTCCTGACGTACCTGCGTCGCCAAACAGATTTCATTGTGTATCTCAGCACCCGGGAACTTCTCCAGCAGCTTCTTCATAATGTGCTTGATGTCCCATTGGCTCATGGTCGTCTGATTCGTGATAAGAATTTTGCCAGCTGGCAACGTAAGACTGTCGATCTCTTCTTCTTTTTCAATCAGATGAACATGATCAGGAGCAATACCGATAGCTCCTTCTGGCTCTGGATGATTCTTTTTGCCAATATAAACAATCTGATAGCCTTCGGCAGACTTCTCCCGAATCAGATCATGCGTCTTTGTGACGTCAGGGCAAGTCGCATCTACCGTAGTCAGCCCCTTGTCTCGTGCCAGCTTCCGAACCTCTGGTGATACGCCATGAGCAGTGAAGATTACAGTGCCGCTCTCTACCTGGCTTAAAATCTCCATACGGTTCGGGCCGTCCAGTGTAATAATCCCTTCGTCTTCAAAGGAATTGGTGACATGACTGTTATGCACAATCATGCCCAATATATAAATAGGCCGGGGTAAGTCCAGATTTCTGGCTGCCTGACGAGCCAATACCATGGCATCGACTACGCCGTAGCAGTAACCCCGGGGCGAAATTCTGAGTACTTCCAAAATGAGCCCCCGCTTTCTTCGACACAGTATACAGCTCCGATAACTCGGTAGCTGTGGGCATCCTAGCCTTTACCGGCCAATTCTATGATGTAGTTGCCTTCCTATTATAGCCTATTCCAAAGGCGCGGAAAAGCTAACCGGGAGCCAGATGACAAATGTCGTTCCTTCTCCTTGGCGCGTAACCACTTCCACAGACCCGTGATGTTCATCAATAATCCACTTGGCAATAGATAGCCCCAACCCAATTCCCTCTGTCACCCCGCGTGACTCATCTGCCCGGTAAAAGCGGTCAAAAATAAAGGGAACCTCACTCTTGTCCATTCCAATGCCCGTATCACTGATCCGTAGGCCCACCTGTCCTTGATAAACAATGGCATCAAATCGGACTGTGCCCTCAGGTGTGTATTTGAATGCATTATCAATGAAAATGAATAGCATTTGCTGCAAATAATCCTTGCTGCCATCCATATAAATACCATTCAGCAACGAAAAATCTCCCACATTCCATTCGGCCGTTCGCTCTAAAAACTGAGCACGACGGGCAACCTCACTTACAAGTGGTTCCAGCGCAACGGGAGTCTTATCGAACGTTTTCCCTGTGTCCGCTCTCGCGAGTGACAACATATCACTCACTAAACGGCTCATCCGTTTGCCTTCATCCGCCATGTCATTTAATGCCTCCATAGAAAGCTCGCGAATCATCTCTTCATCCATATTCGGTCGCTCTCCTGGTTCGGTAGTCCACATTTTGAGCAAAAAATCAACGTTGCCACGGATCGTCGTTAGCGGCGTACGAAGCTCATGGGAAGCATCAGCCACAAAACGGCGCTGTGCACCGTACGCATCTTCCAGCTCCTTGTAAAACACCTCTGTGCGCCCCAGCATGTTGTTAACCGTCCCGATTAATTGGCCAATTTCATCATGTGGTCCGTCATATTCAATCCGAACACTCAAATCATTACTGGATTGAATCTGATTAGCCCCCTCAATGACCTTGACCAGCGGCTTCATAGACTTGCGAGCCAGAAAGAGACCTGAAGTCGCAGCAGCGAGTAATGCAAACAACGAGCCGTATACAAGCACATTTTGTAACCTGTTCATGAGTCGGTCCTGAGAGCCCGTGAATTGTCCTACCTGTAGCAGCCCGACCACCAAGCCCAGCTCCTCGGATTTGATCGGCTGTTGAATAATCATAAAGGAATCCCCATTGACGTTCACACGTCGAATTCCCTCATTTTGAACTGCTCCTGCCGCTGTA
The DNA here is from genome assembly GCF_024213565.1 of Paenibacillus sp. Lou8.1. Taxonomy (NCBI): domain Bacteria; kingdom Bacillati; phylum Bacillota; class Bacilli; order Caryophanales; family Paenibacillaceae; genus Paenibacillus; species Paenibacillus sp. Lou8.1. The sequence goes on from NZ_JANAVN010000015.1 coordinate 19,381, forward strand.
GATGGAACAGGGAAGGTGATATTGAGGTCTTTCATATTTTGGGTCGTTTTCGTTACACCAGACGTATAATTGTAAATTTGTACATAGAGCTGTGAGTCATCTATTCCACGTCCCTGCTCTAATCCCAAATCCAGGTTGGGGACTTCAAACAATCCCCCTTTTATAATAAGGCGTAATTGCTTGTTAATCTGTGGCGCCTGAGTCATAAGCTGACTTTTCACTTCATTATATGTGTAGTAATATACTAGTCCGTAAGTAACCAGACCAAAAATGACTAGTACTATAGCCAAGATGCTCGAATACCAGGCCGTCAGCCGCCACCGAATAGACATATTACATATCACCTCTTAAAATATAGCCAGCTCCACGAATTGTACGAATGAGTCGTTTACCGCCATCCTGCTCCGTTTTTTGTCGTAGCATGGCAATATATACTTCCAGCACATTCGATTCTCCACTATAGTCATAGCCCCAAATTTTGTCCATAATCAGATCACGCGACAGAACACGCTTCGGGTTTTGCATGAACAAATGGAGCAGTTCAAATTCTTTGGCCGTCAGTTCCAAACGTTTGCCGCCACGAACCACTTCGCGGGATTCGTTATCCAGTTGTAAATCCTCGAAGGTAAGCCGATTTCCGTTATTGTCCTGTTGTTCGGTTTTACGCCGCAAAAGCGCTCGCACTCGCGCCAGCAGCTCCTCTAGAGCGAACGGCTTAACGAGATAATCATCGGCCCCTAGATCCAAGCCCTTAACCCGATTCTCAACCTCATCCTTGGCTGTAAGCATCAGGACAGGTACTGTACTTCCACCCTCCCGCATACGACGACATACCTCAAAACCATCGACCTGCGGCATCATTACATCTAGCACGACCACATCAGGCTCAGCTGTCAACATTTTATTTAATCCTTCTGCTCCATTGGCGGCTGTCAGCACTTCATAGCCTTCAAATGCCAGCCCTCTGCGCAGCATGGAAACAATTTTTTCATCGTCATCAATGATTAGAATAGTAGAACGCATACACGATCGAACTCCTTTATCTCTTCTTTTCCTTCTATTGTAGCAGGAGTAGACGCGTGTAGCATCTGGCTGCTTCATACAGCAAGAAACGGAAGGGATCTTCCTTCCGTTTCTTACGTGCACTTGTTCATTTTTGTAGAATTTTCATCTTATTGCTGAAGCGTCGAGCTAAAGTCATTTTTGTTGCCAATTTTCAGCTGAACATCTTTTTTCTGCCCAGCTCGTTCGATGTTAAGTGTCAGCGCTGTACCCACTTTTTGTTTTTGAATGAACTGGATCAGCTCTTGTGATGTGCTATAAGGCGTGCCATTCGCTCCGATAATCACATCGTAAGGACGCAGATCGGCCTGATAAGCTGGTGATTTGTATATAATATCCCGTACAACCGAGCCTTCGGTCAGGGAAGTACCCAGTTCTTTGGCTACTTCAGGACTCAAATTTAACAGACTTGCACCAATGAAAGGTACAGGTTCTTTCGGAATAGGCTGGTTATTTTTCAGCTTATCGACCACTTCCAAAATCGTATTGGACGGAATCGCAAATCCGATTCCCTGTGCGTCTGCACTAACAGCTACGTTCATACCGATAACCTGCCCTTGCAGATTTAACAGCGGTCCACCAGAGTTACCAGGGTTAATGGACGCATCCGTCTGAATGAGATGCTTGTATTGCGTCGGTTTTCCAGTCGATTCACTATTAATAGTGATCGTACGTTCTTTCGCACTTAGCACCCCGGCTGTTACCGAATGTTCAAAGCCTTCAGGGTTGCCGATTGCGACCATCCATTCGCCGACTTTAGCGTTATCGGAGTCACCCAAAGTTACTGTCGGAAAGTTGTTTTTGCCTTCAATTTTAAGTACCGCCAAATCAAGATCAGCATTTTTGCCCAAGACTTTGGCTTCGTAAGGCTTATTAGTTCCCTCTACTGTAACCTGAACCACACTCGCGCCTTCAACAACATGGTTGTTGGTTAGAACGTAACCCGATTTATCAAAAATAAAGCCGGAACCAATACCAAGCGGAGTCAGCTGCCCGCTGTTGCTACCTTCATTTTCATTACTGTTACCGCTGCTGCCACTGTCACCATACTGATTACCGAAAAAGTATTGATACAGCGGGTCATTGTAATAAGGGCTGCTTTGTCTGCCACTGCTACCACTGGTTTGTTTGGCAAGCGTTTCGATTTTGACGACTGCCGGTCCAGCCTTGGCCACAACAGATTGAACATCAGCGGTACCTGAAGGCATCACAGCCGGAACTGCGCTTGGAGTCGAGCTGGTGGTTCCTGAATTAGTCGTTTCTCCGCTTTCAGCTGCCGCCGAAGTCAACGCCGTCTCGGGTGTGAACATATTTGTTCGGTCAGCTGTATACATCAATACCGTAATGACCAGCATCCCGGCCAAAAAAGATAAGAATATTGTTTTTACCTGCGACTTGGGCTTATTCGGTTTGAATTGCCAGTTGCCGCCATTCCGACCCGAACCATCCTGCTGCTCAGGCATAGCCCGATGGTAAGAGGGAGGAAGAGGTCTCACTGCCTGCGGTGCCGTAATCTCAACATCCTTTTCCAACGACTGCCCTTCCTTACGTTGTCCGTCCGATTGAACTGAAGAAAAAGGGCCGTAAGAATAATAATATGAGGAACCGTTCGAATCGTTTTGGCGAGTTGCGTTATCGGTATCAACCTGATCGTTGTCGTTCCGGCGTCCGGAGTTATTATTTTTAAATTCGTCCATTGTATATCTCCTCCCAAACCCTATGCTTCAAGGTGGTGTTGTTTAACTGACTTTATTTTGCACTTTAAACCTTAATTCCACCTTAAAAAAAATTAAAAAGGAGATAAAACCTTAGACCTATTGTACCTAATCACTTTTACTTAAAACGAAATGCCCCGGATATAATCCGGAGCATTATCGATTGTATATGCTTTTTTATTTCGTGTTAAAGTTTTCGTCGAACTTTTCGTTCGGTGTTTGAGCATTATTTTGAATTTTGTTACGACTGGAGTTTTGAACTTTTTGCGCTACTGCACCTGTACCGCCTTGATCTGTTGCAAATTCTTCATCATACTTCTCATTTGGTGTCTGGAAGTTGTCTTGAATTTTATTTTGTTCAGACTGCTTTACCTTTTGTGAAACGACACCTACCGTATTGTCTTGTGCAAATTCCGCTTTGAACTGATTTCCTGTGCTTGCCTTGAAGCCTTTGTTCGTGAAAGAACTTCCGCCTTGATTTGGCATAATTCTCAACCTCCCAGTATGTTTTGCGGGATAAGCTCATCCCGCAACATAGTATGTGATGTTGGAAAAAACAATATTCAAGGATTATATGGAAGCATCCAGTGTCGCACTCGGAATGGTTTTATGCGTTTCTATCGCCTTTTGGAGCGATTTTACCATCTTTTCCGTACATTTTCCGTTCCCTTTTTTTATAATTTGAACATCCACATCTTTCTTGCCCCATTCAGAATACACCTGCCGGGTTGTTTTAAAATACAAATCAATTTTATTGCCCTTAATCGCAGAACCTGTATCTGCTACAATCCCGTATCCATAACCTGGAATGTACAATATGCTTCCCAAAGGAAACGTTTTGGGATCAGCCGCAATCGTAGACAGTGTGTTCTTGTCACGACGCACTTTTACACCGGAATACGTAATACCGTAGCCGGGATGACTTGGCCGTTTGCCAGTCGATTCATAGCCTGCTGTATATCCTGTAGCCGTGACCGTCATGGTCGTAATAACCTGCTCTTCGCGTGGAGCCAAAACAGGTGTGGACTGCCATTTTTTATGCTGGACCGGTTCTTTGTGACCGTAAACTTCATTGCCGGGCAATACCAGACAGGTTGCAATTAACACGGTTCCCAAAATCCGTTTCCATACCAACATGGATCTCATAAAAAACCTCCCCTTGAGGCAAAGGCTTTCCAGAAATCCATTGCTTTATACGAAAAGATTATTATTTTTGAACATCCTGACCTGGATAAAGTCTGCTCAGCTTCACTTTATCTTCAAAAATATGCAGGAGTGTCCGCACTATGGGGGTGTGCTCATCGTCTGTGTGCAATATAATGGAAGCAGGAGAAATCGAAATAAGGGTGCTTACGATTCGATCTTCGACCTCCATTTCTAGTTCAATGCCTGGCATCTCGACAATGATGTCATCTGCATCAGGAGTCGGTATGGGCACCATGGCACTATCCAGAATCGTAAAATTATGTCCGCCTTGGTGAAGTACGTGTACGAGCGGAACTTTGCTTTCCTGAAAAAAAACAAAATATTTAAGCAGCCCCATAAATTCTTCGTATTGCCGATCTGCCCAGAATTCTTCCATGGCATAGTCGACGATTTCTTCAAGCTCTTTTTTATACGCATGGAGCCTAAATTGAATCAGTCCTTCCAAATTGATCACACGAAGCTCCTTGAAATCCGTCTCCAGGAGAGTGGTCAGCTTACCATGACGCTTCAAACGGCCTCTCGGACCATCATCGCTTAACAGTGAACGAATCATACTGCGAATTTGCTCTGTATCCTCTTTCTCCAGCAGCGAACAGGCTTTGGTGAGAATGAGATTGAGCATCCCCCACTCCTTGACTTCGATAATATAATCCGCTATTGCCGAAGACATGATGCTGTATACACAGGGGAGAAAGCTTTCAAACGCCGAATTGCTTTCTGTGCCCTTGCAGGTCCATGCCACTTTGTTGTCCAGCTGTCTGAAAGTGAATCGAAATCCGCGCCGTGACATATGTAGTCCCTTTGTTCTACTTTTGACCACTTCATAAAACCGGTTGGTTTCCTGATCTCCGTCTGTATTGGTCCACACTGTAAACAGTTCCATTGGCTCACTCCTTTCGATCACTGCTTTCAGTATATGGCGGCCTCTAAAGGGTTATACGAAGTGAACGACTGGAAACAGAAAGACATATCCAAAAGAGGATGATCAAGTTTCAAAAAGCTGGTTTGGCGTGTTATAAACAATTACTGTGATATAGGAAATAACGAAAGACGTTTGAATATTTAGGGTGGGGTATGTTAAGGTTATAGTAATATGAATTTTTCACAAGAGGGAGGAGATAAGATGTTAACGATGCTGAACATGCTGCGTACATTCATGATCGTCATATTGAGCCTCGTTCAGATTTTGTCCCTTCCTGTGACGTTTCATGCGGAAGACACCACTCAATCCCTTCAGTTTACTGTGGGATCTTCTGTTGTGCCTCATGCTGATGTTTCCTCGTTAGAAACAGATTCTCACGGTCTGGAGCACCATTCCAAACCAGCTATACGCAAATCCTCCCCTTTACTTCATCTGGTGATCGCTGCGGCCAAATCACTTCCCTTTGTCATTTTGATAGCGCTTGTGCTGCTATTGAGCATCCCTAAACTACGTCTGCCTTTTATTCCTGTCATTTGCAAACTAAAGAAGCAATTGTACTTGTTCCCCATCAAATTCACCTCTAGTTATGTGGCTTAACCTCCCTTTGCTTGCACATCACCACATTTGCATGTCTATTTGTTAATATTTTCCAATAATTGTAATACGTAAGTGTATGTACCAGGTTTTTTACGTTAATTCATAAAATTTAATACAAAAAGAAAGTTTCCATGTCACTCCCAAAGTATGTGATTTATTTCCCATACCATTCATTTAAATAACGTATCGTACAGGAGGCTTTACAAATGGATATTCGAGAGTCTATTTTGCCAGGAATCGGGATTAAGTATCGAATAGATGCAGAGAGTGGCGACCGAATTGTCATTATTATTCATGATGATGGCAGGCGCGAGTTGTATCACTTTGATTACGAGGATCTGGAACAAAGTATTTCTATGACAACCCTGAATGATCAGGAAGCGCGATTGGTAGCCTCCATCATCGGGGGTATGACATATAAGCCCAAACAGCTTGAAAGTGTAGAAATGACGTTTGATGATTTTATTATCGAATGGTATAGAGTGGAATCCCACTATGCAAGTGTCGGCAAAACCATCGGTGAGCTGGATGTAAGGCAAAATTCGGGAGCCACTGTTATTGCCATTGTGGAGAAAAAAGGAATGAAATATGTAAATCCTGGTCCTGAAGTGATTATTAACGATGATGCCACTGTAGTCGTTGTCGGGGAACGCGATCAGCAAAAACGCTTTAAACAAATCCTTATGAACGGAAGCGGGTGATTGGATGGATCATCTGGTATTTGAGGTTGGATTGGCAATTGCTCTCATCGCTGCAGCCGGACTTATTTCCTCCAAACTGCGCTTCTCGGTCATCCCTTTTTATATCCTGATCGGAATGGCAGTTGGGCCGCATGCGATGGAGCTATGGCATTTTGATTTTCGCTTTATCGAAAGCGCCCCATTTATTGATTTTATGGGAAGAATCGGAGTGCTGTTTCTTCTCTTCTACTTGGGTCTCGAGTTCTCAGTAGGTCGGTTAATTAAATCAGGTCGTTCCATTGCCGTGGGCGGCACCATTTATATTGGCATCAATTTTACACTGGGGCTGGCTCTTGGCTTCCTGAGCGGCTTTCCTGTAGCAGAGACACTGGTTATCGCCGGAATTACAACGATATCATCCAGTGCTATTGCTGCGAAGGTGCTGGTAGATCTCAAGCGGACTGCCAATGCAGAAACAGAGATAATTTTGGGCATTATTATGTTCGAGGATGTTTTCCTCGCCGTATACATCTCCATCCTCTCCGGATTGGTTCTTAGTGATTCATCCTCGCTCGGGGGTGTGCTGCTATCAGCGCTAATCGCGCTTGGCTTTATGCTAGCAGTCATTATTATCGGCCGTAAGGCCGTCCCTCTGTTAAATCGGATTCTCCGTATTCGCTCCAATGAGGTATTCGGACTTGTTGTTTTTGGCTCTCTGTTTCTGGTAGCTGGTTTTTCGGAAACGATTCATGTGGCGGAAGCTATTGGCGCCCTGTTGGTCGGTCTGGTACTGGCCGAAACGGAACATGCCAAACGAATCGAGCATTTAATTGTTCCTTTCCGCGATTTCTTTGGTGCCCTGTTTTTCTTCAGCTTTGGACTATCCATCGATCCACTGTCCCTGGGAGGAAACGCGATATGGCTTGCGCTGGCAGCAGTCGTCCTCACGTTGTTTGGTAACATTTGGGCAGGAATGCTGGCTGGGCGTACGGCCTCCTTATCTCCCAAAGCGTCAGCAAATATCGGTCTGACCATTGTGGCACGGGGTGAATTTTCGATTATCATGGCCAACTTGGGCAAGGAAGGCGGTTTGCTTGATATTGTTCAACCCTTTGCAGCTATCTATGTACTCATACTGGCGATTCTTGGACCACTTCTGACAAAGCAGTCAAAACCTATCTTTAATATGTTAAACAAAATATTTAAGTTCAAGGACCCCCGCCTACGAAAGGAAGAAAGTAACTCGGCATAACTGCAAAAGCTGGATACGACAATCCATAGGAGGGAAGGCTATGCGGCACGCTGTAAAACATGCCGAAACTCTATGAGGCGGCTTGTAAAGCCCGCTTCGGGAGATGCGAGCAGGTTCCCTGTCTTTTATACGGTGATTGGTGGAATTACAGCATCCGTCGGTCTGGAATTGTTTTTACATCCGCATGATATGATCGCTGGAGGCGTCACGGGGATCTCCAGACTCATGTCGCTTTATACACAAGAGCATTTTGGGTTACTGCTATTCGTTTTGAACTTGCCACTCATGTTGCTGTATTCTCTGTCTACTCACAAACCCATGCTGCTTCGAGCACTACCCGGCTTGTTCGCCTTTTCGGGCTCAGCCATTATTCTTTCGCCTTTTCCGGCAGTGAGTGGCCATCCGGTCGTATGCGCTTTGGGCGGCGGAATCTGTATCGGTCTTGGCGCAGGGCTGGCAGCTCGTCATGGTGGTCTGCTCGATTCACTAGGACTTAACGAATCTGACGATGGCCGTCCATCCACATTGTTGCTAACACACCGTAAGATTCCATTAATACAGATTGTTATGCTGTGTAATGGTCTGCTGCTCATTACCGCCGGCTTTGTGCTAGGCTGGGAGCCAGCTCTCTATTCAGCCTTATCCTGCCTCGCCGCCTATGAAACGACCCGGCTGATGTTTACCGGTCTGACGCGTATGGTTTGTGTTGTCAGCAAGAAACAGCAAACCGTCGAGGATGCCATATATCGCAGGCTGCGTATACACAGCACACCTGTTGGAGGCTCTGCACAGATAGAGGGTAAGATTAAAAGCGAATCTGAGGATAAAAAAGAACAAATGGTCATCGTTTACAACGTTCAACTGTTGGATTTGCAGCGTTTTAAGGCAGTCATCCAAATGGCTGACCCGCAGGCTGAGATCATGTATATGAAACGATGGAAAACATAGCAAAGTAACACATCAAAAAACGCTTATCTACACTAATCCTTATACATAGATTAGTGATGGATAAGCGTTTTGTAATTAACAATATATTAACGGATATTAATTTTGCATGATAAAATCATGTTCAATACTGCTGGCACTGTCAAAAGTACGAATAATATCATAACGGGTATTGCGCTGTGCCGGAATGTGACCCGTCTCGCGGATCAACTGTAAAATGGATTCGATGTTAACCTTATACGTTGCGCCTGCAGCGGAAACTACATTTTCTTCAATCATGGTGCTGCCGAAATCATCGCAACCGTAGTACAACGATTTTTTACCGATTTCCGGTCCCATAGTTACCCACGAAGACTGAATATGCTTGATGTTATCCAATACAAGACGACTGATCGCAACGGTCTTCAGATATTCCTCTGGCGTCTGGCGTTCCTTCTTCAGATTGGTATTGTCTGGCTGGAAGGTCCAAGGAATAAAAGCCAAAAATCCTTCAGAATTATATTTGTTTTCAATGCATTCGTCCTGAGCATCACGAACACGCAACAAATGCAGCGCACGCTCCTCCATCAACTCGCCGAAGCCGATAACCATCGTAGCAGTCGTGTTCATCCCAACCTTGTGGGCCGTTTGCATGACATCCATCCAATCACGCCAAGAGCCTTTGAGACGGCTAATTTTGCGGCGTGTGCGGTCATCCAAAATTTCTCCGCCTCCGCCCGGAAGCGAATCCAATCCAGCTTCATGAATGGCTCGAATCGTGTCTTCCATGGATAGACCGGATTTTTCCTTCATTTTGTGAATTTCAGCTGGCGAGAAGGAGTGCATCGTAATATCGGGAAAACGCTCCTTAATAGCTTTCAGCAAATCCGTATAATAACTGAACGGCAGATTGGGATTCACACCGCCTTGCATTAGAATTTCGGTGCCACCTACCTCCTGCGTTTCCTTGATCTTCTGAAAGATCACCTCATCCGGCAAAACATAACCTTCATCGGAACCCGGTCTACGGTAAAAAGCGCAGAAGCGACAGTATACGTCACATACGTTCGTATAGTTAATATTTCGTCCGATGACGAAGGTTTTAATGGGATCGGGGTGCATGCGATTCATGACTTTATTCGCCGCGTGACCTATTTTTTCTACCTCGTCTGATTCGAACAAAGCAACGGTATCCTCTAAATTCAGGCGTTCGCCGCGTAGGGCTTTATCTAAAATATGGTCGATTACACTCATGGTGTATCCTCCTTCGCTGTCACAGGGCGACGAAATGAACGACAGGACTTATGAACGAGAATGCTTTCACAAACCTGCGTTCGAACCCTGCCGTAATGTATGTTCATGACTGGCCTTGTATGTTGTCTGTGCTATTTAGCATAGTAAAACCTAATGATAATACTAACATATCTTTAGGTAAGGGACCATACTTATTCCCGCTTCTTTCTGCTTTTCACCTAGGAAAACAAGCAACTGCCAAGCTTATCTCAACATTGCGTATAGCCAAGAAATAACAAAGCAGGACTGAAAGTGCCTTTTTTCACACTGTCCTTCATGTCATTCTTATAGAAAACAGCAAGCCTCCTGAAATACTGGAAACTTGCTGTTTAGTGCTGTACATATTTGCTCCCGGCGTGAAAACGACAAAGATGCTGTAGATGTGCTAACGCTCTAGCGCAGCGCCTCATCCAGATCACTGATCAGGTCGTCAATATCCTCCAAACCTACGGAGAAACGAAGTAGTCCGTCCGTAATCCCGCGCTCCAATCGTACACTATGGGGCATAGCCGCATGTGACATCATCGCCGGATACGACAAGATGCTTTCCACAGCTCCCAGACTCACCGCTACAATTGGAATACGTACGCGACTGAGGACTTCTTTTGCACGCTCACCAGAACCCACATCAAACGATATCACTGCACCATAACCGCTGGATTGACGCTCATGAACTTCACGCCCTGGATGATTTTCCAGACCCGGGTAGTATACTGCCTCAATGTCGTTACGCTCGTTCAGCCAGTTAGCGAGCTTGGCTGCACTCTTTTCGCTGTGAGCCATACGAGCCTCCAGTGTCTTCATACCGCGCATGAGCAACCATGACTCCTGCGGAGCCAGCACGGTACCCAGTCCATTTTGGAGCTGCTTGATTTGTCTCCCGAGCGATTCGGTACGCGCTACCGCAAGTCCTGCCAGCACATCGCTGTGTCCGCCCAGAAACTTGGTCGCACTGTGCAATACAATATCGACTCCCTGCTCAATCGGACGTTGATAATAAGGTGTCATAAAAGTATTATCCAATAAAGTTAAAAGTCCGTGATCCTGTGCCCAAGAGGTTATTCCTGCTACATCGGTAATTTTGAGTGTCGGATTGGACGGGGTTTCCATATATACAGCCCTTGTATTCTCCTGCAACGCCTCTTTCACAAGGTTGAGGTCCGTCATGTCAACGAAGGTCGTTTCAATATTCATCCGTTTCAAAATGGAGGTCAGCAGTCGATATGTTCCTCCATATACGTCCTCCGAAACAATGACATGATCTCCAGCGGATAAGAGCATAAATGTAGTGGAGATGGCCGCCATACCTGACGCAAAGGCAAAGCCGCACGCCCCGCCTTCTAATAAGGCGATATAATCCTCTAAAGCTTGTCGTGTCGGATTACCTGAACGGCTATAGTCATGCTGGGGAGGATTAAAAATATCATGATGGTGAAAGGTAGAAGCTTGATAGATCGGGACGCTCGAGGCCCCCGTAACGCTGTCAATTTCAGAACCAAAATGCAGCAGCTTGGTAGCGAACTTCCGCTCTTTGTTCAAATCCTGCCCGATCCTCCTCGCATCCTCTATCATTGCAGCTCTCCTCCTTCTACTTCTTGACGTGCCGCTTCCAACGCCGAACGCAAATCTTCAATGAGGTCGTCTGTATGCTCAATGCCTACGGAGAAACGCAACAGCCTGTCATCTACCCCGACAGCATCCCGAATTTCTGCTGGTATGTCCGCATGTGTCTGCACAGCGGGATAGGTCATTAACGATTCCACACCGCCGAGACTTTCCGCAAACGCAATGAGCTTAATGTGACGAAGCAAAGGTTCCACATAACGAGCATCCTTTACTTTAAAGGAGAAGATCCCTGTATTTCCGCTAGATTGTTTATTTTGAATTTCACGACCTGGGTGGCCTTCGAGAGCTGGATAGAATACTTCTGCCACCGCCGGATGCGTCAGTAAATAGTTAGACAGCACTGTTGCATTATGCTCATGTCGGTCCATACGCAGCGCTAACGTCTTCATCCCCTTCATCAACTGATAGCAGTCACTCGGGGAAAGCACGGCCCCTATGGAATTGTGCAGAAAGGAAATTTCAGCTGATAGCTCTTTGCCTTTGGTTACGATTAACCCTGCCAGCACATCGTTGTGTCCGCCCAAATACTTGGTTGCACTATGTACCACAATATCCGCGCCCAGTTCCAATGGCCGCTGGAAGTATGGTGTTAGCAGCGTATTATCTACAATGGTAAGCAACTGATGTTGTGATGCCCATTCAGCCACCGCTTGAATATCAGTAATCATCATTAACGGATTTGTAGGTGTTTCTATGAATACAGCTTTGGTATTCGGTCGACATGACTGCTCGAGTGCTTCAAGATCGTTCGTATCCACATAACTGGCTGTTACACCAAATTTAGATAAAATACGCTCCAGCAAACGATATGTCCCGCCATACAGATCCAGCGATACTATGAGATGATCTCCCTGTCCAAACAATGCAAATACCGTTTGCAGCGCTGCCATACCTGAGCTGCATGCAAAGCCTGCATCACCAGATTCAAGTGCAGCAGAAGCCTCTTCCAGTACCTTTCGCGTGGGATTGATCGTCCGAATGTAATCAAATCCTGTGCTTTGACCCAGACGGGGATGGCGGAACGCCGTAGATTGGTAAATCGGGTAATTAACAGCCCCGGTTACTGGCTCCTCTACTGAACCGATTTGTGCCAATCTGCTTTCGATTTTCCACTGTTTCTCACTCATATGAATCCTCCTGTTAACTTCCATAGTGGGTGCTATAACCAATCCTGCAAAAATGGATGTCAAAGACTATACTGCTGCGCTACTGCAAGGTGGTACTGTACAAGGGTAAACTACAAGCCCCTTTTTAAATCTGGGGCCCGATATCGTAAGGTGTCTCTTGGTATACATAATAGTTCAGCCAATTCGAGAATAATAAATTAGCGTGCGCCCGCCAGATTGAGGGCGGTGTGCGCTCAGGATCATCATTAGGAAAATAATTCTTGGGAACTTCAATATCCATTCCTTTGGCCACATCGCGGTCGTATTCCCATTTCAATGAAAGCGGGTCATATTCAGAATGCCCAGTTACAAAAATTTGTTTACCGTCAAGCGTGGCTACGAGGTACACTCCAGCTTCCTCGGATTCGGATAAAACTTCTAATTCGGCGATATGATCAATATCTTCCCGCCGAACCTCCGTATGTCTGGAGTGAGGGGCATAAAACAGTTCATCAAAGCCGCGTAGCAATTTTACTTTAGGTTTAATCACGGTGTGTGGAAATACGCCAAAGCATTTGTAGTCGAGCCCGTATTTCGGGACATTGAAATGATGGTATAAACCTGCCTGTGAGGCCCAACAGATATGCATGGTCGAAGTTACATTCGTTTTCGTCCACTCAAAGATTTGCCGGATCTCCTCCCAGTAGTTCACATCCTCAAACTCAAGCTGTTCAACCGGAGCTCCTGTAATGACCATGCCGTCAAAACGACTGTTCTTGATCTCGTCAAACGTTTTATAGAACATATTCAAATATTCTTGCGATGTATTTTTGGATACATGAGACTTCATGTGCACCAGCGTGACGTCCACTTGCAGCGGCGTATTGCCGACCAGGCGCAATAGTTGGGTTTCCGTCGTTTCCTTTGTAGGCATCAAATTCAAAATGGCGATGCGCAACGGACGAATGTCCTGATGATAAGCCAGGCTTTCATCCATTACGAAAATGTTTTCGCCCTCCAGCACTTCCTTGGCAGGTAGCGTGTCTGGGATTTTAATCGGCATGTAAACTCACTCCTTGTTCGGTAAGTTTTGCGAAAATCGTCCTGCTGAGATGCCGGGCATATAATAAAAAGACCTTTCTCTGGTTAGAGAAAGGTCATATTTGTATCCATATGCGCCTCTCTCATCTGTCAGGGCAACGCTCTTTGTACAAAGCGCGCGTCCTGCAAGAATTAGCACCGTGCGATTAAAATCGCCGGTTGCCGGGTATCATCGGGCTAGTCCCTCCACCTGCTCTTGATAAGATTTCGCTATATTCATTTTGGGTTCACAAAGTTCTTGTTGTTCACTTTAATGCATCGGCTGGGCTTCGTCAAGATGGGACTTTTAAATTTGTGCCCTGCAATCACATTTTGTCTACCTTTTCCATAGGTTAAATCATATCCCTCCTTTCGCTGAAGCTCTTGCCACTACTGTTGATTTAGCCCATGATTTTGCGCTTGAAAGGCCGTAGGCCGAGCGTTATACTATACAAGTGCTATTAGGCAAAAATATGGAGCAGTAGTGCAGATTTGAGTGTTTCCTGCGATACTGTGGCAATCTAAAAAGAACATTTGAGAGGTGAATCCGGAATGGAAGGCGACCCGAGTCCGAGTAGGCGGCGATCCCTGAACAACAGCATAGGAATGACTTCAGCTTGCCGAAAGACGGGACGCCAGGCTCTGCATGCTCCAAAAGCCTCCGGCTTTTGATGAGAATGCACGCTTACCCGCACCGGCTAACTGGCTAACTGAGTTCATTCCTTATGCTTAAGGTAAACGTATTTCCGTTACGACGGAGCATAAGGAGTGACATATATGAAAATCCGTTTGGTCAACAACGGGGTTTTTACCCCTGTCGAAGAAATTGAAATGGCGCTTACTGCACCGGCAGAAGGTTTTTATTGGATTGATGCCGATGTCGATGATTTGGCAGTGCTCCAACCTTTATTTTCCATGCATGATCTTGCAGTAGAAGACTGTTTGAGTGAAGAGGAACAACGTCCGAAGATCGAAATTTATGAAAGCCATTATTTTATCGTTGTAAATAGCATTCGTTTTGATGATGAAGAAATATTTTTGCGAGCTTTGAACATCTTTCTCGGCCGCCATTTTATCATTACGGTGACCAAGCAGAAAATCAATGAGCTTCGTACCCTCAAGCCTATGCTGTGGGAGCAAGAAGTCAGCCAGCCTGACCGTTTTATGTATCTGCTGGTCGACTTGATTGTTGACAACTATTTTCTGGTTGGTGACCGGATTGAGGTCCGCATTGAAAAACTGGAAGAAGATATTCTAATGCATACGAAAAAGTCGCATTTGAACGAAATCATCGGCTTACGCAGTGAGATTCTGTGGCTGAAAAAAGTGCTGGGTCCGCAAAAGGAAGTCATCAATACCCTGAACAAACGGGATTTGCGACTCATCGACGATCAATTGCAAAAATATTTCAGCGACATTTATGAAAATGCTGTGAAAATTTCGGAGACTTTTGAAACTTACCGCGATTTGATGGGTAACCTTCGAGAAGCTTATCAATCCAGTATCGCCAATCGTGCCAATGAAATTATGCGTGTGTTTACGGCAATAACGACCGTATTTATGCCATTGACGGTCATTACCGGAATATATGGGATGAACTTCGATAATATGCCTGAACTTCATACACGTTATGGCTATTTTGTCGTCATTGGTATTATGGTGGCACTAGGTGTCAGTATGTTCTGTATTTTCCGCAAGAAAGACTGGGTTTAAAAAGAAAAGGGGAAAAAGTACGGAGTTGGATACCTATTTCGATTTTCAAGCTTGATCATAAAAAGCAGCAGCCGTGTCCTATGAGGAACTGGCTGCTGCTTTTTAGTATGTTGGACCCTGAATGTACTTTAATACTTTAGCTTTATCTAATCAGTTCTATATTATCCAACATGTCGGTCGGGTACCTGCTGATGGCGAAACCGTATACGGATCAGACGCAGACGCTCATAAATTTGATCCAATCCTGTTTCTGTCGCCTTTTCTTCCCCATACACTTTCAGCATGACAGGCTTGAGTAGCGTATCCCCCAACTCTTCATAAGCAGACCAGATGGCTGCCTGCTCCTCCTCAGATACATTCACCAATTCCTTGCGGATCAGCTTCTCCATATCAATACCATCCCTGTCCAAATGCTCCACAGCTTCAATCATTTCTCTACGATGCAAACCTGTCTTCATCCCGATATGCTCCAGTGAAAGACCGTCCGAAATGCCTTCGATAATCGTTCTAGTTAGGCTGAACTTATTCAGCTCCTGCCTGTATTGATTCTCTTTTTGCTTGTATAGCCATGACAAAAAAACTTCTTCTTCCAGCGTCTCTGTTACCCAGTTCAACGGAAATGGCGTGGTCCGGTCATTTTGTGTCGTAATAGCCAATAGCTCCGTCCCATATTGCGACACCTTACCCTGACCCATACCAGGTAGCTCCAACAATTCTTCTTCGGTATGAGGAAGATAGACGCTAATGAGCCGAAGCAGCCGATTCGTAGCAATAAAATAAGGCGCTTTTCGTTCCGTTGCTGCTTTTTGTCGTCTCCACATTGTCAACTGCTCATACACTTCATCACGTGGAAACAAATCACTGTAGCAATACAGCTTTTGCAGCGTTTGTCCTCGTCCTGATGATCCTTCTTGCTCATGAAATACGCCATGGATTAAGGGCCTGTAGCCCTCAGCCATTTTGAGCGCCAGCTCATGACGGTATACATGCAGTAATTCCTGCCACAAGCTGCCCTCATACCAAAGGTCGTCTATACTTTCATCCGGGACATGGTGTGTGCTCCAGCCTGCACTCCATCCCCCTTCATGTTGCCCAATCCATACCTGAGCAAAGTCCTCATAGCCCTGTTCATTCCGTTTGGACAAGCGATTTAAAAATACAATCTCCATGATTTCTTCCTCCCTCTTATCGTTGAAAGACAGTCCCGCACAACACAAAAACGCAAAAAAAGCACCTATCCTGCGTATTCGCAAGAAAGGTGCTTCCCTTTTTGAGCCGTACTATGCTGTTGCCTATATAATAACCGTACCTTGGAGTGCCGTCAACCATAAATTCTAATGATTCAGCTTTTCCTTTGCCAATGCCAGAGCACCGCACAATCCAGCATTGTCACCCAATCCCGGAGATACGATATATTGCTCAATATCTGTCGTCAGACTCGAATGCTGTACGTATCCGTTCAAAAGTTCTTGAAGCTTGGTACGAATGAGCGGGAACAGTTGGTCCTGCTTCATCACTCCCCCGCCCATAATAATTTTTTGCGGTGACAGGATTAATACATAGCTCATTAAAGCCTGTGCCAGATAGTGCGCTTCCATTTCCCAGGCTGCGTGATCGACAGAAAGCTCATGTCCTTTAACCTTCCATCTTTTTTCGAGCGCAGGACCTGCTGCCAGTCCCTCCAAACAATCTCCGTGATAAGGACATGTCCCCTCGTAAGTATCTTCTGGGTGACGACGTACCAGAATATGCCCCATTTCCGGGTGGGATAATCCATGTATCAGCTTTCCACCAACCAAAGCACCCGCCCCGATGCCTGTACCTATCGTAATATACAGACAGTTGTCCAATCCCTTGGCGGCACCCCAAATAGACTCACCAAGTGCTGCTCCATTCACATCCGTGTCAAATCCCATAGGCACGTCAAAATGCTGTTTCAGTTTGCCAATTAAATTGTAATTTCCCCAATGTGGTTTTGGCGTTGTTGTAATATACCCATATGTATCACTGCCTTCGATAGGATCAATCGGCCCGAACGAGCCTACACCCAATGCTTCAATGCCCTTGCCTTCAAAAAATGCGATGACATTCTCCATTGTTTCTGCTGGGGTGGTCGTTGGAAAGCTTGCTCGTTCCAGTACCTCCCCATGTTCGTTGCCAATTCCACATACAAATTTGGTACCGCCTGCCTCAATTGCTCCCAATACTGTCATAGTTGCTGTTGTCCCCTTTCAATAATCCGGTTCTCTATCCACTATATTCACCTGAAATGTGCCCGAGGTCAATCCCCTTATCGCAATTGTATATAATCCTTCACATGACTATACAACTCCCTTGACATAACGGTATAAAAATAAGGACACTAACGCACCTAGCGTCAGCATCCCTATAAACTTACTTCACTTAAATTGTCCGTATCAAGCCTAACAGCTTCATTATGATCCGGTTGCGACACCCATCAATGTACACAAGCTTTTCATTTCAAGCTGCTCAAACTTGTCTACAATTTGCACGTGATCCAGCGTCAGCAGACAGCTATCCAAAGCACATGCTACAGGTACACCGCAGTGAATTTCAGCAAGCTTGCGTGAAAGATGCAGCATATCCAAATCACTCTCAATTTTTTTACGGACCGAGGGTGTTAATTGATCCAAATTCTCCAGAATGCCTTCAATAGAGTCATATTCCTGCACCAGCTTGAGTGCCGTTTTCTCACCAATACCTCGTACTCCTGGATAATTATCGCTTGCATCCCCCATCAGGCCTTTAAGGTCCACCACTTGGCGTGGCTTAAGCCCTTTTTCAGTCAGCAGAGTCTCCGGGGTGTATACCATATAATTGCCGTGCCCTTTTTTCATAATAATGACCCGTGTCCGATCATCCACTAATTGAAGTAAATCATGATCTCCCGAGAGAATCATTACATCCATGTCCTCATTTTGCGAATAATGGCGTGCAAGCGTACCGATACAATCATCGGCTTCAAAACCTTCCGCTCCAATGTTGGGAATGCCGAGGCTGTCCGTCACTTCCCGAATCAATGTAAATTGGGGAATCAAATCATCTGGTGCGTCGGCACGGTTTCCCTTATACGCAGCAAAATGTTCCCCACGAAATGTCGTTCCGCCCATATCCCAGCAGCAAATGACGTGTGTAGGATTAAACGTTTGGACTGCATCCCAAAAATATCGAATAAAACCATATATGGCGTTCGTTGGCACTCCAGCTTTTGTACGACGGATATAACCGTTTGCGGCGGTTGCATAATAAGCGCGAAATAGCAGGGCCATGCCGTCAACCAGCATTACGGATTGTTCATTGCGTTGTGTCACAGATTGTATTGCTCCCATTCATCATAATATTTAACCCCCACAGTATAACATATCGTGGGGGTTAATTGGGCGTTATTGAGCTCCCCATGTGCCCTCAAATGTTTCCTCTTTGAATCCTACCGTTACTTTGTTACCGTCGGTTACAATCGGGCGTTTGATTAATCTTCCATTCGAGGATAAAAGCGAAATTTGCTCTTCACGGCTCATGTCTCCAAGCTTATCTTTCAGCTTTAACTCTTTGTACACCTCACCGCTTGTATTGAAAAACTTTTTCAGCTCCAGCCCGCTTTTGCGGATCAAGTCCTCCAATTCCTCCGGGCCGGGCGGTTGTTCAAAAATAGGAATAAGTTCCGTCTCATGTCCCTTGTTTTGCAGCCATTTCACTGCATTACGACAGGTACTGCATTTAGAATACTGATATACTTTCAGTTGGCTCATCGCTAGATTAACCTCCATTTGGTTTTCATCGCTTATTTATATTTTATTCTGAAAGATATTGCGCTCTTAATAGCTCCTGCATTTCAGCCATATCGTCAGGTAGAGGAGCATAGAACGTCAGCCGCTCCCCGGTAACAGGATGCTCCAAGGATAGCTCTGAGGCATGCAGAGCCTGTCGAGGCATCTTGGCATCAAGCTGATCATATCGCTCACGTTGCGCAGCTTCATCGGGTGTAATCCGATACATTTTATCTCCGATCAACGGACAACCGATATAAGTCATATGCACTCGAATTTGGTGCGTACGCCCGGATTCCAACTTTAGCCCAATACGGCTTCCCCCGTTCCACACTTCCTCCAGCTTATACAGCGTAAGGGCAGGATAACCATCCGGGGTCACCATACGTAAATGCGGATCATCCGGGTTGCGGTCAATCGGTCCGTCTACCTTTCCTACCTGCAGCTCAGGCCGTCCATGCACCAGAGCTGTATAGCGCTTATCCACCGTTCCCGCAATCATCTGCTCAGAAATATGCTGGTGTACATACGGATTTTTGGCTACTACCAGCACACCCGTCGTCTCCTGATCAAGACGATGAACAGGACGAAACCGGAACAACTCTCCCTTGGCCTGCCAATAATGCACAACCCCATTAGCCAGTGTTCCTGTGTAATGACCGTGAGTCGGATGGACAATCATGCCCGCCGCCTTGTTCACCACTAACAGATGTTCATCCTCAAACAATATCTCAAAAGGAATGGGTTCAGGTAAAATATCATCAGAACGCTCGCGCTCCATACGAATTTCTACTCGATCCCCGGACTTCACCTTTACGCTGATGTACACACGTGTCCCGTTTAGCATAATACCTTGCTCGGTCAGCTTGAGTTTGGATATTAACTTTCGAGAAATGTTCATACGTTTTTGTAAAATAGTCTTCAACAGCATGCCCTCCTCCTCAGGAGGGATCGTATATACGATAGGTTCATAATACAAGCTCATCACAAATTCCCGGTTGCCTCCTTATTTGCGGAACACTTTTTTGCTGCGCACATATTCGACATCGGGCACGCCTTGGCGGACATTCGCTGTGCGAGCGACGGCAAAGAAATAATCAGAAAGGCGGTTCAAATACCGACGTACCGCCGGATTAATGTCCGTATGTTTACCTAGTGTAACAGCACGGCGTTCCGCGCGTCGGCAAACTGTACGGCAAACATGAAGCGTTGAGGATAATGTGCTACCACCCGGTATAATAAAACGCTCCACCTTCGGATTTTCCTCCTGACATGCATCAATCCAGCCTTCCAGACGCTCTGCCAGCTCGTCTTTCACCTTATATTTGCTTTCACTAATTTTAACAAACGCCAAATCCGAACCACAATCAAACAGCTCCTGCTGTATTTCTTCCAATTGAGTCCGAATATCCGTAAACTCTTCCCCTTCGGCAAAGCTGATCGCTTGTCCTACAAAGCTGTTCAGCTCGTCAATTGTACCGTATGCCTCCACACGATCATCATCTTTGGACACTCGACCGCCGATCACAGAAGTTTGTCCTTCATCACCTGTTCTAGTATATATGCCCATTTCATTCCATCCCCTTTATCATTCCGTAAGTGCTTTCAGCACCTTGATGGCTTCTTCCTTATTGCTTGTACGAGGCGGCACGGTAGCAAATAATGTTTTGGAGTTATATTTTAGCTCCTTAAACATCTTCATCTGCTCCACCGGAATTCCGAACAAATGAGTTTCCTTGCTTACATCTGATCCTTCTTCCTCCTGCCCCTTCTTCTTAAATACGCCGCCCTCGAACACGCCCCGAGCGTACGTCTTCTTGTCAAAAGCATCATCTAACGGCAGATTCGAGCCATTCTGTCCATACAGCTTCATGTCCTCTTCCGGCAAAAGAAACAGATCATGCTCCCCGGCTGCATATTCTACAACCAGCTTCTGCTGGTTATACAGCGGACTGACCGAAATCTCAATGGTCGGAGCCTGTTCGCCCAGCTTATCCTTAAGCTTTTGTGCCAGCTCCTCACGGATGACTGAGGCATCCCCTTTATCCATAATAAAAATGGAGAAGCTGTCCTTATCCCGTCCCCCACATCCAGCCAATAATACAAGTGCAAGCATTCCGATGATCCATGGCGATAGCCTTTTTAGCCCTGCTCTCATATGTACGCCCCCTCTTCCATGCCATTAATATATCATAAGTTGTGAACGCAAAAAAAGAAGGCCCGACGGCCTTCTTCTTACATTTGGCTGACTTCATACGGTTAAACCTTGCATTCCGTACCATACAGCTTCATATATTCATTGATTTTCAAATCGAGCTTGCAACTGATCTGGATAACAAGATCAGAGGTGAAGGACTGCTCTTCCTGAAATGTCCGCATCATCTCATTGCGCAGGAACAAAATTTCATCTTCCAGGGAAATGTCGTATCCTATTGAACTAGATGAATTATATCCAACATATGACATGAACATTCCTCCTACAATTGAAAAATTGAACTTCCTGCTTCCGATTTCAAATTATAGCATAGAAATTTAGAAATAAAAGACTATTTTTTATGAATTACCCATAAAAAAATAATTTTAACCTTCTTTTCTTACTTTTTCTACAAAATGACCAATCCGATCCAGTGCCTCCGTCAGCTGAGCAACAGAAGTCGCGTATGAGCAACGAAGATAGCCTTCGCCTCCCAAACCGAACACATTGCCCGGTACAGCCGCAACTTTAGCCTCTGCCAAAAGACGCTGTGCAAATTCATCTGAGCTGAGTCCCGTGCTTTGAATACTAGGGAAAACGTAAAAAGCCCCTCTTGGCTCATGGCACTCCAGGCCGATTTCCCGGAACCCTTCAACCATCAGACGGCGACGCTGATTATAGGCTTCTACCATACGATCTTTCTCACCCAAACCATTCCGCAAGCCTTCCAGTGCCGCAACTTGACCCATAGAAGGCGCACACATTACGGTGTACTGATGGATTTTGAGCATAGCGGCAATCAGATCTGGATGTCCGCATGTATATCCAATACGCCAGCCTGTCATGGCGAAGGCTTTGGAAAAACCACTGACGAGAATCGTACGATCCATCATACCAGGCATAGCGGCAAAACTGACATGCTTTTCTCCATAATTCAATTCAGCATAAATTTCATCAGAAATGACGATCAAATCATGCTTTTCCACGACTTCGGCAATCGGAAGCCAATCTTCATAAGTCATCGTAGCTCCAGTTGGATTGCTCGGATAGCATAAAATCAGCACCTTGGATTTAGGTGTAATTTTTGCCTCCAACGCCTCAGCTGTCAGCTTGAATTCATCCTTAGCAAATGTTTCAATACCTACTGGAATCCCGCCTCCAATCGAAGTGATTGGAGAATATGAAATGTAGCACGGCTCGGGCACGAGAATTTCGTCGCCAGGTACAATTAACGCACGCAAAGCAAGATCAATCGCCTCGCTTCCCCCAACGGTTACGATAATCTCATTTTTGGGATCATAACGGACTTCAAATTGCTCATTCAGATAATCACTAATCGCTTCACGCAGTTCTGGCGTTCCCGCATTAGACGTGTAGCTGGTAAAACCTCGCTCCAATGAATAGACACAGGCTTCCCGCATATGCCAAGGGGTTGTAAAATCCGGTTCGCCTACACCAAGGGTAATAATATCCTTGTTGCCACCCACCAAGTCAAAAAACTTACGAATACCCGAAGATGGGATTTCGCGCACCAACGGGGACAAATAGGAACTCATGGCTTTGTTACTGTCGGTAAATGCTTCTGTTTTGAGATTCATCATGATCTTCCTTTACGGCGAAATCATCAGACGATTATCTTCCTGATGGTCCTCAAAGATAATTCCGTCCTGCTTGTATTTTTTAAGCGTAAAATTAGTCTTGGTAGACAAGACCGAATCAATAGGCGACAGTTTTTCCGACACAAAATTAGCGACCTCACGGAGATTGCGGCCTTCAACCTCTACCAGTAAATCGTATGCTCCGGACATGAGATAGACCGATTTAACTTGCGGATACAAATAAATCCGTTCTGCAATCCCTTCAAAGCCTCTTCCACGCTCAGGTGTAATCTGTACTTCGATCAAAGCGGTAACCTTTTCGTCGTCGACTTTGTCCCAATTGACTACAGCGGCGTATTTGACGATCACATGTTGGTCTTCGAGCTCTTTAATTGAGGTGCGAACATCCTGCTCGTCAACCCCCAGCATAGTAGCTAATAGAGTCGGTGTTCTCCTTGCATCTTCTTTTAACAATTCCAGCACTTTTAACTTCAATTCATTCAGTTCTGTCATTCTACATAAGGCCTCCATCGAAAGAGATTACTATACATCATACAATACGCACTTTAAACCTGCAAAGAAAAACCGTCCACTCCGGTAAACCCGGCAGATGGACGGCTGTTATGGGAATCTGCTTCGAAAACAGAAAATCCCGTTTACATATAATAAGGGTTGTTTTGATGAGTAGACTGTCCTTGCTGGTGCATAGATTGGCCATATACTCCCGCAGATGCCGACTTTTGCTGAATGAACTGTTGGCATTCTTGTTGGGTCTTGCGAGCTTCTTGAATCTGTTTGTCTAAATCGATGCGCAGTGCTTTAGTCGGAGTGGTATACATATTGTTTTGGCTCATCAGATGATACAAATCACCTTGCAGACGCAATGTATCATTCGTAAGGTCGGTGAACATCTGACGCACAGACGGGCAATTGGATTCTGTCGTCGCCGTTGTGTACTCGCGCACCGTACGTTTCATATCAGCAAGAATGGTATAGAGCAAATCTTCTTCGGGCATAAATGACATATTGTTTTGTGAATACATTCTGTCAAACCTCCTTTATTGTAAATTCAAATTACTGCTGCGGTTGCATTGGGGCAAGCTGCTGATGCTGTTGAAGAGCATTAGAAAGCAGATTCAAGTGGTGCTCATGAGTTCTTGCCAGTTGCAAACAGGCTTGTTGGATGGCTGGGTGCTGAATAGAAGCCGCTGTCGCCGCACTTTGTTTGAGTAGTAGTTCTTCATTGGAAATGGAGTCCACGATGTACTCCAGCTCTTTACCTGACAAGGGTTGCATGTTCGTAGATTGCATAATCTCTGTGCCTCCTTGAATGTTTTGTTGCACGCTGGTTATCTTGTCCGTTTGTCGAAATACTATGTACACCTAAGAAATACTACATATTACCTTATGAGGAGTGCTATTTATATGGAATTGATAAGCGGGAATACATATTGGCCGAGTACCTTGGAGAAAATGTTGGATTTCCCGCCTTTGTCAGAGGATTTAAATTGTGATGTATTGATCATCGGTGGCGGGATGGGTGGATCCATCTGCTCCCGACTGTTGGGAGAACGACAGGTAGACGCCGTGGTTATTGACAAACGCAAGCTAGTACATGGAAGTTCTTCGGCCAATAACGGACTGCTGCAATATAGCAATGATAAGACCTTAACTTCCTTCATCAATACGTTTGGTGAAATGAACGGTGTACTGTTTTACCGTATGAGTAAAGATGCTCTGGATCAGTTGGAAAAACTGTCTACCACGCTGGAAATTGATCCGTCTTTTTCACGCCGAAGTAGCCTGTACTATGCAAGTACATCGGAGGATGTGCAGACACTTCAGGAAGAGTACAAACAGCTAACCCGGTTTGGATTTCCCGTCGAATACTGGGATGATCAACAGATTGCTGCCCGATTTCCTTTCCGAAAACCAGCAGCCTTATATACACGCGAAGATGCCGAGGTTAATCCATTTTTGTTCGCCCAAGGACTGCTGCGATCTGCCAGCCGTCTTGGTGTTCGCTTATACGAGAATACAGAAGCTGAGCATTTTGAATTCAACGATAATGAGGTCGTTTGTCATACCAGCGGTGGGATTATCCGAGCGAAAAAAGTTATTTTTGCAACAGGTTATGAAACACAAGAGATTAAAAAAGACCGCGGAGCCGTTCTAGAAAGCTCATATGCTATCGCCACCAATCCAATCGGAGATACACCCTTGTGGCATGAACAGTGTCTCATCTGGGAAACTGCTCGTCCTTATCTATATATGCGGTCCACACCGGAAGGACGCATTATTATTGGTGGTTTAGACGAACCTGTACTGGACGCCAATCAACGTGAAATCAGGCTGCTGCACCAACAGCAAAAGCTGCTACAAACGTTACAGGAATTTTTTCCGGGTATATCATTTCAGATCGACTTTGCATGGGCTGCTGTATTCGGCTCCTCTCATGACGGCTTGCCGTATATTGGTCCACATCCGCGTTTTCCCAACTGCTACTTTTTAGAGGGTTACGGGGGAAATGGAGCAGTCACGAGTATGATGGCCGCACAACTTTTGGCTGATGAACTGACAGGCACACACCGACCTGAAATGGAGCTTTATTCTTTGACCCGTACTACCAAGCCCTCGCCCGAAACAACGGAACCGATGGTTTAACGTGTGGAAACAAAAAAAGAACCTCCTTTCCCTTTAAGTGGGTCTGGAGGTCTTTTTAAATATATTTTCAGACTATTCGGTTTGCTTGTGCCAGCGTTGTGCGTGGGAATGAGACTTGCTCTGCTTTGTCTTTTGTTCCATTTTCAGCACACTTCGCATAAAAAACCATCCTAGCACTGGCATCAATGCCAGTCCAATCAACAACCAGATCATCGCCGTGGGAGCCTTGCTGATACTTAGGACACCCAAGAAAATGAGTGTTCCGGTCAATCGGCCTACCATTAAGCATAGTTCGCGTAGTACAACCAGTTCCACTCTCTGATTGGCGTCTCCTTTACTCGTACCCATTAAATCAAAGCTGGCAGAAATCATGGGAATTAAATACAAGGGCATAAATAAAGCGGTGCCGATCCCCATAATCAGTAATGTACTATACTCCATACGCCACAATAACGGTAAAAGCGCGATCACCAACAACACGGCACCCAACAGCATACCCGCCGAACGATAGTGTGGCTTGAGCCATTTTCCGACAGCCCAAAAGCTGAAAAATGAAACCGCCGATGTAATAAGTGAAAACTGCGCCAGCTTCCATTCCTGTTGAGTAGCTACATACACGAGCAGCGTAATCAGGAAGGCAAATACCCCTTCACGGATGCCCTGGGCAACAAGCGATAACGACAACGGACGCCACATACTCCCTTTTTGTGACAATCGCTGCTTGGGCTCCTTCCAATTGTAATTTCCTGTCGGCTTGCGCTTGCGAAGAAAGAAACTAAGCACCACTCCTACGACATAAAAAGCCAAGGAAATACTGAATATCACGCGGTAACCTGCGTCATCCTCCATACGGGCAATAATCCAACCGGACAGCCAAGGTCCCACTATACCGGAAAACGAGCCTAGCAGACCCACCCATCCGTTAAAATGATCACGACTTGCCTGATCCGTGACTTCGAAAAAAATCACATTAAACGCCAGCCAGAATAAACCTAATGCTGCACCCAGCAACATCCCGAGCGGCCATATGTAGTTCACAGCCTGCGGTCCCGTATATAACACGATCAGATAAAATAGGCCGGATAATGCGGTCCCCACGCGCAGGGCATTCATTTTATTATGTTCCTTGACCCACTTTCCAGCCACCCAGACCATAATTCCCAGGGCAATTTGTTGACTGACATTAAACCAGCCGATCATCGCATAATCCTGCCTGCTTTTCCACAAATACACGTTAAGAAATGTGCCTGACAATGCTGCTGCAAACACAAACAATCCATTCAAGCTTAATAGCAGAATGGATTGTCCGTTCAGGTTTGATTTCAATGCAGTTCCCCCTAACCGAAAAATCACCAATCAGCTTATTTCAAGCTAGCTTGTTCAAAGATTTCTTCGATTTAAGATGCCCGTATTGAGCTTGGGCCTATCCGGGGGATTGCTATTTAATTGTTGGAAATACCGCTGAGCTTCTCCAGCATCCGCAGTCGGTCATTCTCTGATAGTGTCTGCTGGACATGGAAGCAGCTAGGACACACATAAACATTCAAGACGAACGGCAAATCCAGAACAGGCTTACCAAGCGCTGGGGACATCGACGGTTCAAAACCTTCTCTGGTTACGGTTTGCGAACCCGCATGCAGCATGTACTCTCCACATTGAGAACATTCAAGAACCTCATCTTGTCTGTCGAGTATTTGTTCAGCACCTTGTTCATAAGCCATCAGATCCGCACCGCTTTCTTCGAATTTTTGCAAAGTATGCAGTACAGGCAACTTATGAAGCTCATTATCCTGCAACAACGGTGCATCAACCGGTTTTTCAACTACGATTTCATCCTCTGCCTCATATAAAATATCCTGCTCCTCATCATCACCGAGCTGAATACTCAATGTCCGATAACCCTTCAGGTCTTCTGTTCCATGAGAGTGGGGCGCCGGGGTTACAGAAGCCACATGATCATGTTTCGTCTCTTCATATCCATGCTCACCGGCATGTCTATGCACAGGTGGAGAAACAGACTCATCTTCATCATCGGTGATGTCAGAGTACCCTTTCAGATCATTATGGCAATAAGGACACTCTTCCTCAGGTCCTAATTCTTCATCCCAAATAATTTCCATGTTACACCATGGACAAATAGTCATTTCCAAGCTTTATCATCCTTCCGTTCCAAGCGTATACCAAGCTCTAGTATACAAGATGTGTCAAGTTACACTGGCACCGATCACATAAGATAAAGATATGGAAATAATCATGGAGAACAAGCCGACAGCACGATTATCCTCTTTAATCTGTTGATCGATAGAAAATACCGGTGTTAGAAACTCAAAAAGAAAGTACGCCGCAAGTAGCAGTAAAAAGCCAACGAACGACCAAATCATCGTATCATACACACTAGATTTGGCTTCCATTGCAAAGCGGAGCACGTTGCAAATACCGAACATTTTCCCTCCCGTAGCCATGGCTACCGAAACATTGCCGCGCTTGATCTCTTCCCAGCATTTATAGCGGGTTACCAGCTCAAAACACGACAAAAATACAATTAGCTCCAGCACCGCCACCGAGAAATAACCCAGCATCATCCCCAACGGATGTGACAGCAATTCATCAATCGCCATCTTCACTTCGTCCCTCCCGTTCTACCAAGCGTTCCCGGGCAAAGCCGGCAACCCATAGCTATTCCAATTCAGCAACTGTTACGCCTGTGCCGCCTTCATTGTAATTACCGATACGGTAGCTTTTCACATGTTTATGCTTGCGGAGGTACTCCTGAATACCGGTTCTCAGGACACCCGTACCTTTGCCATGAATAATGTGTACCTGTCCCAGATTGGCCAGAAACGCTTCATCCATGAAGCGGTCCACTTCCATCAAGGCTTCCTCCACGTTCGCCCCCCGAAGATCAAGTTCACTTCGTACGTTATCATCCCGTGTCCGCTTAACGCCAGTCACTGGTTTTTGAACTCTTGGAGTCGTTGTTTGTGCAGGTTGCAGTAGTTCCAGATCATCCAGACTGACCTTCATCTTCATGATCCCCAGTTGAACCACAGCTTCCTTGGTACCGGACAGTTCAACCACGTGGCCTTTTTTATTCAGACTGTGAACGGATACTTCATCGCCAGCCATGATAGAACGAGTACGTGTAGCGGCCGGGCGTTTGACGGTACTTTTCTTGCGTTGCTTCGGTTCAGCCTCATCCAATTCTCTGCGAGCTGCAATCAGCTTATGCTCCTTAACCGAGGCCCCTTCTTCCTGAGCCAATTTACGCAAATCAGTAATGATTTTCTCTGCTTCACTACGAGCCTTATCCACGAGAACTCTTGCTTCGTCCTCAGCTTTTTCCAGCATACGATCCCGTTGGGACTCCAACTTATCCAACTCCGTCTGATGACGGCTACGCAATGCTTCCATTTCCTTACGCAGCTGCTCCGCTTTTTCCCGTTCTTGCTCAGCTGTTAAACGGTTCTGCTCCAGTGACGCGATCATGTGCTCGACGCGCTGGTCTTCTTCCGTTACCTCACCACGGGCATAGTCTAAAATACGCCCTGGCAATCCCAATCGCTCGGCAATAGCAAATGCATTACTTCGTCCGGGGACACCGACGAGAAGGCGGTAAGTCGGGCTTAATGTAGCGACATCAAACTCCATGCTTGCATTAATAATTCCTTTACGCTCATAGGCATACGCCTTCAATTCACTATAGTGAGTCGTGGCAACCATACGGCAACCCATGGCATGTATATGCTCCAAAATGGATACAGCTAGAGCCGAACCTTCCGCGGGGTCCGTTCCTGCCCCCACTTCGTCAAGCAATACAAGACTTTTGGGCGTCATATTTTTCAGGATGCTAATGATATTGGTCATGTGACTGGAAAATGTACTCAAGTTTTGCTCAATGCTCTGCTCGTCACCAATATCGGCATAGATTGCATCAAATACACACAGCTGGCTTTCATCCTCAACAGGTACAAACAGTCCAGACATCGCCATCAAACTAAGTAGGCCGATGGTTTTCAGGGTAACGGTTTTCCCCCCTGTGTTCGGTCCGGTAACGATAATGGAGGTGTATGAATTGCCTAACTCCACATCAATGGGAACAACCTGCTCCAACGGAATTAGGGGATGTCTGCCCTTTTTCAGCTTCAAGTACCCGCGGTCATTCATTAAAGGTAAGGTTGCCTTCATTTCACGGGCGAGACGCGCTTTTGCAAAAATAAAATCAAGATTACCCAATATGTCCACATCATACAACAACAAATCTGCTTGTTCTGCGACAAGTGCGGTCAGCTTCTGTAAAATGACTTCAATTTCACGCTCTTCTCTCAGCCTTGTTTCCCTCAGCTTATTGTTCATGGCTACAATGGATTCAGGCTCGATAAACAATGTTGCGCCAGACCCGGATTGATCATGAACAATTCCGCCAAAATAAGAACGGTATTCGGCCTTAACTGGGATCACAAACCGATCTCCACGAATCGTTATCAACTGATCTTGAAGCATTTTGGATACAGTTGAGGAACGAATCATGGAATCCAGCTTTTCACGAATACGCACTTCTCCCGAGCGCAGCTCCCGACGGATTTGAGAAAGCTCTGTGCTGGCAGAATCCAGCACCTCTGCATTTTCATCAATACAGCCTTTAATGGAGTTTTCTAAACCTCTCTGCTCCGAAAGCTGCTCGCTCCAATACAGCAATGTTTCGACAGGATTTTCCTCATGCAAACTTGCCACGTATACCTGTATACGGCGTGCGGCCTGAACTGTTGTCCGAATGCCAAGCAACTCCTGCGGGCTTAACGTTCCGCCAATACGGGCACGCTTCACTGCCGGAGTGATATCCACTACTCCGTTAAATGAAGGCACTCCTTTGAGTCGATCAGCAGCATAGGCCTCATCCGTACCTTTCAGCATTTTCTTGATATGCTCCAAATCATCGCTGGGCTGTAGTCGAAGGGCTGTTTGTTGTCCCGTTGCCGTTTGGGCATAGTGACTTAGTTTATTTAGAATTTTTTGATATTCAAGGGTTTTAAAAATTTTAGAGTCCAACTTCACTACTCCTTTCACATATATCTATATTATACCGAAAGCAGCAAACTTACGCTATTTGCCAACTCCTTTTTACACATAAGAAAGTTCTTCATGCCACACACTAACCTTTGTCTAACCCTGTAAATTCAAAAAACAAAGGAGGTTATTCCGTGAGCATTCTCGGGCACATTGTACGTTTCATCGTTGCCGCTCTGGTGCTGATGGTCGTAAGCTGGATCGTTCCCGGATTTAGTGTAGGCGGCTTTTGGAGCGCGCTGATTCTTGCCATTGTCATCGCCTTGGTTGGTTACATTATCGAGGCAGTGTTCGGCCGACGCGTTTCTCCATTTGGACGCGGTATCGTAGGTTTTCTTGTGAGCGCTCTGGTGATCTGGATCGCTCAATATGTGGTGACCAATGTCAGTGTTTCCGTTCTGGGCGCATTGCTCGCTGCGTTGGTTATCGGGATTATCGACCTGTTTATTCCGGTATCGACACCGTTTGAAGCAGGTCGCAAAGACGGGAAATAACTTCAATAGAACTCCCGACAAAGCTGTCCCGAAGCAGATTTCGTCTGCCAAAGGACAGCTTTGTGTCATATAACCTCTGAGTGGATACAAAAGCAAACAATCCCCGGCGATGAGCAGCCGGGGATTGCCTTACATTTTTAATCCGTATCTACTGATCCTGTTCGATAAGTTCAATCCATTCATTGTACTCCGTTTGAAGTTTAGTGTATTCTTCCTGTAATTGACGTAATTCTGTAGAAATCTTCTCCGTATTTTCCCGATCTACGTCCTGTTGTACTTGTAACAGACGAAGCTGATGCGCCGCCATTTCATATTTTTGACCCACTTCGTCCAATTCAGACTGCAAGGCCATTCGTTCCTGCTCTATGGACTGCTGTTCAGCTTTCGCTGTTTTGGCAGCTTCAACCGCCAAACGAGTCTCCTCCTGAAGCTGTTCCTTTTGTTCAACGGTTACCGCTATTTCTCGTTCCCAAGATGCAAATTCTTCCTTACGGGCAGCATCTTCAGCTTCCAGACGTTCCGCTTCTGCCTTCAACTGATCGTATTTAAGTTGCCACTCTAGAGATTCTTCCTCAGCACGTTCCAGTTTACTCCGCCGTTCGTGATCTTCCTGTTGAAGCTGCTTAATATTCTGCTCCAGCTGTCCAGCTCGGCTCTTCATGCTTCCATATTGCTCCTGAAGCGATTGATATGCCTTAGCTCCCTCTTGCTCTCGGACTTTGGCTTTCTCAAGCTCATCCTGAACGCGAATCAGCTCAGGTGAAAGCTCCTTGATTCTCGCTTCGAGTTGAACTAGCCGTTGCTGTTGTGAAGCAAATTTATCATTAATAGCTTCGAGCTCAGCCTCTGCGTGCTGTAATTGCTCCTGTATCGCTTCCTTCTGTTCACGTGCTTCCAGCAGGGAGAGCTCCAGCTCATCAACTGCCAACTGGCGTTCTTCTGCGAGTTTCTTCCATGACTTCTCGCTTTCAGCTAGCGTAGCCAGCTCACTTTGCAGTTTGCGAGAAGATACGTGAGCTTGCTCCAGCAGCTTCTGCATCCGCCGCTGTTCTTCCTCCAGCTTAGCCGTCTGCTGCTGCGTAGCCTTGGCTTCAGCCGCTAATTGATCATATCGGCTTTGCAGTTCTTCACGCGCAAGCGTATCTGCCTGCTCTCGCTCTATCGCAGCCTGTCGCTGTGTTTCCAGCACAGACTCCAGCTCGGACTGTTGTTGCTTCAGTACTCTTGCTTGTTCTTGAGCCTCTCCCAGACGAGAAACAAGCTCTGTACTGCCTGCTTGTACTTGTTCTAATTGTTCCTGAAGCTCCTCAACCCGAATCTCCTGCTCCAGTGCAGCTTCATCAGCTCGCTTCTGCGCTTCCTGATGCTGGAGCTTTTCTTCATTCAACGCCAATTCAGCCTGTTTACGTTCCTGCTCCAGCTGCTCATTCAGCCCTGAGCACTTGGTCTGCCATTCGCTTACCTTCTTACTATGCTCTTGCTGCAAAGCAGATCGCAGCTTGTCCAGTTCTATACGCTTTTGCTCCTGATGAGTCTTCTCTGCAGCTGACAGCTTGGCTTCAGCCTGTTTAGTCGCTTCAGCTACTTCCTTCTTCATCTGCTCTTCTATTTGCCGGATACGGGCATTAGCCGCCTCCTGCTGCTCTTTCAGCTTGCGAGAAGCTTCTTGACGAGACTCCTCCAATTCACGTTTAGCTTGTTTTTGTCCATTTTCAAGTTCAGTCGCTTTTTTCTCCTGCTGTTCCAGCTTTGCCTTCAATTGGGCAATCTCTTTGGCTGATACAGATTCGGTTTCCATCAGCTTCTTCTGCGTTGCTTCCTTTTCTTCCTTTAGTTGAATAAAAGATTGATGCAGATCTGTATTTTTTTGCTGCTGTTCCCCTAGAGCCGTCTGGAGTTGCGCCAGATCTCCCCGGAGCTCTGCTCGTTCCGCTGCTAAGCGGTTCATATGACTCTGAATTTCCTGGATTTGTACAGCTTCTTCTGCCATATGAACCGCAGCCAGCACGGCAATTCGGGGCATATCCAGACGCGAATGAGCTTGAGAAATGCTGTGCATACGCTCATCCACGTAATTGGCAACCTGCTTCATATAATCGGTATTGCTGCCGACGAGTTTATAAGAAGTACCGTAGATCTCTACAGTGACGCGAGTACGATCTGGTGTAGTCACAATTATGCCCTCCTTCAATACTACTGTATGTTGATTCTAAGGTGTGTCCGGTACTATGGTAACCCGCCTTCCGTGAAGCGTCCAACCTTATTAGTCCGGCTTCCCCGCAGCGGGTAAATATCAGAGTAAGAGAGCTTCTATGATGATAGGCCAAAAAGCCGTATCGAACCTCTGTCACTAAGATTCGATACGGCTTCCCGCATTTCCTGCTACTTTCTCAATTCCGCTCCAAAAGTTTGTTCCAGAGACGTAACGACAGGAGTATGCGCCGCATTGATCTCTTCATCCGTCAACGTATGTTCCCAATGACGATAGGTCAGAGAGATAGCTACGCTCTTCTTATCTTCACCAAGCTTACTGCCTGTAAATACATCAAACACTCGTGCATCCTGCAACAGCTCTCCGCCTGCAGCGTGAATAACACGAAGCAGTTCACCTGCCTCAACGTCTTTATTCACCACGAGGGCAATGTCACGTTCCACGGATGGGAAGCGAGCCAGCTCTCTGAACTGAATATGAGGGTTTGCATGTTCTACGACCTGTTGCAACGCAATTTCCGCTACATACGTATCATTCAGCCCATAAGATTGTTGAAGCTCCGGATGAATCTGCCCAATGGTACCGATCCGTTGAGAGTTTCCATTCACATCCAGCCATACCGAAGCAGAACGGCCCGGATGGTAGCTTTGTGGTTGGTCAGCCACATAACGAATGCTGGCACTCAATCCGAAATAGTCAAACACCGTTTCAAGCGCGCCTTTAATATCAAAGAAATCAACCTTTTCAGCACCAATATTCCATTGTTTTTCACGGCGTACCCCAGTCAGCAATAGACTAAGCACTTGAATTTCCTGCGGCTGACGGGTTAATGTTTGTTCCTCTGTATAAAATACAGTTCCCATTTCAAAAATCGCCAGATTGTCTTGCTTGCGATTCATGTTGTACACCGCTGTATCCAGCATCTGTGGAATGATACTCGTACGCAAAACACTACGATCTTCGCTCATAGGCATAGCCAAACGTACCGGATGGCTACCTTCTGTCAGGGCATTAAATAACCCCGTACTTTGCGGATGTACAAAAGAGTAGCTGATCGTCTCCTGCCAACCACCATGAGCCAGCAATCTGCGCAGGGAGCGGCGCAATGATTGCGATGCTGTCAAAGCTCCCGGAGTTGTAGGACCTTCAATCGGCGTGGTCGGGATATTGTCGTAACCATACAGACGAGCTACCTCTTCGATTAAGTCCACGTCAATGGTAATATCTCCACGGCGTGTAGGAACTTGAACTTCCAGTACACCTTGCTCTGCGTCGCCACATCCGAAATGAAGTCTACCGAAAATCGTTTTCACCTCAAGCAGCGACAGTTCGGTTCCCAAATATCGGTTTATTTTATCTAGCGACAGCTTGATAATGCGGTTTTCAGCTTTTGCAGACGCTGATTCTACGATGCCCTGGTGTACAGTGCCTCCCGCATAACGCTGAATCAGCGCAGCTGCACGATTCACAGCAGGCACAACAGCGCCTGGATCAACCTCTTTTTCAAAACGCAGACTTGCTTCTGAACGCAGTCCAAGTTGACGGGATGTTTTGCGAACTGTACCGCCGTCAAACTTGGCAGATTCCAGCGCAATGCTGACCGTCGCATCCGTAACCTCGGAATTGGCTCCACCCATCACGCCTGCCAATGCAATGGGTTTCACACCGTCTGTAATCAGCAGCATATGCGGCTCCAACTT
Organism: Paenibacillus sp. Lou8.1; assembly: GCF_024213565.1. Lineage (NCBI taxonomy): Bacteria > Bacillati > Bacillota > Bacilli > Caryophanales > Paenibacillaceae > Paenibacillus > Paenibacillus sp. Lou8.1. The sequence continues at coordinate 54,271 of NZ_JANAVN010000015.1, forward strand.
ACGTTCCTGATCGTCAAGTGTAATCAATGTTTCGCCTGCACGAGCGAGTCGAACTTCAATATTTCCATTTTCCAGCTTATCCGCATCAAAAGCATGCAACGGCTGACCGTATTCCAGCATAACGTAGTTCGTAATATCTACGATGTTGTTGATCGGACGAACACCTGCCGCCATCAGACGGTTTTGAATCCATAACGGGGAAGCCCCCACTTTTACACCTGTGATATAACGGGCCGCATAGTGCGTACACAGTTCAGGAGTATCTACCTTCACAGACAGATGATCTGCCGCTGCATCGCTAATTTCAACCAAATCCTTAGCCGGGTCAGCCAGCGAAATGTCACGTCCCAGAATCGCACTCACTTCATATGCTGCTCCGTGCATGCTCAGGCAATCCGAACGGTTGGGTGTCAGATCAAAATCCAGCACCTGATCATCCAGCGCCAGCAGCTTCGTAATTGGCATACCAATTTCAGCATCCTCAGGCAGCACCAAAATACCTTCTTGCAATTCCTTTGGAAGCAGCTTGTCATTCATGCCCAGTTCTTTGGCCGAGCAGATCATGCCCATGGATACAACACCACGTAGCTTGGCCTTTTTAATGTGGAAATCTCCCGGCAACTTTGCACCTACAACTGCAACAGGAACCTTTTGACCTGCATCCACGTTTTTAGCACCACACACGATTTGCAGATCTTCCTCTTGACCTGCATCGACAATACATACATTCAGCTTATCAGCATCTGGATGCTTTTCCTTGCTTTTAACATAGCCGACAACGACACCAGTAATTCCTTGATTGCGCTGCTCGACTTCATCAATTTCTATGCCCGAACGGGTGATTTTCTCTGCTAGATCCTCCGCGCTTACCTGATCCAGCGATACATAATCGGACAGCCACTCGAATGATACTTTCATATGGGTTCACTTCCCTTGATATAGTTGTTTATTGACGCGCAAACTGTTTCAGGAACGACAGGTCACTGTTATAAAAATGGCGAATATCGTCGATACCGTATTTCAATATAGCAATCCGCTCTACACCCATACCGAATGCAAAGCCGCTGTACACCTCGGGATCAAAACCGCCCATCTCCAACACTTTCGGATGGACCATGCCACAGCCTAAAATTTCAATCCATACACGCTCGCCATTTTTCTTCACAAAAGTCACGTCTACTTCAGCGCTCGGCTCTGTGAACGGAAAGAAGCTTGGGCGCAAACGAATTTCGGTCGATTCTCCGAACATTTCGCGTGCAAATTGAAGTAAGGTTCCTTTCAAATCACTCATACGAATGTCTTTTCCAATGACAAGCCCTTCAATTTGGTGGAATTGAAAAGAATGCGTTGCATCGTCATCATCACGTCGGAAAACCGTACCTGGACAGATAACCTTAATAGGCGTTTCGCCCTTCATCGCTTCCATTGCACGAATCTGAACCGGTGACGTATGGGTACGCATCAACAGATCCTCGGTCAGGTAAAATGAATCCTGCATATCCCGTGCTGGGTGATTTTTAGGCAGGTTCAATGCTTCGAAGTTATAATAATCCGTCTCTGCCTGTGGACCTTCAGCCACTCGATAGCCCATACCTGTAAAAATATCCTCGATTTGCTCAATTACTTTGTTGAGCGGGTGCAGTCCACCTTGCGGCAACGCGCGTCCAGGCAGCGTAACGTCGATCTTTTCCGCTTGCAAACGCTCATTTGTTTCTGCTTTCGTGAACTCGTCCTGCTTACGGTTAACGACTTCTTCAATCGCCTCGCGCACCTCATTGGCTACCTGTCCAACAACTGGACGCTCTTCCGCGCTCAGCTTGCCCATACCGCGCAAGATTTCAGTCAATGCGCCCTTTTTCCCCGAATATTTGACCCGTAAATCAGCCAGCTCCTTGGGTGTTGCCACCTTCTCCAATACTTCCAGTGCTTCTTCCTTCAAGGCCAGCAAATGTTCCTTCATTTGGATGGTTTCGCTCATCGCCTGTTCAGTCCCCTTTCTTCATTTCCAGCTTTTCAGACAACAAAAAAAGGTCTTTTCTCCCGGTAAGGGACGAAAAGACCGTGGTACCACCCTCGTTAGACAATAAGCTCAGCTCACCCAGCATTCTGCCTTACGGCAACTAGTTACAGGTGATTTTCATGCTATGCATCATCGTCTCGCTCTACACGTTGTAACGGTCGTGAACCGGTATCCCCTACTGCACATTCGCCATTCACATGGCGTCTGAGGTTCAAGGAACTGCTCCGGAGCGAACTTCAACAGCCCAGTATTTGCAGAAACGCTCTCAATCCTACGGCGCTTCCTCCCTGTTCAATCGGACACTGTCTACTCTTCTCCATCAAGACATTTTCAAAAATTCGAACTATTGTTCATTATTATATGCAAACTACCGCGCTTTGGCAAGCAGGGCATACGTTTCATTTCTTTAGATATCGAGATCATCCAACCGCTCCAGATTTGCACGAATGCGCCTGATTTCGCTCAACAACTTCTCGTTTTCGTCATTCGTGCCCGTCATTCCCATCAACTCTGTAAGACGCAATTGTAATCGAAGCCGTTCCTCACGCCGCTCCTGGTCTTCTGGCTCCCGTTGACGGCTCCGCTCATCTTCTTGCTTTTCGTCAGCTGTCCCCTCATAGATTTCATATCCGCCCCCCGGCTTCATATCCAGTAACCGAGTTGCCGTGCACCTCACCAGCTCCCGATCATGTGAGACGAGCACCAGTGCTCCATCATAGTTACGTAAAGAATCCTCTACAATTTCACGGGTTTCAATGTCAAAATAATTCGTGGGTTCATCCAGCACCAGCAGATTGGCTCCACTAAAGTACAGACGCAGAAAAGCTACCCTGCATTTTTCTCCCATACTGAGTGTCCCGATCCTTTTAAATACGTCTTCTTTCGCAAAAAGAAAGCAGCCCAATACCGTTCTCGCTTCTGTTTGAGTCATCGTCGGGAGTGCAAGCAGACTGTCCAGCAACGTTTGATCCTCCGGAAGCTGCTCCAGCTCCTGTGAAAAATATCCGATGTTCAACTGTGGGTTGGTTGTGATTTTTCCTGTCTGCGGCTCCAGTTGACCTGTTAATAACCGAAGCAGCGTGGTTTTACCAATTCCATTGGGCCCCCGAACAGCCAGACGGTCTCCACGTGCAACGATCAGATTTAGATTTTTCACAATGCTACGGTCGTCGTAGCTAAAGTCAACCTGCTCAGCACGCAGCAAATATTTTGCCTGAAACCCGCTGTCACTTAATTTCATGTGCAAAGACGCAGCCTCACGCGGTTGCTCTACTCTATTGGCTTCCAGTCGCTCCAGTTCCTTCTCCTTCGCATGGTAACGGGAAATATTTTTTTTAGCCTTGGCCTTATAAAAGCTCTGCGTAACGGCCATCTCAACCTTGGATGCGCCACGATGCGCCTGATGAAACCATTCCCTGTAATTTCGAATCGTTTCCTCCAGCGCCTGTTTCGCCAGCTCCTGCTTCCGATAGTTGGCTTCCTGCTCTCGCAGTTCTCGCTCCTTTTGCGCTTTATATTCCTTATAGCCGCCTTTATAGCGCCCAATACCTGTCGATGTGAGCTCAACTATACTCGTAGCCACCCGATCCAAAAAGGCTCTGTCATGCGATACAAACAGCAGTGTTCCTGGATACGTGGACAGCCACTGCTCCAGCCAAAGCAAGCTTTCGGCATCCAAATGGTTGGTCGGCTCATCCAGCACCAGTAGCTTCGGCTGCCTGACCATGAGTCCGGCTAATCGCACTCTCGTCTTCTGTCCGCCACTCAGGTCACCATAAGCAATGGACCACGTCTGGACAGGCATTCCCATTCGAGTGAGCGCCTTTTCCACCTCAGACTCCCAGGCAAAGCCTTGCAGGCGTTCGTATTCATCCATCAGCTCGCCGTAACGCTCCAGATGATTCTCCATCTCCTTCCCAGCATCGGCTAGGTCAGCTTCCAGCTGTCCCAACGCTTGCTTGAGAAGCCAATGCCGAGGGCTGGCCTGCTGTGCGGCCTCCAGTGCGGTTCGAGACCAATCCACCGTATCCTGCTGCTTCAGCCAGCCCCGCTCTTCCAGTGGCAAATCATGCTCTACTTGACCAGAGGTTGGCGCTTCATCTCCCAGTAATATTCGCAATAGCGTCGTCTTACCTGCTCCATTTCTTCCAAACAGTGCGAGCCGTTCTCCTTCCATCACATCCAACGACACATTCTCAAATAAAGATGTCCCGTTCCAATCCTTTACTACATTGCGAATACGCAAAATCGTTCTCATACCGATCATCCTTTCCCAGTCCGGTTTTTTGACCCCGGAAGCAATAAAAAAAGCCGCAGAAGGCTGCGGCTTGCATACAAGGAATATAGAATGACTGTTATGAATCGTCTCAGAACATACGCTTATGAAAAATAATACCGTAAACGAATAAGCCAAATCCCGTTCCGGAATAAACGCATACGTCCCTACATTCATTTTCAGACACACTTCTCCCGTTGCAGCTTACAGCCGCCTGCCAGTAACTGTGCAGTTAAGTGGGAAAATCAGTGTGCTTACTTCATCGGACGTATGGTTACCTTCCTTTTCATGGGATACTTACTTGCAGTCAGTATAGCAGATCACAATGCATTTGCAAATAACCCGCGTTATTTTCCAAATACCAAAGTTGTATTGGACGAACCTGCATATTTCGTTACAAACTCTTTCGTATATTCAGGAGTCTGAACCTGATAGCTATAGTTTTTGCTTGGATTCCAGCTGGTTACACGCGATTTTTGGTTGTTGATGGCGGGAAAACTCCCCACATCTTTAAACTCGCCATTGGCTTTATCATCAAGAATACCTCCCTTTTCACTACCTTTTCCAAAGTAGTTGTACTCAGAATAGATTCTTGCATTCGTAGCAATGGTGTAAGCAAGCTGGAAATTATTAATATAATTATTTTTAACATGGAAATATCCATATCTCATAAGCCCTGGGCCACGTACAAGTAAGTTTTCAAAGTAATTATTGGCAATCGTGATATGGGGCATGCCATCATAATTTTTATTGCCATCATCAGGGTATCCCAAAATGAGACCATATTTATGATTAGCAAATTTGGAGTTACTAATGGTTACATAATCAGCCGATTGGCCTATGTACAAAAGTTTGTCCAGATCCGAGCCATTCGCATTATAACTGTGACCTGCAAATGTAATATGATCAATCCAATAATTTGTACCTGCAGTGAGATAAAGTTGGATGTCATCGTTACCGTTAATGTTGGCACTGTGCTCAAAAGTTAAATTTTGAAAGATCACATTTCCCGAATTATTTGTTGTTTTCAAATGAATGTTAACCAGCTTGTGTTGCGCGTAAGAACCAATGAGTGATTTGTTGGAACCAATGTTAACCACGGTTTTAGAGGAGGCAGAGATATTTTTTTCGATTACCAGAATTTTAGGAGTTGAATCCCCTAACTGGTTTTTCAAATCGTTTAGATTATTGATATAAATGACCTGACCGCCTTTTCCCCCCGTTGTGGCAGGCTTTGTAGCTCCATTTTCACTTTTAGCCTGTCCGGCAAAACCAGTCATTCCATTCGTCGACGTATTTGGAAAATCAGCAGCGGCGAACGTAGAACTTGCTGAAAAAGTAAACAGCATCAAAGTTAATGCTAAAAACAGAAAAGAAATTTTCCTCATTGCAGCTACACCATCCTTTTTTAAGTTAAATCCCGACAATCCGACTATACATATTTTTTAGTAATTGGTAAATAGTTCTTTTTATCTGTTTATTTATAGCATCTAAGCTAAATATTTTATATTTTATTTTTGTGCAGCCATGTAAAAATAGTTCGTAAGAACGCAAAAAGCCGTGATACCCCGTCGGCACCCCGGCTATAATGCATTTATCTAGCTCCAAACAAAACAAAAACCCCTGTGTCACAAGGGTTCCGAACTTCTTAAAACAGTAAGCGGGTGATGGGAATCGAACCCACGCTATCAGCTTGGAAGGCTGAAGTTCTACCATTGAACTACACCCGCATTTATAACATCTCGATTCTTATGTATGACACGCTTAACCTATCGTCAACCAGCTGAATCAGGATGTTATTTAGTATAACTTACCTTTCAGCAAAATGCAAGCATACTACATACTATCCTGAGCCAGCCAATTCATAGGTTTACGTAAAAACAATTTTTCAAAAACTTCTGCAGGAATGGGGCGACTAAAGTAATATCCCTGACCTTCATGACAATCCTGTGCCTGCAAAAAATGAAGCTGCTCCTCATTTTCCACTCCTTCAGCCGTAACCTTCAGCTTCAAATGGTGAGCCATGGAGGCAATAGTAGATACAATTGCCGCATTTTTGCTGTCGACCAGTACCTCATTTACAAAGGAACGGTCAATTTTTAGACGATCAATCGGGAGATTCTTCAAATAATGCAATGAGCTATAGCCAGTTCCAAAATCATCAATACTGATTGCGACACCAATAGCCTTTATTTTTTTTAACTGTTCAAAGGCCCGATCCTTATCAAAGGTCATACTTTCGGTAATCTCAAGCTCTAGATAGCGTGCTTCAAGTTCCGTATAGGTCAAAATGTCCCGAATGACATCCACCAGCTTTTTTTGCTGAAATTGGCGCATGGATAAATTGACCGAAATCGGGATGGGTGGGTACCCGAGCTCCTGCCATTGCTTATTTTGCAGACAGGCCTCCCTTAACACCCACTCCCCCAAGGGCACAATTAAACCACTTTCTTCAGCCACCGGAATAAAATCGCCCGGCATCACCATCCCACGATGAGGATGATTCCATCGCACCAGCGCCTCCAAACTCGTTAGCTCGCCACTTTGCAGGTGGACACGTGGTTGATATACCAATGAAAATTCCTCATTTTCAAGCGCTCGCCGCAGATCATTTTCCAGTTGGAGTCTTTCATGCGCTCGCATCTGCATCGCGCTAGCATACCGCTGAAAATTCACTCCCTGCTCTTTGGCACTATGGACAGCCGTATCCGCCTGCTGAATAAGCTGTTCGCTCTGATTCGCATCCAACGGGTATAAAGCTATACCAACACTCACCATCACATGATAGGATTCGCCATTAATATCGAAAGGCTGATCGAACAGCTTCACCATATCATCAATACGATTTCTCATAGCATCTGTATCTTCGTATCCCGTTAGAAGAAAGGCAAATTCATCTCCGCCCATGCTAAAGACAGCTTCCCCTTCATGGCTAAAATGCCCCAAGCGTTCGCCTACCGCATACAGCAAATAATTCCCTGCCATATGTCCAAGCGAATCATTAATCGCCTTGAAACGATCAATATTTAGCACTAAAAGCGCTACTGTCTCATCCGATTTCAATGATTTGCGCAATATTTTATCTAAGCGTTGGGAAAGGCGACGACGATTGGGGAGTCCTGTTATATCATCATTATAGGCAATGTGATTAAACTCAGATTCTGCTGCTTGCTTTTCACGATAAGGAACCAGAACCATCAACCGAACCAGCCCGCTCAACATATTATAAAATGCTACCGCGTTGGTCAAAAGTCCCAAAAGGTGATTAATATCGCTCATTTGCTCAGAAAATAAATAGAACAACTGACTCACAACACACAGCCCAATCCCACGAACAATAAGCAACATGCCCAACTCCGCCGGGCGGGCTTTCCGATATTTTCGCACCCCGAAAATAAAAGTGAGCACAAGCAGTAACATGACAGCCAGATTTAATGTCCAGCCGAAGTTGCCTATTTCGTATCGTATACGTAGATCCGGTAAGTCTGCACCAAATGTCTTAATAACTCCTAGAATCAGCAAAGTGCAGCCTATCCCTGCCCACAAAGCCACTGTCTTGTATTCAGACTTCGTCTTGCTAAACGGGAGGAAACAAACACATAAGAGCAAGACAGAAGTAACGGCACGATTTACAAATAGCAGCCATAACGAAATGCCCGGAGACAAAGCAAAGTCCGTCAGGCTTACGAAACTAAACGAAACAATATGAACAAGGTAAAGCAGACCAGCCACCAAAAACGTCGGGGCAATAAAAAGTCTCTGCAAGGATAACTGTTCCAGTAAAACGGACCAGGACTGATAAAAAATAGAAAAACAAATCGCAGCACAGGAAAATCCTACAATCGGATATAACAAGAAAAAAACATTATGGGAGTATATCTTATTCAAAGTTACGTGAAATAACTGAACCAAGACAAACAAAACTATCGAAGCAATGCCGATACCTATCGTTTTTTTTACTTCCAGCCGTATACTCATTCAGCCTCTTCAGCCCCCTGCATATCGGAGATTCCGATCATCTAAGACGTTTGACAGCTTTGGAAGCCGTTGTTTAAGTCTATAGTATCAAAAATAATGTTGTATTCTGGTATATAATAGCATTTAATCTGTGAAAGGTGAATCATTTTTTTGTCTTAAATTCATGAATTCATTTTCGCATTTACGCAAATAACCGAGCTTACAGCACCAAAAAAGCGCATCATCTTGTCAGATAATGCGCTTCAGACAACCTTTTCCAAAAAGGTGATACCTATACCCCAACGCTGCACAACATAAAAGAAATAGTATGTACAGGACCCCTCTGCGAAAACCTCCCCATATTAAACTACAGGAAGCGTGATTTTGAATTGTGTGCCACTTCCATGTTTACTGTCTACATGTATGAAGCCTCCGTGATTTTTGATAATTCGATAGCTCACAGCCAATCCCAATCCGGTTCCACTTTCTTTTGTTGTAAAAAAAGGATCAAATAAACGCGCCAATGTATTGTGATCCATACCTAATCCGTTATCTTCAATACAAATGTGGACATAATTACCCTCAAGCACTGTATGGATATCGATGAAGCCCTCTCGTTCCCCACTGATGCTTTCAATGGCATCCATCGCATTTTTAATCATATTGAGGATAACCTGCTTAATCTGCTTCACATCAATGGAAACCTTCATGAGCTCATCATTTTCGTCCAATGCAATCTGGCAACCCTTCATTAATGCTTCGCTTTCTGTCAGCATCACTACCTCTTTCAGCAAGCCCATCACAGATACAGCTGTTTTTTGCGGAGCCGAAGGCTTGGACGAATTTAAGAACTCATAAATAATGTCGTTCGCACGATCAATCTCTGTTAATATAATGCGGGCATACTCGTCCCTGCCCAACTCCACCAAATGTGGCCGAAGCAATTGAATAAAGCCCCGAATTGCGGTAAGCGGGTTACGGATTTCATGGGCGATAGAGGCAGAGATGCGTCCCAGCATCGCCAGCTTATCGTTTTGATACGCCGTCTGCTCAATCTGCTTATAATCCGACACATCCTTGACGCTAAACAAAAAATCCCCATCCATCTGATCACCATAGGTCACTGTTATCAACCAATGCCGACCATACTCATCAATCAACTCGTGATAGCGCTTTCTATGAAAGATAGTTTCTTTATAAATCCGCATGATTTTCTTCTTCTTAAACCGACTTAACTCAGGATGATGCAAAATTTGCATCAAATTGCGACCTGCTAGCGAACTCCGTGGTAGCTCCAGCAATTTCGCCATTTGCACGTTAATAAAGGTCAGTACCCCGTCACTGTCAAACAGCATGATACCACTATCCAGGTTCTCCAGCACATTTTCATACTTGTTATTGGCGATCTGTGTGGAAGGACAAGCTCCCACGGTATCAAGCAAGGCTTCTTGGAATTCACTGATCATGCCAGGCTTCCCCCTTGTTTCGGAATGACAAACTGGCCGTTTCGGACGCGTAATAATCTTGAAGAAGAGAAAGGCATCTATCGACTACCCTTCAATGATGTAGAAAACAGTTTCACAGAAATCCGACCATCTCTTTCCAATTCGAGTCTTATTTTATGATAGACAAGATTAAGGATCGCAGTCAATCGGAAAAAGTGTCGAATCCAAATTTTTATCCTGTTTTCTTTCGTCATAATATCTGCGCAACATTACCAAAATGAAAGATTACGTTATGAACAAGCGCCCTACACACCAAAGAAGCTCTCCAGAATTGAGAGCTTCTTTGGTGTGTAGGATGTCAACTGCCGCTCTTATTATGTTGAAGCCGGGATCGTCTTTGGCTCATAACGGCCAGTCTTCTCTTAAGCTCTCCCTGCCATTTTTCATCATTCATCTGTTTGGCTACCATCAATAAATCCAGAGATATATCAATTTGACGCTTCACAATTTCAAAGGCATCTTCACTTTCACGATTCACACAATTTTCAAATATCGTATCATCGTCTTCCATGACATAATCCTGAAAATCAATCTCGGTTGCCCCATCTCCATGTGCATATTCAGCCAGAATTTCATACTCATTTTCGACTTTATAATGAACTTCAATGCGACGACATACCGGGCAAAACAGCAAAGGAACATTATGAACTTGGGTGCGGTAATGCTTCAGCGTTCCCTTGGTTCCTACCATGCTTGCTCCACAGCAATAACTCATCCGGGCTCAGCCTCCTCTGAACAAAACCTGTTCTGCCTTGTTTATCTTCTACAATACCTTATTCGCTTTCATCAGGCAAAATTCCTCCAGAACACAACAACATTTCCATAATTATTTGTTACTTCACTCTATATTGTCTCATTTAAACAGGATATCCTCACATCTTGCGCTGCACAGAGCAGGCAAGCAAGCCCCCAATAACGGCAGAGTAACCGCTAGTTGGGGGCTTGCTTGTTTAATTTCAACTTGTGAAGCTTATATTACAGATTTTGATCGCCTGGTTTCCAGTTCATTGGGCACAAGCCACCGGATTGCAAAGCTTGCAGTACACGCAAAGTTTCTTCCACACTGCGGCCTACGTCGTTGTGGTTAACCACTTGATATTTCAATTCGCCTTCTGGATCAATGATGAACAAGCCGCGCAATGCAACGCCTTCTTCTTCGATCAGAACGCCATAATCGCTTGCTGTTTTCTTCGTGATGTCAGAAGCCAATGGGAAGTTCAGTTTGCCCAGACCATTGTTTTCTTTAGCTGTGTTGATCCATGCTTTGTGGCTGTGCACGGAGTCTACACTGATACCCAGAATTTCAGTATCCAGCTCTTTGAATTGGTCAGCAGCATCGCTCAACGCTGTAATTTCCGTAGGGCACACAAAAGTGAAATCCAGTGGATAGAAGAAAAATACGAGCCACTTGCCACGGTAATCGGAAAGCTTCACCGAACCAAATTCTTGACCGTCTCCAGTCACTGTTTCCAATGCAAAATCAGGGGCGGGTCTTCCTACCAATCTTTCTGCCATAATAATGAAATCCTCCTTTAAAATATGTAAGAAAAACACCGAATGTGTTTTCCTCAATCATCTGTATTGTAATGAACAACTTACTTGATAAATGTTATCATTCACTGAAATCAAAGTCAACATTATAACCATTACTTTTTTATAATTATTTTAAACTAGCTTAAAAATTCACGCTTTATTCACATTTTGAACTTTTGAATATACAAGTAGCTCCTGATTGCTCAGGAGCTACTGTGCTAAACATTTGTCGAAAAGGCTGTACTGTATAACCTTACTATATAATAGGAAGCTTTTTTTTCAGAACAGGTGATTTACGGAGCTTTTAACGAATAGCTGCTGCGATCAGATCGCCCATTTGAGTTGTCGAGATCGCTTGAGATTTTTCCACCGCAATATCCGCCGTACGGTGCCCTGCATCCAATACCTCAGCTACCGCTTTCTCAATGGCATCAGCTGCCTTCTCGTACCCGAAGGTGAGACGGAACATCAAAGCAACGGACAAAATCGTTGCGATGGGATTCGCCAGCCCTTGACCTGCAATGTCAGGCGCCGAGCCATGTACCGGCTCGTATAGGCCGAAGCTGCCTTCTCCAAGTGATGCGGAGGAGAGCATGCCGATGGATCCGGTCAGCATAGCCGCTTCATCACTGAGAATGTCACCAAACATATTTTCCGTCACGATGACGTCAAAGCTAGATGGACGACGCAGCAATTGCATGGCGCAGTTATCAACCAATACATGCTCCAGCTCGACATCCGGGTAGTCTACAGCAACCCGGTTAACGACTTCACGCCATAAACGGGAGGTTTCCAGTACATTAGCCTTATCCACCGATGCAAGTTTCTTGCGACGTTTTTGTGCAATTTCGAAAGATTGGCGCACTATACGCTCTACTTCTGTTACATTATATGCACAAGTATCGACTGCTTCCTCACCCTGAGGACTTTCTCGTCTGAACTTCTCACCGAAATAAATGCCGCCCGTCAGTTCGCGCACCACGATCAGGTCCGTTCCTTCCAACACTTCCGGTTTCAATGTAGATGCGTCCTTGAGACAGTCAAAGACGACAGCAGGACGAAGATTCGAAAACAGACCGAGCTCTTTACGAATGCCCAGCAGTCCAGTTTCAGGACGAAGTTCTTTTGGATTGTTGTCCCATTGTGGTCCTCCTACCGCTCCCAGCAGAACGGCATCTGCAGATTGACATACTGCCAGTGTTTCTTCCGGCAATGGTGTGCCCTTCTTATCAATCGCAATCCCGCCGAACAGCGCATGCTCCGTTTCAAATGAAAGGCCGAACACTTCTTCCGTACGTTTCAAAATTTTCTCTGCCTCTGCGACCACTTCAGGTCCAATTCCATCTCCCGCTATTACCGCAATCTTTTTAACGTCTGCCATCACGTACACTCCTCTTGTTATACGGCTATACAACCGTATTTTTCATACCTTCTTTGTAACATACATGGCAGGACTTTGACCAAGATATAGAATCTATCAATTCAATAGGCACAGCCTATAAGCTGATTTTTTCATCAGAGAAAAAAGAAAACAGGACCGGAAACATCCGATCCTGTATATATCCAACTCTTAAGTCCGATAAAATTAAGATTTATAATCTACGCGATTACTGTAGTTTTTACGCTTGTCGATCAAACCATTTAGCGCATCTACGTAAGCCCGAGCACTTGCTTCCAGAATATCGGTACTTACCCCGCGTCCCTGCACAGACAGTCCGTTTTGCGTCAGCACTACATGGACTTCACCCAGGGCGTCCTTACCATGGGTAACTGACTTGATGGAGTAATCTGAAAGTACAACGCTTTCGCTGCTGGCTTGGTCAATCGCATTGTAGATCGCATCGACTGAACCATTTCCTTCAGCTTCTGTCTCGATAACCTGACCTTCATCGTTAACCAGACGTACTTGTGCGGAAGGCGTAGCCTTGTTCCCGTAGGTAACAAAAATGGTTTCCAGCTTGAAGACTTCAGGTGCATCGGCCAATTTTTCTTCCAGCAATGCCAAAATATCATCGTCCGAAACTTCCTTCTTCTTATCAGCCAGATCCTTGAACTGCCCAAAAGCGCGATTCAGATCTTCTTCGTTCAATTCGTAGCCCAACTCGATCAAACGCTCACGGAAAGCATGCCGTCCTGAATGCTTGCCCAGTACCAGCTTGCTTTCTTTCAGACCGATACTTTCTGGTGTCATGATTTCATAAGTCGTTTTCTCTTTCAACATGCCGTCTTGATGAATACCTGATTCGTGCGCAAAAGCATTGGCTCCAACAATCGCCTTGTTGCCCGGCACTACCATCCCCGTCAAACGGCTAACCAAACGGCTCGTACGCGCAATTTCAGACAATTGCAGAGATGTTTTGGCCTGAAAAAATTCTTGTCTCGTCTCCAGTGCCATGGCGATTTCCTCAATGGCCGTGTTTCCAGCGCGTTCACCAATACCGTTAATGGTTCCCTCGATCTGATCCGCACCGTTCAGGATGGCAGCGAGTGTATTAGCAGTAGCCATTCCCAGGTCATTGTGGCAATGTGCACTCAATTGAATCTTCTCCACATCGACCACATTTTCCTTAATGTGTTTGAATATATTTCCATACTCGTAGGGGGTCAAGTAACCTACCGTATCTGGAATGTTGACGACAGAAGCCCCTTCTTGTACAGCCATGGTAACCATTTCAACCACAAAATCAAGCTCTGTACGACCTGCATCCTCCAAAGAAAACTCCACTTTAGGCAAATATTTCAACCCATAGCGTATGGCAGCACGAGCAGTTTCCAAGACCTGTGCCTTCTCCATCCGCAGCTTATGCTGACGGTGAATAGGAGAAGTTGCCAAGAAGATATGGATACACGGGTCCTGAGCTCCCTTGAGTGCCTCGCGAACCGCATCAATATCCTGTTCCCTTGCACGCGAAAGACCAATAACCGTCGAATTTTTCACAGCTTTTGCTACTGCATTAACAGCCGCCAGATCACCCGGAGAAGCAGCCGGGAACCCAGCCTCCATACGATCGATTCCCAGCTTCTCCAACTGATGAGCGATCTCCACTTTCTCACGAGTATTCAAGTTCACGCCAGGTGACTGTTCTCCGTCTCTCAACGTTGTGTCAAATATATATATTTTGCGCAACCTAACGCACCTCCTCAGGATTAGGACCCTTAAATTACAATGCGGCTCACGCAATAAGCAGGGCCGCATTGTAATTAATATTTATAAATAATTCATGTTGTCGAGTTCATAGTACAAAAGATTATTACTTTTTGATCCAATGCATCATTTCACGCAATTGTCCGCCCACCACTTCAATCGGATGGTTAGCTTCATTACGACGAGTAGCCGTCAGGAATGCACGTCCAGATTGATTTTCAAGGATGAAGTCACGAGCAAATTTACCTTGTTGAATGTCAGTCAATACATCCTTCATGGCTTTCTTCGTATCTTCCGTTACCACGCGTGGTCCAGTTACATAATCGCCATATTCCGCTGTATTACTGATGGAATCACGCATCGTTGCCAATCCACCTTCATACATCAAGTCAACGATCAGCTTAAGCTCATGCAAGCATTCAAAGTATGCCATCTCAGGAGCATAACCTGCTTCAGTCAATGTTTCAAAGCCCGCTTTTACGAGTGCGCTCACGCCGCCACACAATACCGCCTGCTCACCGAACAGATCCGTCTCCGTTTCTTCACGGAAGGAGGTTTCAATTACGCCCGCACGTGTACAGCCAATGCCTTTTGCGTATGCAAGACCGATTTCTTTGGCTTGACCCGTTGCGTCCTGCTCAATTGCGATCAACCCCGGTACTCCAAACCCTTCTACATAGGTACGACGTACCATATGTCCTGGGGATTTTGGAGCAACCAGCAATACATCGCTATCTTTAGGAGCTACGATTTGTCCAAAATGAACGTTGAAACCATGGGAGAACAAAAGAGCTGCGCCTTTTTTCAGGTTAGGTTCAATTTCATTTTTGTATACAGAAGCTTGAGTTTCATCAGGTAACAAAATTTGAACCACATCTGCACGGCTTGTTGCATCAGCTACGTTCAGAACTTCAAAACCGTCGTTTCTTGCGACATCAGCTGATTTGCCTTCACGCAAACCAATAACAACATTCACACCACTGTCACGCAAGTTTTGTGCTTGAGCATGTCCTTGGCTACCGTAACCAATAACGGCTACTGTCTTTCCTTTCAATACGCTGAGTTCTGCATCTTTTTCGTAGTACGTTGTAACTGCCATGGTTAATTTCCTCCTTTTAATTGGACCCTTCATAATGAGCGGGTACCCCAAGAGACTTTCCCTCGTGCTCAGTATCCAAAAATCTCTTCGAGCTCCCGCTCTTATGCGGGCGGTTCTTTATTGATGTAATGCGCTATAAGCGGTAATTCGTTAAAGCTTCATATTAAGCATTGCCACGTATCATAGCTGTAACCCCGGTTCGAGTCAACTCCCGAATACCGTAAGGCTTCAACAACTCGATCATGGCATCAATTTTTTCTGTATCGCCAATGACCTGTACGATCAAGCTCGTCGTTCCAACATCAATTACAGCTGCTCTGAATGTTTCTACCACACCCATGATCTCTGGCCGCTGAGGCGGTTCTGCCTTTACCTTTATCATCGCCAATTCCCGAGCTACCATCGGCTTGGAACTGAGATCGATGACCTTGATCACATCAACCAGCTTGTAAAGCTGCTTTTCAATCTGCTCCAAGTTGTTCTCATCCCCTACAGTCACAATGACCATACGGGATAATCCAACTTCTTCCGATTGTCCCACAGTTATGCTCTCAATGTTAAAGCCTCGGCGACCGAACAGGCCGGACACACGTTGCAAAACGCCGGGTTGATCATTTACCAGTACAGCAATGGTATTTTTTGTTGTCATTTTACTCGTCCCCCATCAGCATTTGATCAATTGTCGAACCTTGCGTCACCATTGGATATACATTCTCTTCCTTGCTGACTACAAACTCGACAACGACCGGTCCGGGTGTATCAAGCGCCTCCTGCCAAGCCCGACGTGCCTCTTCCTTATTCGTAGCACGCAGTCCTTTGACTCCGTATGCTTCGGCAAGTTTCACAAAATCCGGACTTCCAGCCAGGTCAATGTGACTATACCGATTGTTATAGATCAATTCCTGCCATTGGCGAACCATTCCAAGAACCTGGTTGTTGATAATTACGATTTTAACCGGAATGTTATTGATTGCACAGATGGCTAATTCCTGCGAACACATCTGCATACCGCCGTCCCCGTTAATCGATATTACCAATCTGTCGGGATTGGCCATCTGAGCACCGATTGCAGAAGGGAAACCAAATCCCATCGTACCGAGTCCACCAGAGGTGACCCATGAACGTGGCTGATTGAATTTGTAATACTGAGCTGCCCACATTTGATGCTGTCCCACGTCCGTCGTTACGATTGCGCCGCCCTTGGTCGTTTCATCCAACAACTCAACAACCCATTGTGGTTTAAGCACCGTTTCAGAATCCTTATATGAATAAGGTTTCTCTTTCTTCCAATGCTGAATTTGCGCTCTCCATGCATCAGCTCGATCCGCACGTTTCACATCCTGATTCAGCAATTCCAGCACTGCCTTCACGTCACCCACGATAGGAATATCTGCTGCAACATTTTTTCCAATTTCAGCAGGGTCGATATCAATGTGGACGATTTTAGCTTGAGGAGCAAACCCATCCAACTTGCCTGTTACCCGATCATCGAAGCGGGCTCCGATACAGATCAACAGATCTGACTGTTGAATCGCTTGATTGGAGGTGTATGTTCCATGCATCCCCGGCATCCCCGTCCACAGTTCATGTCCACTTGGGAAACCACCCAATCCGAGCAATGTTGTCGTAATAGGAATTTCCGTTTTACGAACAAACTCGTAAAGCGCTTCATGTCCACCGGAGTATACAACTCCTCCACCTGCCAGAATGAATGGACGTTCTGCTTCGGAAATAGCTTGAGTTAGCTTGTCTAGTTGAATTTTGTTGGGTATCACTTTCGGGTTATAACCCCGCATGGTCACAGGTTCCGTTTGTGGAACAAACAACGTCTGGGCTGCAGAAATATCCTTCGGAATATCAATCAGCACCGGTCCCTTGCGCCCTGTGTTGGCAATATGAAATGCCTCATGGATGATTCGCGGCAGATCCTCCACATCTCTTACCAGATAGCTGTGCTTCGTAATCGGCATTGTAATTCCCGTGATATCGGCTTCCTGGAAAGCATCCGTACCGATCAGGGAAGATATAACGTTACCCGTGATGACCACTAACGGCACCGAATCCATAAAAGCCGTCGCAATACCAGTTACCAGGTTTGTCGCTCCAGGTCCGGAAGTCGCGATACAGACACCCACTTTACCGCTCGCCCGTGCATAACCATCTGCCGCATGAATAGCTCCTTGCTCGTGACGAGTGAGGACATGCTTGAAATCCTTAAAGCCATACATGGCATCATAGATATAAAGCACTGCACCACCAGGATATCCGAAGACACAATCTACTCCCTCCAGCAACAGGCTACGGAGTAAAATTTCCGAACCTGTAATCACTTCAGGCTTCATCCACTTTTCACGTAATTCATTGGTTGACCTAACTTCAGGAATTTGTGCACTCATTGGTCATCCTCCTTTACAAAATTTACATACATCTGACATTTGTAAAAACAAAAAAACCTTTCATCCCTAGAACAGACTTGCTGTTACTGAGGGACGAAAGGCTGTAGCTTCCGTGGTACCACCCGTGTTTGCCCGATATTTCGCAATATCGAACCTTGGCAGGTACAGAAATCACAAAGGATCTCCATATCTGGCGTCTGTAACGTAGACCGTACGATTTTCCCTAATAGGTGATTCAGCGCACCGTTAATATCATCGGGCCCAAATACTTTTCAGGAAAACAGCTCCAAGGTGAGCTCGTTAAAAAGGGATTTTGGTGAAGCTTGCAGCTAATGCCTCACTCTCTGAACAAAAGAGCCCTAATCACTTCGTCCTCTTCATTGCCGTTGAGTTCATGTCATTCTTTCAAATGTTTAGACACATTATATGTCTCTCATCTGGGATAGTCAATACCCATATTTCATAAAAATTCATGTTTCTTTTCTGAAGCACCTCAGAGTCGCACGCTTGTAAGAGGTACCCGCATATTATAAAAAAGACCACACGGTGAGACAGTGCACTCCTCCAAAGCCACGTCTTATCTTGTTAAAAGGGTAGAAAAGGAGGCCCGTTTATGATTCGAAAACGCAGCTATCAAGATGACACCATTATCTTTCGTCTCATCGAGCAAGAGCTTGTCCCCCTATCGCATTTAAGTGCCCAAGAAATGGAACAAATACGCAAAGAATTACCCCGGCGCTTAAACCGGGGCATCACTTTTGTAGCTTGCAGACCGGATAATGCACAGGTTGTTGGCTTCATTCATGTTATGCTGCATGGCGAACTATTATACATTGATTTGATCGCAATCTCTTCAGCTCATCAAGGTATGCGATACGGAAAAAAACTGCTGGAGCATGCCGAACACTACGGACGACTTCGTCGCTGCAAGCGGGCTAAAGTTATGGTGGACGAAGACAATATTAGGGGGATCCATTTTTATCTGCGTCATCAATATCAAATGCTGCGCTACGTAGCTCTGAGCCGATGCCACGAACTCGAAAAGTCACTGTAAAAAGTATCTTTTTCGAGCTCAAGATTTTGTATGACTAAAATAAATTAGGGTAATACGGATATCCTACTCCGGGGTACCCCCCGTCTGTATACGGGCCTGGCTGCGGACCATATCCTGGTCCTCCATAACCTGGACCGTAGCCACCATATCCCCCACCATAGGCACCAATGTATGGAGCTGTGCCGATGGCAAGCAAGTCAAACAGCACCAGAGGAATAATCGCCTTCGTGTTTACTTTTTTCTTGCGGTTTGGTTGAAGAACCAGTCGGTTACCCGAAATGCGAATCAGCTTGCCGCTGACCTGGGAACCATCCTTGCGAGTAGCAAAGATGACTTTGCCAACAAGCTTCTCCACCTGCTTTCTGGTTACTGCCTGTTTCATCGTATTTCCTCCTTCTTTCTCAACGGATGGACAGATTGAACGGCTCCTTGATAGCTCATCACCACCACAAAATAGACCGGAGCTGACAGGGGCCGAGCGTCCCGTCCAATCTGCATAGCACAGTCTATTCCATTCATGCCAGTGGCGTATGTTTAAATGCCTGCACAATATAAAAAAATCTGGTACCTGCACATGCAGATACCAGATTTTTTATACACCAATGTACATTTTCAAAACATACACATCAGCTATTTATAAGTTTTAACGCTTGCTTGGATCATAAAGTTGACCCAAAGCGGCCGGAGCACGTGAACGTCCGACAGCCGCTACCAGTACAATAATCGTCAGGAGATATGGCAACATAAAAATAATTTCCTGGGGAATACTTTGGGACCATGCGAACAGCTGCACATAGTTGCGAATGGCTTGTGAAAAACCAAAAAACACTGCTGCGCCAAAAGCGCCGAGCGGATTCCATTTACCGAAAATCATAGCGGCAATAGCAATATATCCCTGTCCCGAAACTGTATTGTGCGAGAACATATTGGTTGTAGTCAGAGTGATTGTAGCCCCACCAATCCCAGCCAACGCCCCACTGATCATAACACCAATATACCGAAGACGATTTACTTTAATACCCACTGTATCGGCCGCTCCTGGATGCTCCCCAACGGAACGCAAACGCAAGCCAAACGGTGTTTTATACAAAGTAAAATAGCCAATAATAACTAATAGAATGGCTAAGTATGTCGTTGGATAGGCTTGGAAAAAGGCTTTTCCTGCAATCGGAATATCCACAAGGTAAGGGATGGATATTTCGTTGAAACCCTGAATCCGACCCGTGTCACCATCACCCTCAAATAAAAGCTTGACCATGTACAGTGTACTACCTGCTGCCAAAAAGTTGATAACTATACCACTTATTACCTGATCAGCTTTAAACGTAATAGAGGCTACAGCATGAATTAGCGAAACCAGAATACCGAACACCGCAGCTGACAGCACACCTACCCAAGCCGCAGAGGTGCCTCCTAGTCCAGCTTGCTCGGCATAAAATCCGCCAACACCCGCTGCAAACGCTCCAAATACCATAAGTCCTTCCAACCCGAGGTTCGTTACACCGGATTTTTCTGAAAAAACTCCGCCGAGAGACGCAAAAATAATCGCCGTCGCAAAAACGAGCGTTGTATGGATTAATTCACCAAGTGTTAACCAACTCATTTTACAACACCTTCTCTTTCTTCCGCTTGGAGTAGAGCGGCTTCACAACCCAACGTACAATACCTTGGGCCGCAATGAAGAAAATAATCGAGCCAATGACAACCCGGATAATTTCGGGCGGTACATCTGCGCTAAAGCTCATCCCCGCAGAACCATACGTAAGCGTTCCGAACAAAACAGAACCGAGCAGCACACCGAATGGGTTATTCATCCCAATCAGAGCTACAGCGATACCGTCAAAGCCGGTTCCCGGTGATCCTGCCATGACAGATTGATAATGGAATACTCCCAGTACTTCAAAGGCGCCTGCCAATCCGGCAAAAACTCCACTAATAAACATCGCTTTTATGATATTACGATTTACATTCATACCTGCATAGCGGGATGCATCCTGATTAAATCCGACAGCCCGAAGCTCATAGCCTTGCTTTGTTTTCCACATGAAAATGTAGAAAAAGACTGCCGCCAGCACTGCAATAACTGTACCCCAATGTACCCGAGCATTCCCCATCATCTGGGACAGCCATTCGATGGAAATTGAAGCAGAAGGCTGAATATCCACAGAACGATTTTCACCTTCCATAAGTGCGAACTGATTGATCACCAAATTAGCCAAATACAGACCGATCCAGTTCATCATAATACATGTAATAACTTCATTCACGCCTCGTTTGGCCTTCAAATAGCCAGCAATCGCAGCCCACAGACCTCCGAAAACTGCACCTGCAATCACAGCCAACGGTGCATGAATGATAGCTGGCAACCCATGGAGTTTAATGCCCACAATCGAAGCAGCTGTCATACCTACCAGAAACTGACCTTCGCCGCCAATATTAAACAATCCGGCGCGGGCCGCAAAAGCAAATGCCAACCCCGTTAAAACCAGCGGAGTCATCTCACGGATAGCCTCTCCAAAGTTATAAGAATCTCCGTAAACACGGCTAAACAAAGCAGAATAGGCCACAATAGGGTCATACCCGCCAATCAGCATCACAATAGCACCCAGAAGGAGACCCAAAATAATAGAGACCAGCGCCAGTACAAAGGAGTCTTTTGTGAATATTTTCAATAGATTAGCCATTCTCTACTCCTTTCTTCACTGCACTTCCTGCCATCATCAGTCCCAGTTCCTGGTCATTCGTTTCTTCTGGCAGCACTTCCCCGACAATCTTGCCCTCATAGATGACAGCAATTCGGTCGGATACATTCATAATCTCATCCAGTTCAAAAGATATGAGCAACACAGCTTTACCTTGGTCCCGCTGGGCAATCAGTTGTTTCTGGACAAATTCAATAGCTCCGACATCCAGACCGCGTGTAGGCTGTGCTGCAATGAGAAGGTCTGGATTTTTATCAATTTCACGCGCAATGATAGCCTTCTGCTGGTTCCCACCAGATAATGCTCTTGCCTTCGTGTGAATATCCGGTGTTCTTACATCAAACTTTTCGATAAGACTTTTGGCCTGTTTCTCTATAGCATCTTTGTTCAAGAAGCCATTTTTACTGTAAGGCGCCTGGTAATACGTCTCCAGTACCATATTTTCACTCATAGAAAAATCGAGCACCAGCCCATGCTTATGACGGTCTTCTGGTATATGGGAAACGCCTGCCTCTGAAATTTTGCGCGGTGGCTGATTGGCCACCTCTTGTCCGAGCAAACGAATGCTTCCGCCATCCACCTTGCGTAAGCCTGTCAAAGCTTCAATCAGCTCACTCTGTCCATTTCCATCTACTCCGGCAATCCCCAAAATCTCGCCCGCCTTGACCTGCAGGTTCAACTCATTTAGAACATTAATGCCATCCTTGTTTTTAGAAATTACATTGTTCATTTCCAGTACCGTTTGTCCTGGTTGCGCAAGCTGCTTGTCCACTTTAAAGGACACGCGACGGCCCACCATTTTCTCAGCCAGCTCATTTGGTGTTGTTTCAGACGTCTTGACCGTATCAATAACCTGACCTCGACGAATGATCGTAACGGTATCTGCAATTTGCATGATTTCTTTAAGTTTATGAGTAATAAGAATAATGGATTTGCCTTCAGCGACCAAGCGCTTCATAATGTCCAGCAACTCAGTGATCTCCTGCGGTGTCAGCACAGCTGTAGGCTCATCGAAAATCAGAATATCTGCACCGCGATAGAGCGTTTTGATAATTTCTACACGTTGCTGCATACCAACAGATATATCCTCAATTTTGGCATTCGGATTTACCTGAAGACCGTACTGCTCAGACAACCGCTGTACTTCTGCGGCAGCCTTTTTATAATTGATTTTCAGACCCTTACGTGGCTCCGAGCCCAGGACAATATTTTCGGTAACGGTAAACGGCTGTACGAGTTTAAAATGCTGATGCACCATGCCAATCCCCAGATCAATCGCCTTATTTGGACTATCAATCTGTACGGGTTTACCTCCGATTTCAATTGTCCCTTCATCCGGCTGATACAGTCCGAAAAGAATATTCATAAGCGTAGATTTACCCGCGCCATTCTCACCCAAAAGGGCATGAATTTCTCCCTTATGCAGCTTGATGCTGATGGAGTCGTTGGCAACGATGCCGGGGAATCGTTTTGTAATTTGCTTTAACTCAACGACGGGGGTCGCTGCATCCATGAGATCACCCTTATACACTTTATAGTATGTGCTCCAATGAGCTGATTTTGCCCGTTATAATCCATATAACTCCAGACGTAAGAACAAGGCTAGTCTTATGAACCAGCCTTGTCGCTACTTCTATGTTCTTCAAGTCAAAACTTATTTCGAAGGGACTGTAATTTCGCCCTTAATAATTTTTTGCTTGTATTGTTCTACAAGATCAAGCACGTCTTTAGGTACGTTTTTCGTTGATGTGTCTGCCAAACCAATACCATTATCCTTCAGAGCCAGTGTCTCGACACCACCCTTAAATTTACCATCAATTACTTCTTTAGATACGCGTTTTACAGCTTCATCTACACGTTTTACCATCGAAGTCAATGTTACGTCGTCACCAAACTCAAGCGATTGGTCTTTATCTACGCCAATAACCCATACTTGCTGGCCTTGTTGCTTACGTGCGAGTGCTTCATTAAATACACCTGTACCAGATCCGCCAGCTGCATGGAAAATAATATCCGCACCGCTGTTATAGATCGTCGCTGCTGCTGCTTTACCCAGGTCCGGCTTATCAAATGCACCTGTGTAGTTAACTTCCAATTTTGCATTTGGATTTACAGCTTTAATTCCTGCTTCGAATCCTTTTTCAAAACGTTTGATCAATGGGCTGTCTTGTCCACCCACAAAACCAATTTTGTTTGTTTTGGTAAGCTTACCAGCTACAACCCCCACCAAGAAGGAACCTTCATTTTCAGCAAAAACAACCGATTTTACGTTAGGCGCATCCACGACACTGTCAATGATCGCCAAATTCTTGCTTGGGTTGTCTTTCGCTACTTGTCCAATCGCATTCGCCAGATTAAAACCGATTCCCCAAGTCAGGTTAAAATCACCCTTAACAAATTGGTTCAGGTTAGGAATATAATCTTGATCGGACTTACTTTGCAGGTATTTAACTTTAACGCCCGATTCTTTCTCAGTGGCTTGTAGTGCCTCCCAAGCAGATTGGTTAAACGATTTGTCGTTTACTCCACCCACATCTGTAACCATGCCGATTTGGACATTCGATGTTTTGGCAGAACCACCTGTGTCTCCACCATTTGCGTTGGACGCACCTTGATTTTTGTTACCGCAGCCTGCGAGAATGACCGAGATCGCCAGCAGCATAACCAAAGACATACTGAACATTTTCTTCATGCTGATACTGTTCCCCCTTAGTGTTAGATCCCTGGACTGTCTCTTTTCTTTGAACATGTACATGCTCATGCATGTCATTTACTGACGAGACAGATCGTACAGAAGACTTACTTTAGAGATTATACAATTATGATCGGCTAAAATCTAGACAATTAATAACCTTGGGTCAATTTTTTTTAAAATCTCATCAATGTAAGCGTTACAAAGTTAAAAAAAACATACATTCTTCCATCTCACGTCATATTTATTCGTATTTTGGAGAAAACGAAGTCTTTTCCGTAACATTGAGTATGTACAAAAAAAGGCATCCCTACACAGCGTACTGCTTGGGATACCTTTTTACCGCTTTCGCGGTTTCCACGCCTTCATTATTAATAATTAAGCGTTGATTTTGCCTTTAGCAACAGTTGCCAAAGAGTTGAATGCATTAATATCATTGACTGCAAGATCAGCCAAGATTTTGCGGTTAATGTCCACACCAGCCAATTTCAGGCCGTGCATCAATTTGCTGTAAGACAAACCGTTCAAACGAGCTGCTGCATTGATACGCACGATCCACAGTCTGCGGAAGTTACGTTTCGTCTGACGACGGTCACGGTATGCGTAAACAAGCGATTTCATTACCTGCTCGTTAGCTGTTTTAAAAATGCGGTGTTTGGAACCAAAATAACCTTTAGCAAGCTTCAATACTTTTTTATGACGACGACGAACGACGAATCCGCCCTTTACTCTTGCCATATCAATAGACCTCCCAAATAATGTTTATACTTCATTCATTGCAGTGCTAGTGCTATTTCAGGTTAGCAAGACCTTGTTTCAGACGCTTAACGTCCCCAGGTGCCATCTCAGGGTTAGTACCCAGAACGCGTTTTGCACGTTTGGATTTGTGGGAAAGCAAATGGTTTTTGTAAGCTTTGTAACGCATTACTTTACCAGTACCGGTAATTTTGAAGCGGCCTTTAAGGCTGCTATGTGTTTTCATTTTAGGCATTGAACTTCCTCCTTAATTTGTCATTGACTCTTTGGAGCCAATATCATAATCATGCTGCGTCCTTCGAGCTTGGGTTGGCGCTCCACGGTACAAAGATCAGCAACTTCCAATTTCACACGTTCGAGAATTTTTTGACCCACATTAGCATGGGTAATTTCACGACCGCGGAAACGAACGGAGCATTTCACCTTGTCCCCTTCATTCAGGAACTTTACCACATTGCGAAACTTGGTTTGGTAGTCATGTTCCTCGATGTTGGAACGGAACCATACCTCTTTGATGTCAACGATCTTCTGGTTTTTACGGGCTTCCTTTTCTTTCTTCTGTTGCTCATAGCGGAATTTACCGTAATCCATAATCCGACACACGGGCGGCTTCGCTTGAGGCGCCACGTTTACGAGATCCAAGTTTGCGTCAATCGCCATTTGCAAAGCTTCACGCGTCGGTGTAATCCCGATTTGTTCCCCATTCGCACCAACTAGACGTACTTCTCTCACCCGAATCTCATCATTGATCATATGTTCCTTACTAATAACCCTCCACCTCCAGAACCTGTTATTGTTGTATTGTGTTTAAGCACAAAAAAGGGATGACGACTATACAGCCGACATCCCTGTCTGATACTCAATTCATCATGAAAGTTCAATTCACAAATCATTGGATCATGACCAGCCGGCAATACCGGGCAGGTGAGAAGTCGGACCTTCTACTTGTTAATCCATACTTTTCAATTAACATACTCGAATATCTTATCACGGTGCAATCGAGGTGTCAACACTTTAATGAAAAAATGAATGACACCGATCTTCAGTCCTATTTCACCGTCCAATTAACCTTGTTTGCTCTGAACCTCTTCCAGGCGAACGACACGCGTATGCTGGGTATGGCTCCATTGCTTGTTGTTCTGTGTGAAGAACGCATAGAACGTAATCGGATACCACGAGACCAGATATACCGGGAATAGCAGCAGGTACAGATATACTTTTTTGAACGTGACCTTTTCCAAAATCATCGCGATCACAAAGGTAGTAATATTCAGACCCACAGCTATAACACCAGTCCAAGCCGGGAATTGTACATAAATATTTTCGATATTAGGTCCACCAAATAACGCTATATCTATCCACATAGCTACTGTCATCAAGAAGGTGAGCAGTACGATATACACGTTTAGACCATAAAGAGCCATATCGAATTTAATCAGGCTTCTATGCTTGATACTTTGCCACAGCAACGGGAAGAAATAACGTCGAGCAACCGTGAAATGACCTTGCATCCAGCGCAGACGCTGTCTGGACGAAGCTTTGAATGTCAACGGCTTTTCATCATATACCTTGGCATCGTAATTAAATCTTGGATATACGTTGCGTTGTGTGCAGCGCATGGTGAATTCCAAATCCTCTACGAGACTTGTTGCACCCCAGCCCATTTCCTTAAGCAGATTTGTTTCAAAGCACATGCCTGTACCACCGAGGAAATTAGCCATGTTCAGATTGTGACGTGACAGCTGCCACAAACGGTTGATGTACCAATAAGATACCCCGTATGCCGCTGTAATCCAAGAATCCTCAGGATTCTTAGTATCAATGTACCCCTGAATAACACGGGCACCTGTGCACAGATCATTGTTCATTTCACTCAAGAAATTGGTATGCGCCAAATTGTCAGCATCAAACATGACAATGGCATCATATTGGCGCGGCATAGCCCATAATTCCTTGAGCATCCACTCAATAGCGTAGCCTTTACCACGCAGATTCGGATTCGTACGTTCACAAGCATTCATGCCGTGAGCGCGAACGATGTCCGCAGTCTTATCTGTACAGTTATCACAGATTACGAACACATCGTAAAGTTCCTTCGGATAATCAAGTTGCTTCAAATTTTCCATCAATGCTCCGACAACCTGTTCTTCATTGTGGGCAGCGACTAAAATGGCAAATGATTTTTCTGGAGCCGCGTGCTCTTTCCTTTTCTTGCGAACCAATCCGAACAAGGAGAATGCAAACTGATAGACTGCGATCACCGCCAGTATGACCTGGAGCGTCACGAAAATAGCGTCTAACATGATCTCTTGTTACCCCCTTTTTTATACCCCTTAAAATCTTGCGTTTGTTTGTTTTCTATCTGTGTAGCGCAAGTTGCGGCGCTTTGCGCGCGCCTTTTCTGTAGTTTTTGACCCGACCCTTGCTTTCTTCATTGGCTGTGCGCAGCCCCCTTTTGGCTGACACAGGAATGCCATTACGATTTTCGTTGGTTTTCAATCTTTTGTCAAAGCCCTTAAACCGGTCTCAGCAGCAAAAAAACACAACAAACTCCCGTTTGAACCGGGAATACGGCGCTGGTCTTCTCATTGATGACGCTTAGGTCTTATTTTCATCCATTTGCTAACTTTTTATTTCTTTGGTCCCTCCTTTTTGTGGGCCAATTAGCAACCACTTCTAAACACTCTATCTTATTAGACGGATGAACGCAAAGAAAGTTATACAATTTGGCTTATATTCCATTAACATTTTTGTGTAGAATTGAACCAAGTAAGTTTGAATCTTTAGTGATTCTTGAAATGAACAGCGTTTAAAAATATGATGAGAGCAAGAGAATAATTACTTATGGTCTGATTATGTCAAAATGACTCAAAATATTTGCCGACTGACCTGAACCGGCAACCGGAGGAAACCAAATGCAACGTCTAGTCGTAAAACTTGTAAATCTGGAGCAGCAGTTGTTCAAATGGATCAACGGACGCTTACACAACCGTTTTTTGAATTTCTGGCTTTATTATCTCACACATTTAGGCGGGGCTACCTTTACTATAGCCTCCACACTCCTTATTTGGTGGCTCGCTCCGAATCCGTGGAAAGATACCGGTATGAAGGGAGCCATCGCTCTCGGGGTCAGTCACATCCCCGTAGCTATCGTTAAAAAGCTGTACCCGCGGATTCGCCCGTATTTGGCGCTACCAGGTACAAATACATTCCGCAACCCCTTGTCGGACCATTCTTTTCCCTCAGGGCACACGACCGCTATTTTTTCAGCTACCGTGCCTTTTATGCTACAGTCACCGATGCTAACATTGCTGCTGTTGCCTGTAGCGACAATTGTTGGTTTTTCTCGAATTTATCTGGGTCTTCACTACCCAACGGATGTACTCGCAGGAGCGGTCATCGGAACGTCTGCAGCAATAGGAACGGTTGCATTCTGGCCTTAAAGCCGATATGGTATGATTGAGAACATCCCAGCAGGAACAGGTGAAATGAGAGTGGCTAAAAAACGAGTGTTATTATTATCGGAAGGTTTCGGTGCCGGACATACTCAAGCTGCCTACGCGCTCTCAAGCAGTTTGCGAAAGCTTTCTCCGAATGTGCAGACCAGAGTGCTGGAGCTGGGGAGTTTTTTGAATCCAAGAATGGCCCCGCTTATTATTACAGCATACAAGAAGACTGTTGTATCGCAGCCTCGTCTAGTCGGATTGGTTTACCGTCATCAGTACAAAAAATCATTAAACCGTCTTACAACGCTCGCTTTGCACCGTCTGTTCTACACGCAGACCCGAAACATTCTCCGGCAGCTTCGTCCCGATTTGGTGGTATGTACTCATCCCATCCCAAGCGCGGTAATTTCACGTTTGAAGCGCTTAGGCTTACATGTTCCGCTTTGTACTGTCATTACAGACTACGATGCACATGGAACATGGATTAGTCCCGAGGTTGACCGGTACTTTGTATCTACGCCTGAAGTCATGCGTAAGCTGCGCGCACGCGGAGTATCCGTCTCGAAAATCCAGGTGACCGGTATTCCCGTTCATCCAAATTTTTGGGAACATCCTGGGCACGATGAAATTAGAGAACAATTTGGACTTAAACCCATCCCGACCGTACTCGTTATGGGTGGCGGCTGGGGCCTTATGAATGACGAAGTCATACATCGTTCGCTTACTCAGTGGAGAGATAACATTCAATTTATTTTTTGTTTGGGGCATAATGATAAAATTCGTCGTAAAATGCAGTTGGATCCCAGGTTTAATCATCCAAATATTCATATCTTCGGATTTACACGGGAAATCGACAAATTAATGGAGGTATCGAATCTGCTCATCACCAAACCCGGCGGAATGACATGCACCGAGGGATTGGCCAAAGGGATTCCGATGCTGTTTCACAAACCTCTCCCTGGACAGGAGGAGGAAAATTGTCAATACTTTACGGCTCAAGGCTTCGGAGAACCGATTACTTCGCTGGATGTTGTCGTTAAATGGATGAACCGACTGCTACACGATTTTCCAGAAATCGTCCGTAAGCGGCAGGAGCACGTCCATAATGTAGCGCGATATTATCCTCTTCAGAGCGCACAGAGTATTTTGGATATACTGGAACCGAACAGGGTGCTTTCCTAATAAGGAAGCACCCTGTCTTATTTTATCCATTTGATCTGTTTTTATTTCCCGTACTTTTCAAGGCGTGTTTTTTCGTACTCTTTCAAAGCATCTTTGCCGATCAGCACCTCGACTCGATGAATATTCATACCTTTGCCCATAAACTTTTGTTCATATTCCGTCATGACATGCTCCTCGTTAATCCCCTCACGATGAAGGTTTAACGAAATATTCGTCATCTGCAAACCGCTATCGGCAAACGAATTCAGAGAAAACTCAAACAGTGTCTCCGAATCGGTCTTAAAATGAATTTGTCCTTTGCTGTTCAAAAGCTGACGGTACTTGTCCAAAAAACGCGGATGCGTCAAACGACGACGTGCATGTTTGGCTTTAGGCCAGGGATCACTAAAATTCAGATAAATGCGTTCAATCTCTCCTGGTTCAAAAACATTTTCGATCTGTTCGATGTTTGCCAGTGCCAATTTGATATTAGGCGGCGTATCAACCTCTGAATTACTCCAGGCCAGACGAGACTTTTCTGTTGCACGGCGAACCAGCTCATCATACATATCAAAGCCAATATAGTTAACCTCCGGATTCCGGAAGCTCATTTGGCTTATAAATTGCCCTTTACCCATACCGAACTCTACATGAATGGGACGATCATTACCAAAAAGCTGCTGCCATTTCCCCTTATACTGTGCTGGCTCCAAGATGACTAGGTCCTGCTGTTCTTCCAGACTTTCCCGAATTCCTTTTCTTCCGCGTAAACGCATGTTACTCCTCCATATACTCTGTTATCAAGGAAAAAGGAATTTCACCCCCGCTTGAAGATACGGAAATGAAATTCCTTTTTCAATATATTTGGATTGGGGTCCAACTAATTTAATTGTTCATAGTCTACCCCATCAGCAGGTGAAAAATCAATTGTCTTTTGGCAAGCCGCTCTGATTTTTTGACGTGCGGTCGTTCCAATCTGACGATCCTGCCCAAAACGGACACCAGTCAATGCCAACGCCTCATCAAAGGTTAACTCAACAGTAACTTTATCCATACGCGTCTTATCCTGCGCATTCATAAAAGATCACCTCACGGGTTATTTGTGATGGAACCGACGTGCACTTACCCTAAAACAGGCGATAGAAACAGCATAGCTGCCTCCCTGAAGAATAATCATTAGCAACGGATAACTTTTATCTTCAGGATCGAAAACAGTCCTTTTATTGTATGTCTGGTACCGCTTACAATATAACACATTGTGTAACCTTTTTCAATCCGCAACGCCATAAAATACGCACATTTTATTGACTAGTTCGGTCAAATGATTCCCAATGAAGACTGATTTTTGTTACAATAGGGTGATCGTAAAAAAAGGAGTACACCCATGAAAACAGATTTATTGCCTGCTCCTCTCCTGTGGGGAGATAAACGGTTCCATACTTGGAATTACGAAATGCGTGAGCAATTTCAAAATAAAGTGTTCAAAGTCATGCTGGATGCCGGTTTTACCTGTCCGAATCGCGATGGCTCCATCGCTAAAGGGGGTTGCACCTTTTGTAGCGCACGCGGATCGGGTGATTTTGCCGGGCGTCGTCGTGATGATCTGGTCACCCAGTTCAATACGATTCGGGATCGGCAGCATCTAAAATGGCCAAACGCCAAATATATTGGCTATTTTCAAGCCTATACTAATACGTATGCCCCGGTTGAGGAACTGCGAGAATACTTCGAGGTTATTCTGGAGCAGCCCGGTGTTGTCGGTCTGTCCATCGCTACACGTCCTGATTGCCTGCCTGACGATGTAGTGGATTACCTTGCCGAGCTAAACGAACGCACGTACCTATGGGTCGAAATGGGTCTGCAAACTGTCCATGAATCGACCTCAGAGCTGATTAACCGCGCTCATGATACTCAATGCTATCTGGATGCGGTGGAAAAGCTGCGCAAGCGGAATATCCGCGTGTGCGCCCACATTATTTATGGTCTGCCCCAAGAGACGCATGAAATGATGCTCGATACGGGACGGGCGGTAGCCGCTATGGATGTGCAGGGCATCAAAATCCACCTGCTGCATCTCATGCGCAAAACGCCCATGGTCAAGCAGTATGAAGCGGGATTGCTACGCTTTCTGGAAAAGGACGAATACGTTAAGCTGATAGTTGATACGCTGGAGTTTTTACCTCCCGAAATGATCGTTCATCGGTTAACCGGAGATGCCCCACGCGATTTGCTAATGGGACCCATTTGGTCGCTTAAAAAATGGGAAGTGCTTAATGCCATTGATCATGAACTGAAGTCACGTGAAACGTGGCAGGGAAAATACTGGAGGCAACCTTAAATGGGCTTCCTATCCGTCCTGGGCTACGCTCATCAATTGGTGGCTGCGCGGGTGCAGCCAGGCGATACTGCTATAGACGCCACCGTCGGCACAGGAGCAGATACGTTGTTTCTGGCAAAAGCTGCTGGTAAACGGGGCCGTGTCTATGGCTTCGACATCCAACAAGAAGCACTGCATTGCGCCCGTCGTCGACTGGAAGAAAACGCTTCTCCTTCATTAGCAGAAGTATCGCTACTGCTACAAGGTCATGAGCAAATGCGGGAGGCCGTTCCGGACATGCTGCATGGCAAAGTCGCTGCGGTCATGTTTAACCTCGGCTACTTGCCTTCCGAAGGCGCCGATCCTACGGTCATCACCCATACAGACAGCACGCTCGTCGCACTTGATGCTGCCTTACAATTGCTGCGACCACGCGGCATTCTGACTGCCGTGTTATATCCAGGACACGCCGGAGGCAGTGAAGAAGCAGATGCCGTTCTTCAATGGGCTTCTGCTCTCCCGGTCTCCAGTGGTCAAAGCATTATTTATCGACAATTACAACGAGCCGCTTCGCCTTTCGTAGTGGCGGTTGAGAAGAAATAATGTCGGATTTTAAACTCAGGTTATGAGCGGCTTTTTAAGCCGCCTTACATATATTATTTTTCAAGCTCGTTTGGGCACTATTCATCCCAGTTTATTGCCACAGCGGCACGTTATTGATTTCCCTATTCTGTTAAGTCGCACTCATTACTCAATATGGAGGAGAGAAATTATGCTAAAGCCATACCCGCTGCAATTTCAACCTGAGTTCAAAGAGAGAGTTTGGGGAGGACGGGCCTTAGAGCAATTTGGTCTAACCCCACCAGAAGGACATATCGGGGAAGGATGGATGATTGCCGATCATCCAAACGGAACAACAACGGTTATCAATGGTGAGCTGGCAGGCAAAGGACTGGATGAAATCCGCGAGACCTACGGGCAGGATTGGCTCGGGGCCAAGGGTGTATCGGAAAAAGGCGGACGATTCCCACTTTTGATCAAACTACTGGATTGTAATGATGACTTATCCGTTCAGGTGCATCCGACAGATGATTACGCAGGACTTCCAGCCGGAGAATTAGGAAAAACTGAAATGTGGTACGTGCTTGATGCCAAGCCAGATGCCAAGATTATTTATGGTCTGACCGAAGGTGTAACCCGCGAGAGTCTGCGCTCAGCTCTTGAAAGTGGGGATATCCTTGGCAGTTTGCGCCAGGTTCCAGTCGAAGCAGGCGATACGTTCTTCATCCCCGCCGGAACCGTACATGCACTGTGTGCAGGCGTTGTCGTTGCTGAAATCCAGCAAAATTCGGATACTACCTATCGCTTATATGACTACAATCGCCCCGGACTGGACGGCAAGCCTCGTGAGTTGCATATCGAGGATTCCCTCAATGTAACCTCCTACGAAGGTGCAGGCGCAACAACGATGAAAACGGACGGCTTACAGCCTGGTAAATGGCTCCAGTTGGCAGCATGTGAGTATTTTGTTGTGGAAAAGGGTATCGTAGATGGAAGTTGGGCACTTTCTACAACGGAAGACAGCTTCACCATTCTCGTGATTTGTGAAGGCAGTGGGACCATAACATGGAACAATAATACCGAGTCTCTTTCCTGTAAAGCTGGAGATTGCTTCCTGTTGCCCGCTAACCTGAGTGGTTACACGCTGAATGACGGAATGACCGTACTTAGATCTTATCTTCCTTAAAGCTTAAAGGATGTGATGTCTAATTATGCGGGAATACACCTTCACCATCGCTGAAAATGACGGAACAGAGCTTTTTGCCTACCGCTGGCTGCCTGATCAGAATTTGCCCATTAAGGGGATTGTCCAAATTTCGCATGGTATGTGTGAGACGTCCTATCGCTACATCCGACTGGCCGAAAAACTTACTGCTTGCGGTTATGGCGTTTATGCCAACGATCATATCGGTCACGGGCGCACGGCTGGTGATCCTGATAAGCTGGGTATGCCGGGAGCTAATGCGTTTAATCGAATGGCAAACGGCATGCTGGAGCTAGGCGAAATTGCAGCTAAGGAATTCCCTGATCAGTCTCGTTTTTTGCTGGGTCACAGCATGGGGTCCTTTTTAACCCAGAAAATTATGTATGATGATCGGCAAACGTATCACGGGTTTATTTTATCGGGAACCAACGGACGACGTGGTCTCCTAAAACTCGGAGAGCAAGTTGCTCTACTGCAAGCCAAGTTGCAAGGAATGGATCATCGCAGCATGCTGCTCAACGCTATGGTCTTTGGCGGCTTTAATCGTGCCTTTCGTCCGGTGCGTACGGCGTTCGACTGGCTGTCCCGTGATCCTGAGGAAGTAGATCAATTCGTGCACGACCCATTATGTGGAGCTATATGCACGACAGGCTTTTTTCTGGATTTTTTCAGGCTATTACAAGAAATCCACTGGCCTTCCTCGCTGAAACACATCAATCCCAAACTGCCAGTTTATATTTTTGCCGGGGATCGTGATCCAGTGGGTTTGTTCGGTAAAGGTGTGTTGTCACTAGTGGAAATGTATCGAAGCCTAGAGCTTCAGGACATCGAATATCGCCTCTATCCTGACGGTCGCCATGAGATGCTTCATGAAACAAACCGCGACGAGGTGATGAGTGACATCGTGGACTGGCTCGACCGTCATGTTAACACAGGGGTAACCTCTGTTTCCGCATTGTCTGGAGACTCCGAGGCACCTGGACATTCAACCTCGCCCAAGTCGTCAACCTTGTGAGGAAATAAGAAAAGAAACCTTTAAAAACCACGATTAAAGTGGGATTGAAGGTTTCTTTTTTATTGCCTTATATTCATTTGGATATAGTTTTAAAAATCACCATGCATTCCGTTCTCTCAGGGAAGTAATATGAGCTGTGTGATGCTTGCCATGCCAGGCATAGATGCCGATGTTTCGTTCCAGGCGGATCGTCTGGCCCGATTCAGGATGAATAAATGTTCGGTGTAGCTGATCCTCTCCCAACGATCGTAATACGGTCACCCACCGTTCATGCAGTCCTTCCAGCAATTGCAACGAAGGTTCCAGTGGAAGCTCCCTGGCGTCTGGTATTTCGGCCCAACGCCCCTCATCATATGGCTTAATCGTCGGCGTATCCTCCGTCAGTGCCAGCTTAAAACGGATATAGCTATTCATATGGCTGTCTGCCATATGATGAACTACCTGCCGAATCGTCCAGCCCCCTTCGCGATAAGGCGTATTGAGCTGCTGCTCATTCAGTCCTTCGACCGCCTGACGCAGCTGTGCAGGCAATTCAGCAATGTCGTGAATCCATGCGATAAGCTGTTCTTCTGTAATGGTATCTGGAACAACGAATGATCCTATCGGATAGCGCAAGTCTTTGTCCAAAACAGTTCCCGCCCTTCTCTGCATTTACTGCCTGTAATGTCAGTTGCTTTATGTTATAACTATGCAGGAAAAAAAGCAGACTCGCAAGAGTCTGCTTTTGTCATACACGTAAAGAGAAGATACACTTGCCCGATTTATTTTATCCTTCGAGTAACAATGATTCCGGATCTTCCAGCAATTCTTTGACCGTTACCAGGAAACGAACCGCCTCGCTACCATCAATAATCCGGTGATCGTAGGACAACGCGATATACATCATCGGACGATTTTCCATGCGTTCCTCGTCGATGGCAATCGGGCGAAGTTGGATCTTATGCATGCCCAAAATACCCACTTGCGGCGTATTGAGAATTGGCGTAGACAGCAGGGAACCGAAAATACCTCCATTGGTTATAGTAAACGTTCCTCCTTGCAAGTCGGCCAGAGAAAGCGAATTGGAGCGTGCTTTGCCAGCCAAATCTGCAATACTTTTCTCGATCTCAGCAAAGCCAAGACGGTCGGCATCCCGCACAACTGGCACGACCAAACCTTCCTTGGCAGATACAGCGATCCCGATATCATAGTATTTTTTCAGTACGATATCATCGCCGTTAATTTCTGCATTCACGGTAGGGAAGCGCTTGAGTGCGCCAACCACTGCCTTTGTAAAGAAGGACATAAAGCCCAAACCTACATCATGTTTTTCCTTAAACTTATCTTTACGGCGTTTACGCACATCGAGAATGGCGGTCATATCCACTTCATTAAAAGTGGTGAGCATGGCAGCTGTTTGCTGTGCTTCAACAAGACGCTTAGCGATCGTCGCTCTGCGCCGAGACATCCGCTGGCGTTCCACAGGCTTGCTGTACTCCGTTTGTGCTGGAGACGGAGGCGCAGGCTTGCTAGTAGCGGGAGACGCAGGTACAGATGCTGCACGTGACACTTCAGAGCTGTTATGCGTTTTTACGTCCTCCTGGAAAACACGTCCGAGCGGGTCCTTTCCCTGTACCTGCTCAAGATCAATCCCGCGCTCACGCGCCAACTTCCGGGCGGATGGTGATGCCGTCTGGCCATTCCCGTCGCCATTCGATGAAATAGGCGGTGCAGACTTTTCTTCTGCTTTAACGCCGCCTCCTACGGAAGACGGTGAAGTCGCTACGGACGGTGCTTCAGGCGCTTGAGTCGCTGCAACTTCTCCAGCACCGGTTGATTCCGCACCACCACTGCCGCTTCCGATCAAGCCAACAGCTTCACCGATGACTACAGTATCACCCTCCTGACGAAGGATTTTCTGGACCACACCTGCTTCTTCCGCACTAATTTCCAGATTGACCTTATCGGTTTCCAACTCCAGTAGAACATCTCCCTGTCCTACGGAATCCCCTTCCTTCACAAGCCATTTGGAGATTGTTCCTTCCGTGATGGATTCTCCCATTGCTGGCACTATAATATCGCTCACAGCCGCTACCTCCCAAGTGTAATATTGTTTTTGGAATCCTGCTTCAACGCCGATTGAATAATTCGCTGTTGTTCTAGGCTGTGTACTTGCTGATAACCGCTGGCCGGGCTTGAACGATCTGGTCTGCCTGCGTAACGAATTTCCGCTCCCTGTGGCACTACATTCCGCAGACGAGGTTCAATGTAACTCCAGGCCCCCATATTTTTAGGTTCTTCCTGAGCCCATACAAATTCCTTAACATGCGGGAAGCGGCCGAAAATATTCCGAATTTCCTCTTCCGGGAAAGGGTATAGCTGCTCCACACGAATAATATGCAGACGCTCTTCTGCCTCATTCTTATCCTTTTCCAATGCTTCTTCGAGATCGATGGCAATCTTGCCACTGCACAGTACAATGCGCTCTACACGATCCGGACGTGCACCCAGACCAGGCTGTTCCAACACAGGACGGAACGCTCCTTCGCTGAATTCAGAAGCAGGCGAAGCGACACGATTATTACGAATCAGGCTCTTCGGCGACATCATCACAAGCGGGCGAGCTTCCTCACTTTCGCTTAATGCAGCCTGACGGCGCAGTAGATGGAAATACTGTGAGGCACTGCTCAAATTAGCGACAGTCCAGTTATTTTGTGCGGACAACTGGAGAAAACGCTCCAGACGTGCGCTTGTATGCTCTGGTCCTTGTCCTTCGCTACCATGCGGTAACAGCATCACCAGACTCGATTTCTGTCTCCATTTGGCACGGCCTGCGGAGATGAATTGGTCAAAAATAACCTGTGCACAGTTGGCAAAATCGCCGAATTGTGCTTCCCAAATCACTAACGTTTCAGGAGAATACACGTTATAGCCATATTCAAAGCCGAGGACAGATGCCTCAGACAATGGACTGTTATGAATACTGAATGAAGCACGTGCTTCCGGCAATGTATGCAACGGGCAATGTGTACGGCCTGTTTCAGGCTCATGCAGCACAAGGTTACGGTGAGCAAATGTAGCTCGCTCCGCATCCTGACCTGTCATACGAATAGGCTTGCCGTCTGCGAGAATGGTGGCCAAAGCCAGCGTCTCCGCCAAGCTCCAATCTACCTTTTCCCCTTCGTTCAGAGCGGTTTTTCTACGCTGTAAAATTCGATCCAGCTTCGGATATACATGAAAAGCCTGTGGCCATTTGAGTAAGTTTTCATTGATTTGGCGCAGCTTTTTCAATTCCACTGCAGTACGTACCATAGAATTCTGATTCTTTTTCGCCTTCACAGGAGTCATTTCCGGCTCTTGTTCCGGTTGATTCTTCACATGCTCATGCGCTTCCTTCAGTCTGTTTTGGACCTTTTCAATGAGGCCGGCACTAAACGCTTCATCCACTATACCCTGCTTCATCAGCTTTTGAGCATATAATTTGCTCACCGTCGGATGATTCTTCACCTTACGGTATACCAGCGGTTGTGTTGTTTCCGGGTCATCGGATTCATTGTGACCATAACGACGGTAACCAATCAGATCAATCAAATAATCCTTCTTGAAACGATTGCGATATTCACCAGCCATACGTGCCGCTGCAATGCAGGCTTCAGGATTATCCGCGTTCACATGTACAATTGGAATTTCATAACCTTTAGCCAAATCACTGGCATAACGGGTCGAACGTGAATCGACACTCTCTGTCGTAAAACCCAAACGATTATTCACAATAATATGGACCGTGCCGCCATTACGGAAACCACGCAAATTTGTGAAATTAAGTGATTCTGCCACGATACCTTCACCTGGGAAAGCCGCATCACCATGCATAATAATTGTAGCTGCCTTGCTCACATCCAGCTTCGGATAACCAGCCTCACTGCGGTCTTCCTGTGCAGCTCGTGAAAATCCTTGTACTACCGGATTTACATATTCCAGGTGACTCGGGTTATTCGCCAATGTTAGACGGGCTTGCACTGCTCCCCCATCTTTTACAAAACGATCAGCACCCAGATGATATTTCACATCGCCAGTCCAGCCGTAGTTAATTCCTGTGGAACCTTCCGACGGGATCAAATCCTTATTCGGCGAATGATGAAATTCAGAGAAAATTTTACTGTAAGGCTTGCCCAGCACATGAGCCAGTACATTCAAACGGCCGCGATGCGCCATACCCATCAGGACATGACTTGCTCCTGCATTTGTGGTTAGACGAATAATCTCGTCGAGAACAGGGACAAGCACATCATTACCCTCGATGGAAAAACGTTTCTGTCCGACGAATGTTTTATGCAAAAACTCTTCGAACTGTTCTACTTCTACCAATCTGCCTAGCAACGACTTGCGTTCCTGTGTTGTAAGTGGCTTGGAGGACCAGCCAGATTCTGCATAGCTGTTCAGCCAGCGGCGTTCCTCCTCGTTGTGAATATGACTAAATTCATAGGCAATCGGACCTGTGTATGCTACACGTAACCGTTGAATGGCTTCCCATCCGTTAAGTGTTCCCGCAGGAGCGTTATCCCATATTAAAGAGGCTGGAAAAGCCTTTAAGTCTTGTTCAGTTAAACCGTAAGATGCTGGATTAAGCAAGCGTGTATCCTGCTCTGCATCCAGTCCCAGCGGATCAATCTGGGCGGCTAAATGTCCGTACTCACGGATATTCCACACCATTTTCCCCGCTGTAACCGCTTTCTGTAATGTGTTTGAATCAAGGTGCCCCAAAGCACTTGTGGGGGGGCCTTGCAATTTGTTGTCTATCATGGAAGCAGCCGAATATTCGGATTGTGGCGGCTCACCCCATTGATCAAACAGCTCGCGGTAAGCCGGATCAACCGTTCCGGGGTCCGCTACATACTTTTCATACTGGTCCTGCACATAACCTAGATTAGGTCCATAATACGCCTGCCAAGGTACCTGTCTGCTGCTCTCTTCCATTGTCATCTCGTTCCCTCCGTCAAATTTTGAAATTCATAGCTGGACGGAAATCATTTTCATTTTTTATTAAGTCTTCAATTTAAGTTGTTCACAATATGCTCACATTATATGAAATCCTTCATCAAAAGTCGAATTTCACAATTCTTATTTCTCTTCCATTGTATAAAGTTTTCTAGCTAGGAGCATTTCCTTTTTCTCAACATATCCATGCGTAAATGAGATGAATCGGGCTAATCTGTAATCAAACACCTGGCAACTTAAATAACCAGCCGTTGGATATCAACCGTCGGCTGGTTATTTAAGTTTATATTGCTCCTCATACTACGCCAAACCATTTTGAAAACAACTTCCCAGTCCACCTCACTATGATTATCGTTAACAGCAGAATTTAAAAGGTAGAGGGTCCGATACGATGCAAATTCAAACTTAAAGTGACATTAAAGTCACTTTTCTGTACAATATTCCTACTTTTCACTATTATTTTAATTAGGCATCTAAAAACCGCTTTGAAAGCGAAAGGGATGGAACTGTGACTGGATTAAAACAAGTACTCAGAAACAAGAATTATGTCAGGTTTTTTCTGGCAACCTTCGCCTCACAAATGGGAGGAATTATCGGGGTTACTGCATTCATGTTTTATTTGTTGAAACGGTTTACAAACCAGCCATACTATGCAACGCTTGCCGAGTTAATGTATTCGCTCCCGATGCTGGTAGTGTTTCTCGTGGTTGGAGTGCTGGCAGATCGGATGGACAGACAAAAAATTGCTGTTAATTGTGACTGGATCAGCGCTTTTTTATCCTTATGTTTGCTTATTTTTATTTGGGTCGATTCGATTCCTTTGATATTTGCCCTTCTCTTTATCCGTAGTGCTGCCTCCAAATTCTTCTTCCCAGCCGAAAGTGCCATTATACAGGGAATATTAAGCGAAGATGATTACACTATTGCCGCAGGCCTCAATCAAATGATGGGGAGTCTTTTCATGTTATTTGGAGGAACTCTGGGGGCCGTCGTTTACTGGCACTTTGGAATTACTGGAGCCATCCTAATTGATGCTATTTCTTTTATTGTGTCTGCACTGCTTATTCGTTCCTGCAAAATTCCAAAGGAAGTACGCCTTCCGAACGGGGCACATCATTTCAAACAATTAAAATTCAAACTTGTCATGATCGATTTTAAACAAGGGTTTCTTTACATATTACGCAACAGACTACTGCTTTGGTTGGTTTCAGGCTTTTTTATGTTCGGTATTTTAAATGGTGGATTTAGCGTTTTACCGATGTTTATTCTTAAATATAAGCTAGCTCCGGGCAACTATGAGCAGTATATGGTATGGACAGGTATTATTTTTGGAGCTGGTGTGTTGCTTGGTACCCTAATCGCTTCTCTCATCTCCGCCAAGCTAAAGCTACACCAAATGATTGCAGCGGGAGTTCTGGTAGCCGGAATAGGTATGTGCATACTTGGA
Source organism: Paenibacillus sp. Lou8.1 (assembly GCF_024213565.1). Lineage (NCBI taxonomy): Bacteria > Bacillati > Bacillota > Bacilli > Caryophanales > Paenibacillaceae > Paenibacillus > Paenibacillus sp. Lou8.1. The sequence goes on from NZ_JANAVN010000015.1 coordinate 95,533, forward strand.
TTTGTTAACCACATCTACGCCTTTCTGATTATCAATTTTGTCATTGCACTGATACTTCCGTTCATTAACATTGGCATAGGAGGATGGCTTCCTCGTATTGTAGATCCTCAAATGATGGGACGTGTGCAAGGCTTGATTAATCCGTTAATGATGCTGTCCCAGTCTCTTACATTAGGTTTCATTGCTATAAGCTTTCCTTCATTTATTTCAATTGAGTTCTTGTTTTTATTAGTTGGGGTCTGTACCGTTATTGTAGGAATATATTACACTATTGTGCTTCCCCGTTATGCTGATTACAGCACTTCTTCCAAGACCCTTCAGGAATCTTTATAGGCAAATTAAAAAAGTCAAACAGCAGACCATTCCGCCAGCGATTGTTGAGTTGCCACTTCTGCCTCCAAATCCAGTGCAGAGGTGGCTTCATCATATCTCCTCTCAAATGCTCCACAAGTACACACATTCGTTGCATACGACTAGCTCGTCACAACCCAGTAGATACATAGACCGATAGGGTATGTAATATTCAAAAAAAACGCCCGGCAGACGCATTAGCTGCATCAACAGGACATTTTGATTGAAATCGGAGTAGCGGGATTCGAACCCACGACCTCACCCACCCCAAGGGTGCGCGCTACCTAGCTGCGCTATACCCCGATAACCAAGTGTATGTAGATCGATGCTGTTATTTACCATTATATTCTGGTCATAAAATCCTGTAAAGGGATTATTTTCTCATCCTTCCGTTGCATTTTTAAGTTGTTTTCATTATGGTAGATACAAAAGTTAAGAGGTCAAAAACAGAGATCATAGGAGCTAACCATGCAAAGCAAAAAAGTGCTTATACCCGTTGCATTACTTCTTTTAATACAGTTAAGTGTTCCTATCTTCTATACCTTTGCACAGGATAACCTTGTCATAGATCATGAAACAAAAGAGAGAATCAAAGAACAATATGGCTTGGATGAACCGGAATTTCCTTCATCAAAGCAGCAGCAAAACATATTATTGGGAGGTGATTTTGGATTTACTCCCTCTGGTGATGCTGTTGTAGTGGAATTGACCATATTGATTCGGTATCCGCTCATTTTTATCAGTCAACAACTGGTACATTCACTGAAATCATAATTTTTTTTCTACAAGTTCCATGATATAGAGCATAAGAATCATTTATTTCGTAGCAAGTTGTCTGCCACTCGGGGTCACTCCATCCTTCTTATTGAAAAGGTTTAATTCAATGGGGCCCCTCCCATGTAGCCACAGCAGTTCATCGAATAAAAATGTCAGTCCATCCTTAGCGCGTAAGCGCTCGATGATCTCCGTAACAACTTGCATAACTTCCCCTTGTACGCCCTCTGCCAGTTGCAAGCCTCCGCTCTCTCCATCCAGATAAAGATGCGTATGATATGATTGCTCCACCTTCTTCACATGGCGCAAACACAGTATGCCATTTTCGAGGTAAAAGAAATATTGATGGTCATAAAGAACCCCTTCGCATATCTCATACATATGAGGGTAATCATACGGCCCCTGAACCATGGATACCCGTTCCAATTCCATTACCGATTCTGTCATACATCCTCGCTCCATTCCTTTGTTCAAAGTTTCTTATTTGCCAATATACTTTCTTCTACAGGTAGTTTTTCAAACTAGGTGGTTGAACGATAATTAATTGCTAATTGTAAAACGTTTTGGTACGATAAGCATATTACTACGACGTTCACAAATAACATTTCAATAAACCAAATGCACATTACAGTGTTATTTTTGTTGTTTCCAGAATACATCGAACAGTGTTTATTGTCAATACTTTGATGTTTCTTTTTAACACTATAGAATGCATTTAGCTGGAGGAAAATATGATAAAGATTCATCTTTCCCGTATTATGGGCGAAAAACGAATAAATATTGCCGAGCTTTCCCGCATGACTGGATTACATAGAAACGGAATCACCAAACTTTACAACGAAGAAACAGACGGTGTGAAATTTGATACGCTAGATAAAATTTGTAAAGCTCTAGACTGCCATGTTCAAGATGTTATCGAGTATGTAGAGGATGATACAAATTAGTAAAATGAACTTCTGTTGTTATGAGAAACTGTTTCAATTAGGTTTAGAACCCTTGGCGACTCCCTGGTGAACTGATCGAATATTTGCCGGAAGACGACGAAGAGAGCCGTTAACACGCTTAACGGCTCTCTGTTCTTTATATAATATTCAAATTTTTAACGATCTTCCCATTCAAATTAGGCTTGAAGATCATAATCCCTTCCTATCAGCGATTTCAAATAAACTCTTCACACGTATGATAAATATCAAATAATGCATTAGGGTTACGTTTTCCTTTTAAAATTACGTACATTTTATTCGATACAATCCTGATCACATCCATTTCTTTGTTCCTGAATCCAATAATAACTGGGCGATTAACGCTAATATAAGACTTTGGTTCAAAAATAACTCCCCAATCCAACCCACTGTGATTACTTTTTACAGTCTCTCCTACTCATTTCAGAGTATTCTTTCATGACAAAAGGTGGTTGCATAATTTATAGTTCACTTATATATTTTCCTCCTTTAACTCCTTTTAAACCCTTAGAAAAGAAAAACCACACAGAATTAATCCATGTGGTTGGAGTGCAAACTCACTATTAAAGAATCATCTTAGACCGAATAAAAAATCGGAACATGTTTTTGCTCTCAATTTAATTTGATTATTTCCTATTACCTTGAAGATTCTTTACAGTTCCAGCAATGGCTTGATAGTGATTAATAATTGAGTTGTTTTGAGGATTAGAAGCAAAACTATTAGAGATTTGGTATGGCTCTCTATTAAAATTACTAATTCCACCTATATTTTTAATAGAAGGACCATAATTCTGATCGTAGTACCACTCACCATCTAACGTATGGATAAAAAATTCTCCCAAGAAATAGCTTGATAACAGAACGTTTTCCTCCGTCGGTTCTGAACTTAGCAAAGCTTCGATGGTTTTTAATGAATTTTCATCTTTAAAGTTCAGATTATTTACCTCGACAAATTTCTGTAGCTTCTCAAACCATCCTTTATCTAAAAAGTTAGCAGGAGGAAGATTATCTTTAGGCACATTCTCTTCAAACCATTTTAGAGCACACTGATCAATAATCTTTTCTAGGGTGATAAATATATCTCGTAATGACTCTTCATCCTCATAATAATGAAATTTCTCCATCTTTGATCCATCAATGAAATAAAAGCTATACACTGATTCGGACTCAGTCATAAAAGTAATGCGTATTGCATTCTCTGTCCAATAACTTTTATCGATTTGGATTGTTTCCTTAAATCCATTGACTACTCTTGTAAAAAACCAAGTATTGTTTAAATGCTCATAAGTAAAGTTCAAAGCAGCTAATTTGTTCCCTATGGTTTTTCTGATAATATTTGATATTTTCACAAAATATTCTCCTTACAAGATAATTGGAACATGCATCCGTGGAACAGGAAAAAATCATCCTACTCTCAATTTAACGAGCAAATGATCATCTTAGAGCATGTTGTCTCCTAATTTATATATTTTCAGAATGAGGAGCTAAAAAGAAACCTCATAGAGTTTTATACTCCATATGGTCAAATTAACTATACAATTAATTTTTAATCGTTCAAGAGTTCCTGATTTATTCTTTTCATTTCTTTAAGGCACAAATCAATTCTGTCTAAATCTATGACTGTTTTATCAACGCCAGCTACAAAAAACAACTTTAGCCAGAAAGCATCCTCCTGAGCGTAATTTTCAATAGCTTGTTCAATAGTTTCTTCTGTTAATGACTTCACAATAATATCTGGTGGCGATGCAGGAATAAAATTAATATTCTCTTTGGTCATATAACTAATTAGATTTTTTGGGGTACATACAGCAACAGAAATATTAGTCCCATCTTCAAGTTCAATAAATACATCTATATTATCATCCTCAATATCTGCTATCTGAGATAGTGAAGTTGGATATACAATTTTTTTCACTCTCATTTGGGCCTCCTCATTTACCATAAACATTATATATGATATCAATAACTGTTTGTTCGTTAGCCATATTAGCCTTAGCCAAAATGTTCATTTGGCCATTATTCATTCTAAAAAACACTCTTGCTCCTTTTTCCCCCTTAAGTAATTAATATCTCTTATTAGATTTCTCGTTCCATTTCCCGGATTAAAATTTCTTTTAAGGAATTTGCCACAAGTTCATCTGCTTCTAAATGTTCTTTCCCTTCGTTTTTACTCATTTCAGAGTATTATTTCATGTCAAAAGGTGGTTGCATTAATTTATATTCCATTCAAAATTCCCTTCTTGCTTTGCCATCTTAATGCGAAGAAAAATTCACGGTAACATCACCTGATACTAAGATCGTGAGAAGATCCATAAAATATTGCTGTGGTAAAAATCCATAACATCTCTCTTCTTGATCCCATTCTTCCTTAAATCTTTCCAAAAAATAATGTGCGTTTTTCCAATGGATCGTGAACGGTCCTACTGTCCCAAAACCTCCACAGAGACAGTCCGATATACTATCCAAGCTAAATCCATAGTACCCTCCAGGCCCATTCATCGCTTCACCAAGTGCTATAAAAAATGTTTTAAAATCAGATATGTATTCGCCGTCTAAGGTGTAGACTTCTCCTCGTTTATCCTGTCTGGTAAAATGATTAGATGCAGAATGTATTCTAGTCACGTTTAGCCACCCAGACGTTCTTCTTTAGAAAAGCCTTGCCATATATTATTATCAAGCGACTGAGCACCCTTTAAAAACTCCCATAATCTTAATTCCACAGGGGAGGGCTCTGTTTCAAGTTCTTGGGTAGAATAATTAATTAATTTGAAGGCGATAAGGATTGAGATCCTCTGGCTTTTTAATTTTTTTCAGATCTTCAGTAGGTAAATAGAAGTAAACATCCTTATCTTTGGGCTCAAACGTTAACGAAGCATCATACTTCTTTTCAACAATCCACTGCTTTATTTCCAACATCTCTTGAAGATAATGAGTGGCTGAAAAGTTACCTTTAATATAAATTGTAGCGTTTGATGAGAAGGCTCGGCTAACAGTAGAATAGCTTGGAATTTCATCGCGGTATATTATAGTATGACTTCCAAGACTATATATATCTACTATCACTTCTGCATCTGATCCTGTAACTTGCTTTGCTTTTTTGGTCACGGCAGTTTTTATCTCATCCATCCAAATAGAACAGGCATAGTTATCCATCATTTGCCCATAATAGTCTTCATCCACCAAAAAAGAAATCCCTGAGTCAGAAATCACATTAGCTATAAATTTATCATTCTTAAAATCATAATCAACTGAATCAATTTTCCAGTTCATAGTGTACGTTTTATGTAGGTAGTCAGTGACGTTACTCCGAAATTGGACTCTTTCTATCGGACTTCCTGTTGTAATGGATACAACTGTATATGCAATTACAATGATGATCACGAATAAAACAGTTTTTTTTACCACTCCAACCAAACCTCTCTAATAAAAGAATCATGTAAAAAGCTCTAAAGATTCTAGCAAAAAGTCACGCTTATATTTGTTTTTATGATCGGTCAGCTTTCTTCTTATCATTTGTCTACATATGTCCTTTTGAGCCTCAGAGATTTTATCTTGCACGTTACTTATCAGTTGATAAGAATGTCTACTCGCTTCAAAGGTATCATCCAGTAAATCTACCAGCGCCACAACATGAGTAGATACGTCAAAAAATTCTAAAGCATATAACAGTGTTCCTCTATTCCCCTTGGTCTTTGGATTTCTTAACAAGTCGATAAGAGGCAACACCGCTTCACGGTCTCCTAGATCAGCTAACGTAATGGCGATTACATTTCTTAGCAATACACTATCCGTCGTTGCTAAATATCTCAATAATATTGGAGTGAATGTATAATCCAGCTTTTCACCTATCTCCTCTATAATCTTTACCGCTTCCTTTAAATCTCCACTTTCTATGACTTCTTCTAATCGCATTTTGTTCATAGTTTACCAACCCACCTTATTACAATATATAGCAACTATCCAGTCTTAAAGCAATTCAATAATTTACATATGATAACAATCCGATGTCTCTTTTGTATATAGCGAACATTGTTGAGACCCTAAATAAATATCCACTCATTGATTTAAAACAAACAAAATGTTATATTGTCTATAAAATAATCATCATTTAATTGAGGTGTTTGCTAAAATGGATCATTCCGAACTGTTCTGGAATGCTGGAATCGAAGAACTGAAGCGAGGATATATTCGCCAAGAAGAACAGGTAATTTGCCTGCTGGACGGACAGCGATTTGAGCAAGGCATCATATATCAGGATCAAGGGGTATTTTATGACGCGGAGAGGTACATGCGACTTCATATTGAGCGGACGTACGGTTCGGTCTTTGACTATTTGATCGGTCTGGACAAAAAGCTGACTGGACTGACGGATCATCAGAATCGGTTGCTTCAGTTATTTTATCAAGGCATGGGCGATGCGGATATTCAAAAGGAAACTGGAATCGGCAGCGCATCCACCATACGTAATCATCGCTTTGGTCTCAAAGAAAAAGAACGACAGGCCAAGGTTTTTCTCACATTAATGGAGCTGTTAAAGGAGAAAGACCGACACGCTCCTGCCATTGTAGAAGTACCAGTACAAGCACGGATGGTGGACGAACGCTACAACATTACGGAAAACGAGCGGCAAAAGGTACTCACGAAGTATTTTCCGAATGGGACAGACGGACGCCTAAAGACCTTTAAAATGCAAGAAAAGCACAAGCTGATTGTGCTGCGTGAAATTGCGGGCCGTTTTGTAAATGGACAAATATATCATGAGAAAGATATCAATGCGATTTTACAGGAAGTATATGACGATTATGTCACGGTGCGAAGATATATGATTGAATACAATCTATTGGATCGTAAGCCGGATGGCAGTGAATATTGGTTGAAGGAATCTTGAATCTTAACGTTTATACAATAGGAGGATTCGACAATGAATCGAAGAAAAGAATTGGTGCAGCAGTACATGGAGATGAAGACAGAGGCAGGAATCTATTGCATTCGAAATACACGTAACGGGAAAATTTTCGTCTCTTCCACGCCGAATTTAAAGTCGCTGAATGGACGGCGTTTTGAGCTGAACATGGGTGGATTTAAGAATAAACAACTGCAACAGGAATGGAATGAGTATGGCGAAGATTCGTTTGAATTTGAAGTGCTGGACGTTTTGAAGAAAAAGGACTCAGCGTTCTTTGATGTCAAAGATGCACTGACAAAGCTGGAGCAGACCTGGCTTGATCGACTCCAGCCATACGGAGACAAGGGATATTTGTAAACTTACCGATCCACGGAAAACTCCTTCCGAAGGTAGCCAAAAATAACAGCGTCGACAAACTGACCTTTTTCATAAAAATAGTCTCTCAGGTGACCTTCTTTAGTAAAGCCACTTTTGAGCAGTAGCCGTCTGGAGCCTTCGTTATCTGGATCAATGAAGGCTTCTATACGGTGAACCTGCGGCAATTGAAAGCCATAATTCACGACCACCTTCATCGCTTCTGTCATCAGACCTTGCCGCCAATATTCCGGTGCCAGCTCATACCCAATTTCAATACGGGAGTGCTCCTTGTGCCAGTTATGGAATCCAATTGTACCCACGATCCGCTCAGGAGCTTCTTTTAACGTAATCCCCCAACGAAAGCCCTCTTGCTTCTCATATCTGGTTAGCATCGAACGAATAAATTTTTCGGCTTGCTCTACCTCTGTAAAGCTTTCCAAGTCATAATATTGTGTGACCTCATCCTTGGAAAAATAGCCGAACACATCCTCCGCATCCCCTACTGTAAGCTGTCTTAAACGAAGCCTATCGGTTTCTAAAATCGGAAACGTTTCCATTGACATTATCCATCTCCTCCTTTACATCGAAGAACCTATCTTATCAGCCACCAGCCAATCCCAACCATCACTCCATTTATGAAGAATAATACAATACATGCTCTCCACTTGTGGATTCCACTTGTTTGAAAAAAACCTGTGACTTTACTACGACACATGAACAACGTAAACAACAAATTCCAAATAATACGCATACCATATTTTACGTAGTATAGAGCAGGGTTTAGCTGTACACCGCCCAACGTTGGAGGGACATCTGGAATAAACAGAATTGCACACGTATAACGCATGGTCTCATATGTAAAATAAAATACTGCCAGCCACCAAGCCCACTTCTTACCAAATAACATACCGACACCGGCAGTCGTCCCTGCCAAACCGAGTAACGCGATAAATCCTTGAAACATGCCCCTACAAATGCCTACTAACGTAGAAGCCTCATTTAATGCATTAAGCGTCAATAGCTGGGTCACCAACAGAAGTGCCCCATTAAAGATCAATAAAATGGCTGAAATGCTTACACCTAAAGGTCGTTCGAAAACCACGTTCGTTACATAATCTTCTACTTCTTTTTTCGTATACAGATCTGACACTTCTTCTACTCTCCTAACCCAAATTATATACTTCCATTTTCGGGCGGGTATAATAACAGTATGTTCTCGCCTCATTCCCATATATCGGCTTTTAGGAAAATATGATTTAATCTTTCCTGAAAATTCCGTTATCCGTAAGCTAATTATTATTATTCAGTGCAGCCATACAGCTAATGATCATCCTCTAATGGTGTCTAATTAGCTTCATGAGAATCTTTATCATTAACAGAATCCCAAATAGAGTAATATCTATCCTTATACTACCATTCCAAGAATGAATCTGACAAATGAATGGACTACTACTCGCGCTTATGAATGTACACGCGTTATTTTCGTGGCCCTGTAACCTTCAGATGACTGGATATACTCTACTTGATAACCCATTCGGGCATCCAAAAGCTCTTCCATAAACGGCAGGCACGGACTGTAAATAAAACTCCCTCCTGGCCGAATGGCTCTAAGCAATTCCATATATTTGCGAGCGTACTCATGAATATTACCATCTGCCTTCAGATGATGATGTATAAAATGATTGGAGAATGCCATATGTGAAATGATCGTCCCCCATGCACTTTCTCCAAAGGTGGTCTCTAACCAATCTCCTCGAGTGACACAACCTTCTGTTTCAGCCAGCCGATCTGTTCCGTAAGCCTCAATTCCACAGGCACGTAAATAAGTAATTAACCGTGCCTCAGATCCGCAACCAACATCTAGAACAGGCTCTTGTAAACGAGCAATATCCAATCCTAGTAGATTAGCTTGCAACTCCGGCGTATATTCCTCACAAGGTATCCAAAAGGTATACTCACACTCTGCATACTTAGCAAACATTTCACGTCCATTGGTACGAGTTAAAAAATCTCTCAAATGTCCGTAATGCTGCTGAAGCAGCAGGTCCAGGATTGCTCTATCTATAGATTTCTTCTGGAACAACTTTTCAATCCGAGTGAAGAGTCGATCATACAGCTCCGTAAGCTCCCTCGCATGATCTGTGTGAAAATGTAGATACTGATTGGTATTTACAAACTGGGACAGTATTTTAGCCGCTACATCCGTCACAAAAGCGTTATACGTATGCTGGCGCTTCAAGCTTTGAAGCATGAGGATCAGCTCCGAGCTTCTCTGCGTCAACCAGTACGTCATTTCTGTTGAAGGTCCTAACAGAACAGAACCCTCGCGCATATAAAATAAACTCCGATGCTGATTGTACAGGAGTTGACCGTTAATAAGATTATGAAGTTGAGCGACTGTCATTCTCGCTTCCTCCTTAAGATCCAGAACATTAAAGCCCTACCCAAGCCTAAGCAATGCTATCTTTGGGTAGGGCCAGCTTATTTTCTAAGTATACCATGACTATGGAAATAATGTTTTATTGCGAATCTTCCGCCTGTACATAAGAGGATAAAGGAATATTCAACTCACGTATTCCCTGAGCTACCAGCCGAGCTATTTGCTCCGCACCGTATTCCTGAAAATGTGTATCATCCTTCACTCCATCAGGAAATGCAGGATACACCCCTGGCTCCACATGTAAAAATAACGGAAGTGTTCCTTCGAGGCCAAGTGTATCATAGTACGCTACACTCAAGCGGCTAAGATCGACCAGTGCAACATTTGTCTCCGATGCTGTTTCCTTCATGGCCTGCACATATTCCGGGAAACTAATCCGAAACGAGGCACTTGCCGCATCATAATCCCGGCGGCCAACAGGAGTAATTAGCACAGGTGTTGCACCGCGTTGGATGGCTCCTTGGATGTAGGTTTTTAAGTAAACTTTGTAATCCGCGGGTGAAACATAACGCTCTTGGTTGTTGATCGCGGCATCATTATGTCCAAACTGAATGAGCAGATAATCTCCTGGACGGATATTGCGTAAAATATCATCTAACCGCCCTTGTACCAGAAAGGTTTTCGTGCTTCGTCCACCAATAGAACGGTTCACAAAAATAGGCTCATCTGTGAAGAACGGAGCAATCATTTGCCCCCAGCCCGCTTGAGGCTTCATCGCGGATTTATAGGTTTGAACCGTAGAATCTCCCGCAAGATATACCGAAGGGCGTTCTCCAGCCGTTCGAGCATCCTTTGGAGTAATAACCAAAGCGTTAATCTTCGCTTCATTACCTGAGAAATACAATTCGAGCTGACCGTCGATGAGTGCAAGTTCAAATCCAGCCTCGACAAATTGTCCTGCTGTTTTGGCAGTAGGTTCTACCTTGACGATGGACTCGGCTTTAACCGTAATGTCTGTGTTTCCGGCAGTATCTCCGGCAATTAGGGAAAGCGTGTAATCCGCAGGTGGTAAATTGACGACAAATGATGATCCTTGAACACGAACAAAATCTGAGCGTATAGCATTACTTCCACCACGATCCTCTTCATTCACTTTGGAAAGATCGGTAAATCCATAGCCTCGCTCAGGCGTGTAAACATCCTTGGCAGTGACTTGGGTGTAGCCGTCAGCTACGTTCCCAGGGCCAAAGTCAAATCGAAGAGGCGCCGCAAGCTGTCTTTCGGCCAGTGCCTGCCCTGGGATAAGTATGGTTGCAAACAACAAGCTGAACCCTGCGCATAATCCAATCATCTTACCGAACAACCTGTGACGCTTTCCCTTTTGTTTCAAGCGCAACCCTCGCTTTTCAGGTTATTTGAGTGGTTTGTCATTGTCTCTACGTGTATTGCTCCCCGCCAGCTTTTGACAACCTTGATCCAGCGCCCAGGATACCACAATGCCAACCGTGTACCTGATCAGATCCGCGGTTAGGAACCCTTTCCCAAGCACCAGGCCGCCCAGCGTCGTTGCCCGAATATGGTTAATCCAGGGAGCCTGGTACATCTGGCTGAACTCAATGGCGAAGCAAAACAGCAAGCTGCCCCACAGGGCTACAGACAATTGACGATTCACCCACAACATTCTCAGCCCAAAATAAATCATGCACGCCCACAAAGCATCCCCAAAGTGATTAGCAACGAATTCAGGCAACTGGGAGGAGAAAACCCGGCTTCCCAAACCCAACAAAATCGTGACCAGCACAGCAATTAGGTACGCAGCGCGGGCCTTCCAGCGGAATTTCGCCTTTATTTCCCGATTGGCCTTCCTGATGATGCTCTTACGAACGCTCCTCATGCTAAATCACCTGTCCTAATGCTGGGACATCTTCGCCAAGCTGCTGGAAATTCGTAAATCATCCTCTCTTGGATAGCGCTTGCAAGATTGCTGAACCTTTTGCTGATGACATATTGTATGCACACTAACTTGTCTGTATTTTTCATAATATAATTAATCATAATGAGCCTCCGTAATATCGTACAAACCATCAGCAACTTCCAAACTGTTCATGTGAGGATACTAAAATTCAATACCACGCACCTTGGCAAAAACCATTTCGTGTGCCATGCTTCCCTCTTCATCATACTCGACGTTTCTTAAAATCCCCTCCAGTGTAAAACCTGCACGTTCCGCTACCTTGGCGCTGCGTGTGTTTCTGGAATCACAACGAATCTCCACCCGATTGGCATTCAAATGCTGTATGGCAAAATCCGTAATACCGTGCACGGCCTCTGTGATAATGCCTTTTCCGGTCCATGATGTTCTGAGCCAATACCCAATTTCAAATCTTCGTGCATCCCAATCAATACGATGCAGACCGCTGCTGGCTACAAATTCTCCCGAAACCGTATCAAATATATACAACATCATATCAGACCGATCCAGAAATTTAAGTCTGGCTTGGCGCGAACGGATTTCAGATTCCTCTGCCGTAGGAAGATTTCTTGCAAACGGAAGCCAAGGCCGCAGTTCATTCGCACTCTCTCGCATCGCCTCATTGACTGCCGCCCCATCCCCCCACTGCGGGGCACGTATGGTCAATCGTTCCGTCTGGAATTGGTCAGGGAACGATAAGAGAATGGGATTCGGTTGCTGCTCCATACTCATGATGCACCCTCCTCCTTATTCGTTGAATAACTGCGACGATCCAGCCAACCTGTGATTTCACGCAAACTCCCAATCTGATAGTCCGGTACAATGCCCGTTTCCTGCCACGTCATAAAGCCTTCCAGCCAGATGGTATGCAATCCTGCACTTTGTGCACCACGAATATCATTTGTCGGGTGATCGCCTACATAGCAGGCATGGCCGGGATCGACAATGCCCAGCTCATTCAGAGCCAACTCGAAAATTCGAGGATTAGGCTTCTGGATGTTGACGCCGCCCGATACGATAATAGAATCCACATAATCCCTCAGCATAACTCGGTCGATTTTCGCTTGCTGCGTACGGAGTGAGCCGTTGGTAATAATACCAAGCTTCAAGCCACGCGACCGCAGTTCGGACAGCACTTCCTTGGCCCCGTCCATCAACACCGTAAACTTATGAAATTCACCATACCAAAAGCCCAACATCTCTTGTACTGACGTATCGGGATTTTTCAGTTCCAAGTCTGCATGCAGCTCGGTATACAGTTCCCTCTTATCCCGATATCCGTCCTGATCCGCCAAACGTATCTGTTCAACGACAGCCGCGCGGATCGCAGGTTCTTCTGCCACAATAAATCGTTCTATAAAGCACTCTGTATATGCCGCAAACGCCTGTTTGCGATGAATAAGAGTATTATCCAGATCAAAAATAATCGCTTCTATGGACATAAATAGCTCCCTTCCTTCATCCTCTTGCACCGATTAGGTTGAAACAAATTGAATAATTCCTATTAGAAATAAAAGAAAAAAAATAGACAAGAAAATGATGATCATGTACTTCAAGATTCTCTTGGAGGTCGACTTTTGTTCCAGTTTGGTCTCGATCTGGGTCAACCTTTCTTTGATTTCTTCCAAATCCTGCTCCACCTTCACATCATGCTCCCCTTCCTTCGTTTCGACTTATTCATCTTCCTGACACTCACTCACAAAAGTTGCTCCAAAAACGCACCTTTTTTACGGCATTAAAATCAATTTGTTCATAAGGCTTCTCTCCAAATTCCAGCTTGAAATACTCCTGCAAACATTCCCCATACACGATAATATCCGTTTGATACACTGAAAATACCGGATTTCCTTCTTCAGATGGCTGCTCTGGGATATATCGATGTCCGTTGATCGGGATTAGCTTGGGCACACGTAAAATCTCACGTTTACATATATCAACGGCTTCCGCCGAATCTGTCGGTTTTTCGCCCCATTCGGGAGGCCAGAATATATGCTGCTCCACATCAAAAATCATACCTTCCAGCGGCCAATTCAACCTTTGCCGAATTACACCCATCCGCTGTGGTGACGTATCTCTCCAAGGGATAAAGCTTTTACCGATGGGAAGAACACTCATCAGAAGCTCCCTCAAATCGGGCGGGAAGTGAATATCATACCTGCCTTCGACATCGGTAACCTCTTGCATGGATAAGCCTGGAGCTAAGGTCACATCGTGTTTACGTAATAAATCTATGATATAAGCGATATCCATCTCTCTTATCGACTCCTCAGTAGCTAGCTAGTTGACCGGATTCGTCAAGAGGCCTACCAGGCTTGTAACTTCAACTTCACCAACACGGCGCGGGCCTTCCATAAAATATCCCCTCGTTCCTGCGTATGCTGTCTGCTATTTCATAGGGGTTCCACATTTCATATCATCCCCTTAGGTCTTTTCCAAAAATATGTACTTCATTCTAGTGTAATCTAACAGGAAAAGAAATCCAAGACCTATCCGCAATGCGTTGCTGAATAAGCTTGGATTATATGAGAGTCCTTTATTTGAAAATATGACTTCTATACATGCTGTCCGTTCACCTGAATATCTACGGATACTTGCTGCCCCAACCAAGCCCGCATGCGATTCCACGAAAAAACCTGCTCCATGTGAAATACACCATATGGAAGTTCTGAACGGTACAGGGCGAGCGCTGCAAAGACGGCTGCCTTAGCGGTTAAATCAGACTGATGGTGGCCCCTTAGCCGGCAATCAACCTTCGTCTCTTTGCCATTGAGCGTTCCTCGGGCATCTACCTTGACCGCTACAGCATTCCCTCCTATATGTACCTTGCCAAAGCTGCGAACCACCGCATCACGCACGGTTTGCTGTCGGAGTAAACCTGATACTCCTATCGTCCGAAGACCTGCCAGAAGCCGGGTGGTCAAGCGCGAATCAAAGCAAAGGCGTGTGCTAACGGTAGGAACTTTGAGCGTACGAGGAAGTGTCTGCTGATCCGAAAAAGGAAATCGATACGCCCGATGACGACCCACTCCTGCACCAAAGTCTGCCACTATGCCGTCGGTAAAGCTTTTTCGAGTCACAGGGCGTCCCTGTTCTATAACCTCCAAATCGGCATGAATCTGATCTACTGTCCACTCAATGGCAGCCTGACCGTGTCGATCCCCCAAGCCTAGCATCAAAGATATGTTCAACTCATCTGTCTGATCCATGAGCTGTGTCGCTTGCAGTGCCAACAGATTGGTCAGGCCCGGAGCTAATCCTACACTTAACAGGGCTGTGGCCTGATAAGCTCGGGCCTCCTGATGACACTGCTCCACCTGACTCAAAAAGGCCGCATTCGCTGTAATATCCATGTAATGCACCCCATGTTGTAGACAGGCACGTACCAAGGCCGTATTGTCCTGATCCAGACACATGATAACCAATTTAGCTTGCTCTAATATCGACGGGTCCATCGGCTCATGAATATTTAGCTGCAAGGGCCGTATCTTACCATTCGATTGTCTACTAAATTCAGTGGCCCGCTCCAGACTACGACCTGCGGCAAATACCTTGTCGGGAAACATTTCACTTAACTCCGTGCATACAATTTTTCCAACATGGCCATACCCGCCAATGATGATGATGTTATCCTTTGTCATAAGTCGTCTCTCCCTCTTTAACCGCAAACCATGCATTTATTAAAAAAGCGCCATAATACCGGGTGATATGGGTAAAGCCTGCATCTATCAACAGTTCCTGTATTGCCGCATTGGACACCGGGTTTGACTCACGACCGATGGAAGCAGCGAATCGTTCCCAATCCTCCAGTGAAATGCCCTGACTCAGCATATGACCCTTCCACGCCTGCATTTGGATAGAAAAAGAAGGCTCCTGCGAATTCCCATTAATAGAAGCTAGACAAAAAGGTGCACCCGGCTTGAGTCGAGCAGATATCTGGCGTAGCAATGCCTGTTTACTTTCCAAGCTCTGAAGAAAATGAAGCACCAGCAGGCAGGTTGCAGCGTCATAGATCGGTCCTCTGGATGACTCTTCCAACGTACCTGCAACAAACGATATTGTTGAACTGATGCCCGCATGTGTCACACGCTTACGTGCCAAATCAAGCATGTGCTCAGAGGGATCAACTGCCGTAAAGGACCATGCTTCATGGCGCCCTCCGAGCGTTATCAATTCCTGACCGCCTCCAGCACCGACAATTAGCACATTTGGATCTATATTTCGAGTATGAGCTTGTGCCTCAAGCTGTGCGGTTATCAAACAGTCTGTCATCTCGTACAAATGAGCATATCCAGGTATTTTTAAAGCAATCGTATCCGCGTACTTATGCACATTCGGATGATTCCAGCTCATCGGTTGATTTGAGTCCGTATTTCCAATAGGGGTATGTTTCATATGTGCTTTCCTCCAAACATTTAGCCTTGATCTTCTCAGACCATTCGTTTATTGTTGATTTAATTAAGAATCATTCTCAATTATAAAGACAATACGAATATCCACCATCCCATAAATGTGGGATTTAATAATCGTGCTTGAGAATCTCCAGCTTTCACGATAGGAGTAAATGATGAACGCACATTACACGCCATTTGCACAGCTTAAGGACGCTCGACAGCAGATCATTAATCTGGGGAAAAAAGCCCCCTCATCCCTAACGTACAAGCACACCCTAATCGACCGCTTGCGTACTCAGGTTGCTTTCGATGCGGCGTGCTGTACCTCAGTAGATCCGCGTACGCTGCTTTCCACGGGGGCATTTACAGAATCGGGTGTGGAGGACATTCATAACAAACTGCTAGAATACGAATATCTGCACGACGATATGATGAAGTATGATCAGTTGGTGCGAGACGGACAGTCTGTAGCCACGCTACATGGGTCTACACAAGGCCAACCGGATCGGAGCACACGATATAGAGATGTTTTGCACCCCGCTGGATTCGGGGACGAGCTACGTGTTCCGTTTATGTACAAAGGGAGCTGTTGGGGATTTCTTACGTTGTTCCGTCATCATGGAAAACCTGTATTCAGCGAGGAAGAGCAACAACTGCTTGAAGCGTTAGCGCCATCCATTGCCTACCATCTGCGTCAGGCCAGTGTCGGTCTATCTCCAGCCCCTGCCATGATTACGGAAAATGAACTTGAACCAGGAGTTCTCATACTTTCTGATAAGCTAGAACCGATCTCATCCAATACAGTAGCAGAGCAGTGGCTACAGCTGCTTCGGCAGCAGGAGGGAATCCATGAAGACAGCCTTCCGGCTCCTGTCCGGGCGGTATGCTTGCGAGCGCTATCCACTGCCACTGCACCAGCCCGACTATGTATTCCTTCCGCAGACGCAGGAACCCCATGGGTAACCATCAGGGCCACCCATTTGCAAGGCGGACAGGAGCATACGGGCCAGAAACAGCTAGCCGTATGGTTTGAGGCTGCTAAAGCAACTGACATGCTGCCGCTTATGACCGAGGTGTACTCATGGTCCGAACGAGAGAGACAAATTGTCCAGCTCATTGTTCAAGGCTTTTCGACCAAGGAGCTGGCCAGCGCACTTCATATTACTGCCTACACGGTGCAGGATCATCTGAAAGCGATTTTCTTGAAAACAGATGTAAGCAGCCGTCGTGAGCTCGTATGGAAGGTATATTCCAGATTCAACTAACCTATGTAAAAAAGACAGATGACCCAATTAGGGGTCATCTGTCTTTGCTTCACTGCTCTATTTGGACACAAGAGCCTTATTTCTTCGAAGAGGAGTTCGTATCATCGTATGACACTGGTGAGGGCTTCGCAATCCATTCATCAGCCTCAGGCTCGATATCCACGCCATTTTCCAGCTTCGTTTTCTCCATCAAGGAATCTCCGTCCTCGTCCTTCTTGTTGCGGATTTTCGCTTCGTCTTGAGTGTGATCGCTCATGTTGATTCCTCCTTTTTTAATTTCATCTGATGGTTGTACCTTACTCATAATTACCCATTGCCGTCCTGTACAAACCTCTACACGACCAGATGTCCTTTTTTCTCCGCTGGTTCAATGGTCGCCTCAATGCCAGCATTAAACTCCAGAAAGTCGCTTTCCACTCCATCGCTGAAAATAACTCCATTTTCCGGCATCTGCGATGCAATCCGTAACGGCTTTTCGGCTGCTACCTGACCAAACACAAGATCCGCAGCAGTCGTTCGACTGGGGAAGGGTTCTCTCACTGTAAAATAAAGTGATGGCAAACTCCAGGTTGCACGATGATCCTGACTCGTTCCGTCTACAGCCCCTTCCTGACTGAAGGCTGCACCTGGCATCAGCTGGCCTGGAGTCAGCGAGATTGGATGCCGTGTAGCACTGCCGACAATCCCGGCCGCTCCAGCAAGCACGCTGGTCAGCCAGCCTGTCGCTCCCAATCCGGTTGAAACGATAATGCCGCTAGAGGATTGCTGCTCTACCTGATCCTCCAGTCTTAACTCATATCTCGCGGAGACATGAGTTTTGCGCCCAATGAACAAATCATTTACAGCATACAAGGATTGGCCATCATTTAATTGGGCCTTAGCCAGCGTAACTTCCTTAATTGGCCGTCTGTGCACGAATACATCCGGCACCACCCAGCGCAGATCGGATACAGTAAACGGCAGCAATACCCCGTCCCAGCGCAATGGATCTGGATTCACACCGATAAGCGGCTGCTCGGTCAAATATTTTAACGTGTTGGCTACCAGCCCATCCTGACCCAGCACCACCACTGTATCCTGCTCACCAAAAATAAAGTTCGGCACATGCTCCCGCTCCACAATCTGAACTCGACCCAAGGCCGTTAACTCCGACGTAGCCTTTGCCACCGCCCTGCGGTAATTTTCGTCCTCCAGCACATAATCACTGAAATCCGCACCCAGCCGTTCCATAAAGAAGCGAGCCTGCTGCACCGTATTGTATCGAACAATCAGTTCCTCCAGTCGCGTTTTACGCTTCACTAAAATGATCTTTTGCTCTGTCATTCGGCTGCTCATCGTGTTCTTCCTCCAGACCCTCTCGATCCTGCTGATCCGTTTGCTCCCGTATCTGACATGAGACCTTGCAGCAGATCCGGTGTAATATTCAGCTGACCGATTTTCCCTGCATTTTCTGCAAGCTCCTGGAATGCTATCGCAATTAGCTTATCCGGGCTCATATCCATGTTGGCCATAGCTTGAAGTACGTTCGGCTCAACATCCTGCAACGATTTCATGACTGCTGTCAGCTCGTAGGCCTTGGCATCGGCTTCTGCCTTTTTATTCGTTACGGTCAGTTCAATCAGCTCACGCTTTTTCTCCTCCAAGGCCGTGTCAAATCGTAGCTGCTCCTCTTTCATCTCGCTTTGCTTTTGCTTCACAGAACGCTCGGCATCGAGTTGAGTTTCGCGGATTTGTTTCTTTTTCGTCTCCACTGCAATCTCGGTGTTCAGCTCGTTTTCCTTCACACGCCGCTCTTGCTCAATAGATGCATTACGACGCTCATACAAAGCGTGATCCGCGTTGCGAAGAATCTCTTCCCTCGCTTGAGCCTCCAGCGCTCTCATCGTCTCCTTATTGGGTAGAATCGCCAAAATCGACAACCCCATAACCTCAATGCCGAGCTTTTCCATTTCCGTATGCTGAGCAATATCCTTCGTCATATTTTGGGCCAGACGTTCACTGGACTGAACAGCTTCTTTGAGCGGGACACGCTCCAAATACTTTTTGGTAAGCACCTTGGCGATGTTAATCACCCGTTGGGCCAGCTTGCTCGGATCATCCGAAATATAGCGTCGTTCCTTCAAGTCATACGTATAGTTTAAAATCTGCGTCGTTCTCCGGTAATCCACAATCCGATAAGTCAGTTGCCCCTGCACCGTCACCGCCTGAAAATCATTCGTCATATCCTCAAACATGAACGGTACATCAATGGAAGAGACGGGCACGACGACGACCGAGGTGGTCGGGGCGTAATAATAAAAAGATAATCCAACACCCTCCCGAACCACCTTCCCGTTTTTCACCTTCATCACATATTCACTGGGCTGAAATTTAACAAAATTAAATCCAAACATAGCCGCTTCCCTGCTTTCTTTATAGTTTGTAATATTTTGTTATTATCATTTTGTTGTTAACAATAAAATAACACACATTTTCGATAATATCAATATGACATTTATGAAAAAATAAAGGCTATTTCCCCTCCGATATACTCGGTTAGAGGAAACAGCCTTATTGAAACACTCTATTTATCATCCACATTCCATTCTCTATAAAATTGCTCCAAGTACATCTCCATCCATTGATGCCGAACCTCCGCCAGCTCTCGGGCATAAGTGGTATTCATTAAATCTTTGAGCTTGAGTAGCTTTTCGTAAAAATGGTATATGGCACTTTTACCTGCGTCACGATACTCATGCTGTGAAAAGTCTTTATCCGGGTGATGCATCATGCTGCCTTTTGAGCCTGCATACATAAAGGTTCTTGCAATCCCAATCGCTCCAAGAGCATCCAACCGATCCGCATCCTGCACTACTTGACCTTCCAGCGTCTCCATAGGCGGGTTTTGTCCACCATTGTAGGACATCGTAGCTATAATAGTCATCACGTGCGTGATTACATTCGGATCGCTGATATGCAGACGCAGCCACTGCTCTACTTTATCTAGCCCGGCTTGTTTGGAATCATTTAATTTTTCATCCGCTACATCATGCAGCAGTGCTGCCAGCTCACAAATAAACGAATCTGCGCCCTCTTTGGCAGCAATTTTAAGGGACAGCTTTCTCACCCGGTCTATATGCCACCAATCGTGACCACTGTGGTCATGCTCCAGCTGTTGCTGTACATACGGCTCCGCCTTTTGAATAATATCTGCCATCATCGCTTCCTGTTGCTCCGTTCGTCTCTTCATATGTCACCTTTCAATCCCATCCATACTTTCTATGGTAGGTTCGTTTAATTTTTTAATGCTTGTCCATTTGCTTACTACGAATCATTCTTCATTTTATTCTATAGAGTGTATGGCATCCAACCTTTAGAACGAGAAGTCAGTAACCTGACAAAAAAAAGAACCTCCAAAACCACATCAATCGTAGTCGCGGAAGTTCTTTTTCGTTTGTCTATCTAAACCCGATCCTCTTTAACTTAATTCCGTATCTTACTCTACTCCACGACACCAAGCTCGCGGTTCTTCTCCTTAAAGCGGCTGTTATGAGAAGATACATATGCCGCTTTGTCAGCTGCTGGATCAATGTACAGCTTCGCGCTGTTCAGTGCAAGGGCGGCATCTGTGAACGCACCGGCAATCAGATACAGCTTGCTTCCGTACTCGACAAAATCGCCTGCCGCGAAAATCCCCGACAGATTCGTTTCCAGTTTTTCGCTCACTCGGGCATGCCACTCACCCATATCCAGCCCCCAATCCCGAAGCGGGCCAAAATCGGATTTTAGTCCATGATTTACGATGACTGCATCGACATTCAACACCTGTATTTCGTCCGTATCTACATGACTGATCGTCACCTGTTCAATCGTCTCTCCATTGTTGCTATGTAGCTGGCTCACCGCGTATGGTGTGAGAACACGGACCGAAGATGATTTCATACGAGCTACATTTTTCTCATGTCCGCCAAAGTGATCCCGACGATGTACGACGGTCACACTCGCCGCAATAGACTCCAGCTCATTCGCCCAATCCACCGCCGAGTCGCCCCCACCGGAAATCAGGACGTGCTTGCCCCGGAATGGCTCCAGCTCTTGTACCGTATAATGCAGGTTCGTAACCTCATAGCGGTCCGCCCCCTCAATCTCCAGCTTAGCCATTTTGAGAATACCATAGCCTACTGCCAGAACGATCGTGCGTGTCCAATGCTGTTCCCCTGTGGCAGAAGTTAGCAGGAACGTGCCATCCTCTTGCCGATCCAAACCAGTGATCTGCTGTCCCAACACAATGGTAGGCTCGAACGTCCGCGCCTGCTGCTCCAGCTGATCAATCAGCTTTTCACATAAAACCGGGGTAACCCCCCCGACATCCCATATCATCTTCTCTGGGTATATGCGCATCCGTCCGCCCAGCTCATGCTTGGCTTCGATCAGCTTGGTCTTCATATCTCTCATTCCACTGTAAAATGCGGTATACATACCGGCAGGACCACCGCCGATGATCGTTACATCATATAATTCCAAGGATACTGTCACTCTGCAACTCTCCCTATCATAGCGTAATATGTCTGCTCCTATTATAAGTGATAATAATTATCAATATCAATTAAGAAATAAAAACATGACCATTACAGAGTTTTTCGTGACCTTAGAACTATATTTTATAGGTTTATATAACTGCTACTTTCGTTATTCTCGTAAATTTTGCGAGGATTGCTGCACAGAAGGATGAAAAAGCTTCTTCTACCTCATCCATCAGTTGTTCCTTGTTTTGCATGGAAGGTATAAAGCTATCCTCCATTCCTTGCTTGTATGTAATCGTCGGGTCCATAAGCTTGACTGCGTTTCTGCGCACATGCACCATGATATGGTTGTTGATCCCACCAATGCTGTTCGTTTCGGCCTCACCCACGCGCCATAGCACCTGTTCATCCAAAAGCACAATGCATGCCCGCAACTTTACCAAATATTGATCGTACATTCTGTGCTTGGATATGATATAAACTCATGCATGGAAGAATCCATATTCTTAACAGCCTCCTTCGTCCTATCAAGTGAATTTCTCAAAAAAATCACTTCCATCGATCATCCAATACTGTTCAGGTGAAGGTACCTCGTTCAAAAAGTTTTGATATTCTCCTTTCCATCCCGCTGGGACATAGTGTTCAAACGAAGCTGGCTCAGGAAATAGCGAATAGAGAACTTTCTCGTCAAAGTTAACATACAGAGCAGGACAGAACTCCAACAATTCATCCTGATGCTGAATAGCCTCATCCAGCAACTGAAGCATTGAAGTTAGTTCCCCTGTAGCCACCTTATATTCACAGATGTGATGCAAAAATGCTCCCACTGTGGTTTCATCCAAAATAGAGATGCCAAACCGTTCCTCCATCTCGGTATTCAAAAACCAATACTCTCTTTCCGTCACATACCAATTCCATTTCCCTTCAAAAATAACACCAACAATAATGTTTTGCGCATATTCAGGCCATAATTTCATGAGCTTCTCGCGTTCCCCTCTTTCTCACTCACAGTTCGATCCAAAACCGGTTTACACGGTTTCCGTCTTCCTCTATGTAATCCTTGTCCGGCGTTCCGCCGTTTTGTATGATTGTTTTTTTGGAGGCAATATTATCGGAGTCGCATACGACCAGGGCTCGGGAAATCCCCAGCTCTTTTGCTTTTTCTAACGCCAAGGCCAGCATTGTAACAGCGTACCTGTTCCCTCGTGCAGAAGGACGGATACCGTAACCGATATGACCTCCGGCATTCATTAGGTGTTCGTTAAGGTCATGTCTGATATTCACTGCTCCCACAACCTGTTCATTCGCATTCACAAGCCAGTATGTTGAGCTTTTGACCCAGCCTTCAGATAGGTTCATTCCATTTTCCTGATTACTTAAAACCGTCAGCATACCTTCAAAATCGTACGGTTCTATAGAAATCACCCAAGGCACCATATGCTCCTGACTCTTTTTCCATTCCTCATAAAATGAAAGATAAGCATCCTTCCAGCCCCGATCCGGCTTTACCAATCTGACGGTCTGCATCCACTCACGGCCTCCTCTTTAAACGTTCAATTCATCTGCTATTTCTCATATACCTCAATATCTATGAACTTTTGCGCCCAATCTGCAAAAGAGAGCTTATCATCCCAGGTGACTTGCTTCATCGCTTTGGCACATCCCCAGTTTAGAACCTGCTGATGCAGCATATGCACCCGGAAACGCTCAGTAAATCCTTCTTTGGCTTCCATCCCTTGTGCGTAAGCAGTAAAGAACCCTTTTGCCAACTCTTCTTCACCATTCTCCAGATGTCGTTGTCATCTCTACACACCATAGCTCTTAATCGTTGCTTCCAGGGTTTCATCCGTATCTGCCAGCCAAACGAAACTAACCTCAAACGTTCCCGGCTCGAAAAACAATGGAAATCTCCGCTTAAACCAATCCTGCATCGGCAGATTTAGCGCTTCCTTCATATCGACCCACAGCAGTTCCCCCTCGGGGGGATTTTTTAATAGTTCACCTTCAGTGGCTGTAGCCAAATAGTTAAAGACCATATACCTCAGCCCTTGACTTGGATCACAATATTCGTCGATTCCTTTAAATACAATTTCCGTCACGGTTAAGCCCGTTTCTTCCTTTACTTCACGAATGGCCCCATTCACAATGCTTTCTGGAAACTCTACTTTTCCTCCTGGAGCAATATAACCCGGAAACCCCTTTCGATTGGGTCTATTCATAAGCAATACCTTGCTTCCGTCTTGAATCATACACATGGTATATATTTTGTGTGTCACTTCTGTTGTCAATCCGATCATACCTTTCTTTATTCACGATTCATGATCTAGCTTTTAACTTTCTCACCGACATATTGTGGTTAAATATGGTATTCACCATACTTTAACGCGTTATTTTGTAGAGCGCAATAACTCTAACCATAGACTAGATTAGAAAACTCATGCCTAAGTCGGTCAAAATCAGTAAAAAAAAGACCGCCTTTCTGCAAAGCCGTTGGTACTACCAAGCGACTCCAGAAAGGAACGGTCTTATCCATCATGCCAATAATCAGTTTTCTAGACACGCCCCGGATAACGAGAACCTGCTGCGAAGCCTTTAGGCGAAATGCGCTCAATCTCTTGAAGCTCTGCTTCCGACAAGGAGATCTGTAGAGCACCAAGATTTTCACGCACTCTTTCCAGTCTCTTCGTTCCCGGAATCGGAACGATATGGTTGCCTTGCGCCAGCAGCCATGCCAGCCCCAACTGAGCAGAAGTACAGCCTTTTTGGGCAGCCAGTTTTTCGATCAGGAGGACAACTTCTAGATTTTTGTTGAAATTCTCTCCTTGGAAGCGTGGAAAATGACGGCGGTAATCATCCTCTGGCAGATCGTCAAATTTCTTGATCTGTCCCGTGAGGAAACCTCGACCCAGTGGACTGTAGGGTACGAAGCCGATTCCCAATTCGTTCAGTAGCGGAAGAACATCATCTTCCACTTCTCTGCTCCACAAGGAATATTCGGTTTCTACCGCGCTAATTGGATGCACCGCATGCGCGCGACGGATCTGTTCAGCCGACGCTTCCGACAAGCCGATATAACGGATTTTCCCTTCCTTAACCAAATCGGCCATCGTTCCGACGGTCTCCTCAATCGGAGTATTGGGATCGACTCGATGCTGATAATACAGGTCGATATAATCAATCCCCAGATGAAATAGACTGGCGTCCACGGATTTTTTAATATATGCCGGATCTCCCTTGGGCCCCTGAGTGTGCGTGATTCCGAATTTAGTGGCAATCACGGCCTCCTCCCGACGACCCTTGAGCGCACGTCCAACCAGCTTCTCATTGCCGCCGAACTTCTGCTGTGCGTATTCTTCACCATAAAGATCTGCTGTATCAAACAGCGTTACACCAAGGTCCAGCGCTCCCTGAAGTGTACGCACCGACTCCTCGTTGTTCGGCATCATCATCGTGCCAAGGCCCAGAGCTGATACCTCCAGCCCTTCATGTCCCAATTTCCTTTTCAGCATATCATGGTTCCCTCTTTTCTTTGGGTAAATGGATGGAATGAACATGTACTCATTCTAATGGACCCATATGGAGGCAACCACAGTACGTTTATACTAGTAACAAGATTACCAGGCAGAGGATTGGCTTACTGGCGTGTAGATACAAAAGTGCAGACCCGGTTGGTCCGTAATGCTTGCTAAAGAATTAATATCATAGGAAACTGCCTCCACAGCGCCAGGGATTTGAAAGGAAACCCGATTCACTTTTTTGAGCTGGATATGATGCAGCTTCCACATGGTGTCAAACTCCATACTTTCCACACGTAGCCGTTCTACCGTCTCCTCAAACCAAGGATCTCCTAAATACTTGTCATAAAAGGTTCTAAAAACAGCTACCGAATAGGACGCAAATTCTTCCCAGTTAACCATTCGACGACGTAATTCGGAATCCACGAACAATAAACGAATCATGACACGTTCAGAAATAGACAGGGAAGAAAAATCGGTAATGACCTCATTCGCCGCGCTATTCCAAGCAAGCACTTCCGCTTTCTCATTGCTGATGAAGGAAGGATAGGACAACTGATCAATAATATGTTGCCACTGTGGATTCAGCGTTGTATGGATGGGCGAAATAGCAACCGTCTCATTGGGATTCCACAATTGAATTAGATGTGCTCTCTCATCATGAGTTAATTGTAGAGCTTCTCCTATACTTTCGATAACTTCCTTAGATGCTGTTACTTCTCTACCTTGTTCCAGCCATGTGTAATACGTCGCACTGACACCTGCCAGCAGAGCAACTTCTTCTCGGCGAAGCCCCGGTGTTCTTCGCTGACCCTGTGAAAGTCTAAGGCCTGCCTGCTCTGGTTGAAGTCGATTTCTACGTGATTTCAGAAAAGCTCCCAACGTTTTCGATTTACTATAATCATTAGACATATGTCACCTCTTTTCCAATCCATCGCCATAGAACGATCACAGTCCCTCGTCAAACAACTGCAGGCCTATGACTTCAAAGGCGACACCGTCGCCCGCTTTAACGTTGACATCACCATTTATTTCTTTAGAATCCAAAATAAACGTAGTGTCTCCTACTACAATCTCCAGACATTCTATCTCGCCTGCTTCGCCCTGTATCACTTGATGTATCGTTCCTTGAATCCAATAGTCGCCTAGCTTTGGTTGAGGTCGAAAAATCCCTGTCTCTTCAGTAGACTTCAGCCTTCTGAACCCCTCTATACTGGATTGAGAAGTCTCGACCGAAATTACACAACCGGGAATCATCTTATTCAAGCTTTGTTCATACGGGACAACATACGCATATCCGGAAGTCAGTTCATGCCAAAAATATGTCCAGTAGCCGTATACTTTTTCCTCGCCCATACTACGAATGATGATATGCTGATCTTTATTTATTTCCTTGATCTGTACACGCATATATAGAGTCCTCAGTAGATACTTTTCTTATAATAATAGTGTTTAAAGCCTCTCGGAGCATCGTCAATGACACCAACGACTTCATACCCATGCTTTTCATAGAATTTAGGCGCTTGAAAAGTAAACGTATTAAGTTGTATAAAATTACACTCTTTATCTCTAGCAATCTGTTCAATTTCACCAAGCAGTTGTGAACCGTAGCCCTTTCCTCTGTAACGCTGATCTACCCACAAAATATCAACCTCCACCCAGTTCCAACATAGTACACTTAGGAGACCGCCCATGACCTGACCGTCTTCATCTTTGAGCGTAAGATTAATCTCTTCGTATCGGGTTTGAATATCTGCTGGGACGTGTTTCGCATTAAACTCAATCAACTTGTTTCTGACTAAACGTGCTTCATCTCTACTACTTCGATTCATCTGAGGTTCCAGCGTCATGGCATAAATCCTCCAATTTGAAATGATTACTAGCACTTACTGATTTAAATATAGAAAATAATAGGGTTAAAATACTTTCATCTTCCTACTGTTATATATTGTATATACTTTTCTATGTTTAGTCACATGATTCCATTTAGATGGACAGAATTATTCTAATCTAAATATCGTTGATTAAAGTCGCTCCCTGGATTCATGCAAAATATTTAGCAAACGAAAAAAGCAGGCCCCTATGAAACGGAGAACCTGCTATCGTTTATACATCGTCTGCCATACAGGAGAAGAGAGGGGATGATTAAATTGAAATATCCAGTGATTTCCCAACTCCCGTAATATCGCTGCTGTTAGCGCTGTTGATACGATTTGTTTCCGTGTTACTTGGAGCGGGCTTTTCCATTTTTGGAGTTGACGTGCCGCTGGATTGCGAACTTTGCTGTGCAATTTGAGCTTCAATCTGTTTAATTTGCTGCTGAAGCTGCTTCATTTTTGTTTCTTTTGTATCTTTATTATCCTTACTTTGCTGTACCTTGTTGTACTCCGCTTCAAGTTGAGCTTTTTGCTTTTCCAGACTAGCTGTATCGTTGGTACTGGATGAAGATGAAGTGCTTGCAATAGATATTGAACTGCTGGATGTGGATGAAATGTTCATACGAGATTTCCCCTTTATAAAAGTATGAGTTTTACACGTGTGGGCTAACCGGTTCTAAGCTATGGCATTGCACTCTAATGACTATGACGACGATGATACAGATTGTTCAAAAATCTTAGCGATTTTATCGAATAAAGCCGATATTTCTTCATCTGTGGCATTCGATTCATCTGTATTTCCCCATGCGTCTTTTAATGCAGAAAGCAGATCTGTTTCCTGATCTTTGTCCGAAGCTGTTGACCCGGATATAAGACTAGAACTCAGAATGCTCTGCAAATCACTCAGCAAGGACCTTTTTCCATCTACTGTAAGCTCTTTTTCAGATGTAGTGCTGTTATCCTCTTGATTGAAAGCCTCTTGAATATTCCATGCGAATGGAGGCATAATTCCACCCATTGCCTGCATCATAGAAGGCAGACCACTGCTATCCATTTCAGGATGGGACGGGTCACCTTCAGGCGGCGGTGCAGGACGATTATTTTGGATCGTTTCTGCTATCTTATCGAATAGATCCGATACTTCCTCATCTGTTGCCGTCGCAAGATCCACACCGGCTAATAAGTCGCTAACCGAAGCCAACGGATTCTTCGTGCTGTTGGTGAGTTCATCTGTATCAGTGGAAGCACTGGAAGACATCAGGTAACTTTGCAGATCAGACAACAGCGTTTTCTGTTGGTCTGTAGTTAGTGCAATGATATCCTGGTCATCGTACTTGTAATCATTACTGTAGTTTTCCGTAGGAAGCGGAGCCTGCATTCCTCCCGTGTATTCCATGAATTCCTTGCTCAATTCGAGTGAATCGTTAGATTTCTTGTGTGTGGTATGACCCGCGGTATTTAGTCCATTCTCATTTGACTTCACCGTATTCGATTGATCATAGGAAGTCGTGATGAGATGCCTGTTAATGGATAGTGACAAAGTAGATCCCCTCTCAGTGTACATAATGTTTTTAGCTGCCCACCTACCTTTCATCGGTAACAAATCTGAATGCAACCTGAGGGTATGCTGAATGATAACTGAATAAATACAAACTCATTAATACCGTAACCCTTTTATTATTTCCTAGACCATAGTCAAGGAAAATCCCCTCCGCAAGACGGGGGGATCAACCCTACTTGAGACAGGAGTAAGTAAAGGGATAATTTGTTACTCTTAGCAAAGAATAAATGAACGTATTTTAAAAATTGAAAGTAGGGAAATGATGTATGATCCGTATTAGCCATTTGGTTCACGAGAGACTTATGTTCCTAGTCAAATTTTTGTACTCGCCTGCATACGTGGGTAGTGTAACACCAAGTTCCAGATTTTTAGCTAAAAATATGATAGAATCCATTCCATGGAGTGAAGTTCATGCTGTTGCCGAGCTTGGTGCTGGAACTGGGGCAATTACCCAATACATCCCGTCTGCTGCTGAATTTCAACCCAAGGTTTTACTCTTTGAGAAAGACCAAACCATGCAGCAGAGATTAAAAAGAAGATTCCCGAATTATCTGTGCTATTCCGACTCGTGTGAGCTTCAGCTTGCTATGAAAAATGCCCAAGTAGAACAGCTTGACTGCATAATCAGCGGGCTGCCTTTTTTCAATTTTCCACAAGCGATGCGGAATCAAATTGTAGAACAAATTCATCTATCGCTCAGGGATGGAGGAATGTTTGTGGCCTTTCAATACTCTAAACAGATGAAGCAACAGTTAGGTGAATGGTTTGATATTGAAGAAATCAAGTTTGTGCCAATGAATGTTCCACCCGCATTCGTGTATGTATGCCGAAAGAAAACCTAAGAAAGGAGTACGGGTATGGACGTGGAATATTTAATTTCCATCATCGAACAATACGGCTATGCCGCATTATTCTTTTCTCTATGGCTGGGGATTGTGGGTCTACCCATCCCGGATGAAGTCATCGTGATGACTGGCGGGGCTGTAACAGGCATGGGCATACTTCACCCGTTACCCGCTTTTTTAATTGTATATCTTGGGGTTATATCAGGCTTGTCCTTAGGTTATGTATTGGGGAGAACCGTGGGCACACCGATTCTAGAACGTTTACGCCGGAAGAAAAAAATGGACAAGTACATTACGTTTTCGGAAAAATTGATACATAAGTATGGAAACTTCACTATTTGCATCAGTTATTTGCTGCCGATCGTCCGTCACATTATCCCTTATATTGTCGGAATCAATAAAATGAGCTTCAAGCGCTATGCCCTCTTCTCTTATTCAACGGGTTTGATCTGGACGCTGATCTTCTTTCTGCTCGGACGTATCTTTGGCGATCATGTACAAGCAGTAGGAGAACTAATCCATCGTTATGGCTTGCAGATGGCATTGCTTCTCATCATGCTGACAATTATATTTTTTATAATGAAATTTGTATGGGGGAAGAAAACAACGGAGGAGTAAAGGTTAAGTATATTCGGCATGTTCATTACCTACATGAAAAAGAAATAGACCGCCCTCACTAAAGTAAACGGTCTACTCTCGACCACCTGATGGCCG
The DNA here is from genome assembly GCF_024213565.1 of Paenibacillus sp. Lou8.1. NCBI lineage: Bacteria > Bacillati > Bacillota > Bacilli > Caryophanales > Paenibacillaceae > Paenibacillus > Paenibacillus sp. Lou8.1. The sequence continues at coordinate 125,905 of NZ_JANAVN010000015.1, forward strand.
ACTGCTCTTTATGCAGTTGTTGTATGCTGGGGCCATGTCAGAGCACGGCTCCTTAATTATTCTTACCTCATTATAATCGATTTTATGTAATTGCGTGTTTTTATTGCTTGGATAATTAAATAAGTGAATTTAAAAGTTACCTGTCGTGCCACTACGCAGACGGATGGTGCTTCCCATCGCCACTGCCCCCGGATTTCTGAAATAAAGTCTTCATCGGTAGAAATCCGGGGAGGTGATGCTTCCGAAGTGAGCTTTCCTACGGAAAGCTTTTAAAGCGGTCGCTTCGCTTGTAAAGCACCATTCCGTCTACTACGTTTTGCATGTACATTTTTTCAGTTCAGCTTATATAGACTTTATTCCTCACATGACAGAGCTATAGGATCAGCTCATAATGGTCGCTTGCCTAACTGCAGTTTGTAAAGATCTCATTATTCTCTTCTTTTCTTAACTCGGTTACTAGCCTCAAAATTATACTCATCCAAATCTTTTGCGTCTTTAAAATAAGCCTTGAAGCTCTCGACTACGGCTTGATCCTTACTGAGAAATAAAGTTAAGGTTGAATCCCAGCAAATAATTTCTATATTCGCTTTGGGATGTTGCATTGTGGATTCCAGTTGCCACCAGCCTTCATAGGCATTTGAATAAAACTGCATAGCTAATGCACCAACATCTACAGCCTCAGATTTTTCAAATCCCATAAGTATTCCCCAAATAAATTGAATCTCATATCTATGTACAAGACGTGTCAGTTGTTCCCCAGTCATCCATAACTTCGTGTTTCCATACCCGTTTTCTTCAAAAGCCAGATTCTGCTTGACATACTCCAAAAGATCGTCCGGTATCCAATTCAGTTCTAACCCAGTAAGTAGCCAATTATATTCCGATTGGATATTATTTATGGATTCGAAAACCAGCTTTAGATCCGTATAAAAGGGAATTTGGCGTGAATTAATTAATATAGCGTTCATGCATATTCCCCCCCCACACATCTTTTATTCTTATCCCCAAAAACTAATTAACCCTAAGTTATTCTTGTGTAATAGAGTCACCTTTCTTATCTTTTGCTTCTTTTCTTCAAACTCATCAATATGCTGTTCAAGTACATATTCAATCTGTTTAGCAATTGATCGTTTGTTCTTATCAGCTATATATTTGATCTTCTCAAAGTTTTCTGGTTTTAATCGCAAAGTAAATGCTTTTTTATTCGTTGTCATTGTCTAAAACTCCTCACAATAGTGATGTCACCTTAAAATAAGATTATGATCTCACTTTGATGTCACCATAATGGAGGAAGATAAATGAAAGCTATACAAGAAGCCCTTAATCAATTCGTTTCTATTCGTATGGAACATGTAGCTGGGTCGATGCTGGCTAATTCTCCAGAATACAAAGACTTAATGAAAGACTGTATTCAACTCTTTTCTATTTTACATGATTGCTTGCCAAAGGAATACATACAAACTCTTTACGATTATGATACCAATACTACTCTACTCCAAGGCATGGTTGAATCTATTATGTATGAACAAGGCTTGAAAGATGGCGTTTGTTTAAACCAAATTTTATCTGATTAATATTTTCTCTTCAAAAAGAAATTTCTAACCTTGTTAGAAGAAATTTAGCCCAAATAATATTCTCGACCAAAACCGCGCACTCTACTTGCGTGAAATTGTCAATTCGGCTAAATAAGTTGAACTCGAAAAATGAACCACAAAAACGGAGTAGGCGGAATGGTGCTGTACAAGCGAAGCGGTCGCTTTTGTCCCCGGATTTACACCTTAAACAAAGACTAATTCAAGAAATCCGGGGGCGGTGGCGATGGGAAGCACCATCCGACTGCGCAGTGGCACGACAGGTAACTTTTTAGTTCAGGTTTGTCCTTTTTAGCAATACTATCCATATGATATACTATAAACTAACAACAGAATGGCTTAGATGGGCGGTCGGCTAGTCTCCTGCAAAGGAGGTGATGCCTGTGGAGGTTAAAGATACATTGATGTTGATGATTCAATTTGCGACATTGGTGATCTTGATTCTTTCCTTCAACAAAAAGAAATAGACCGCCCTCTGGAAAAGGTTAGCGGTCTATTTTACTAATCCAACCCTACAGCCACCGCCCTTATAAGCGGCTGTTGTAAAAGAGTGAGGATGTTGGCAGCATCCTTACTCTTTTTCAGTATATACTTATTAGCTTTAGTTTATCACAGGAAAAACCATATTGCCAATATGGCAAATCTTTTTAAGGGGCGGCTTTCCTTTCACACCATATTACTTCTTTAATTGAAGCAACTTTACTAGCTTGTCATGAATGGCAGTATTCGGATAATTCCCGCTAAACTGAGAAGACCCAGGTCCCATCGCGGTTAACGCCACATCAACAGATGTATGTCCACCCGTGGTCCAGTCGATATAAAACTTCTCATCGGAGCCTTTTACAGTAAAAGGACCATCCTCTTTGGAAATGCCTTCACCGGATTCATCCTCCGCATCTTCACCTTCAATCGCCAAACCGCCCGTTTCATGATCTGCCGTCACCAACACTAATGTATCTGGATGCGCTTTGGCATACTCTTTAGCTACTTTAACGGCCTTATCAAGTTGTTGCCCAGCCTTAATCGTTAACTCCCCTTCATTGTCATGCGCCATCTCATCCGTTCCTTCTTCTTCTACCATCAGGAAAAAACCTTTTTGGTTTTTGGAAAGAACATCAATCGCTTTAGCCGTCATATCCGGTAGAGAAACCGTTGGGTTGTAAGAGTTACCCAGCTTGTTGTGAGCTTGAAACATCTCTTCATTGGCGAACAGCCCTAGCAACTTAGAACCTTTGGCTGCTTTCATTCCTGCCTGATCCGTCACATAGCTATAACCCAGCTTCTTCGCTTGTTCTACCAAATTCCCTTGAGTTCCCTTACTAGCTTCCTCAGGATCTTCTGCCGGAGCATCTGGATGTTTGCCTACTGTTCCGGCAGGGTACCAAAAATCCTCACCACCGCCCAGAATAACATCCAGCTTGCTTTTCTCCAGATACTGCTTGGCAATCTCGCTTTGAGCGGAGCGTTTTTCGACATGCGCACCAAAGGCGGCCCCGGTTGCGTCTGTCACTTGGCTTGTCGTCACGACACCTGTAGACATGCCTGCTTTTTTGGCCAGCTCCATAATCGTTGTCACTGGTTTTTTATTCAAATCCATTCCGATTGCGCCGTTATACGTTTTCACACCTGTTGCAATGGCAGTTGCAGCCGCGGCAGAATCCGTAACCAGGTTATCCCCTGAACTTGTACTAACCAGGCCGGTTACAGGCATGTTATCCATTTCAAGTAATCCCGATTTCCCTACCGTCGCCAAGCGAATCGCGTTGCGACTTGCTTCTCCCATACCATCGCCGATAAAAAGAATGACATTCTTAGGAGCATCGACTTTCGCTGACGAAGTTTTCAGTCCTTTGGATACCTGTGCGGTAGTAGACTTGGTATTAGATGAGGCTGCAAAAGCGTTAGGGATATTAGCAGATAACAATGGCGCACTCAAAACGGTAATGGCACCTAAAGCAAGGATACTCTTTTTCATCGAACGCTTTTTCACAAGGTCACACTCCAATAAATTTGATATTCATATATGATAAAGTAATCATATATCTGCTTTGTAAAGCATCGTAAAGCAATAGATTATGCGAATGTAAAATTTGGAATGAGCGCCTATTTATTTATAAAACAAAAAAAGACACCGACTCTTGGTATATCAAAGTCGATGCCCTCTGGCGTTTATATTTAAATGGCGGCGATATTTTTGCCGATCGGCATGGTGTAGTAGAGCGGTTTTTGCTGTCCATTTTGCTGATAGACTACAAGCAGCAGGGTGTGGCCTTCGGCTGTGAATGGGCTTCCTCCGCTCAGGATATGATCCAGACTGAACGGTAGTACATCCAGCACAGCGTGCTTTTGCAGTTCCTTTTCACTCAGCTTCAAGGAAGCAAAGGCTGGAATAATCTCGCGGTATGGCTGCGGCTGTTGACTGCCTACATCCGTCCCACCTGTACTCTCCTTGCTCGCATCTGCCACAAAATCTGCAACCACAGGTGACAACAGCGCATCCGGATGCTGGAGAACCATTTTCATATAGCTGGACCAATCATTCTTCTCCAAGGTATGCTCCCACCAAATTTTACGCGGCTTATATTTATGGTTAAGGAAATAATCAAGCTTCATCAGTCCAAGCACCATATCCATTCGCTTTGTTCCACGCGATTCTAGAAAGGACTGGAGACGCGTGAACAAGTCTTCGAGCTGATGCCCGATTTTTTGCCAGCCCTGTCCTTCCCAGTAGTCTCCGAATTCCTGAAAGAAATCAAAGGCGGACGAGAATTCACGCTCAATCAGATAGTTAACTGTATGATCCATACGATGAGAGTTCCAGTATTTTTCCAATACATCTTCCAAGCGCTTGAGCCGGACGATATCGGCAAAGGAAAGGACGTCATTGCTCAGCATTTCATACGGCGCAACATCCATATACGTATAGTTATACTTGTCTGCGTCGATACGCAGTCCGGTGCCACGCAGCATTTTGAGGAAGCCAAGTTGAAGCTCTTCCGGGCCGAGCGCAAAAACGTCATTAAACGTTTTACGGAATGTGTTGTAGTCCTCCAACGGCAATCCAGCGATCAAATCCAAATGCTGGTCGATTTTACCACTTTGTTTGACCTTGGTAACAGTACGGGAAAGTTTGGTAAAGTTCTGGCGACGCTTAACCAACTCATTGGTAGGATCATTCGTTGATTGGACGCCGATTTCAAAACGAAACACGCCAGGTGGCGCGTTTTCCGCCAAATAATCCAACACCTCGGGACGCATAATATCTGCCGTAATCTCAAACTGGAAGACACAACCACGGTGATTTTCAATCAAAAATTTGAACATTTCCAGCGCATAATCGCGTTTAATGTTAAACGTCCGATCCACGAACTTAATTAGGTTGGCTCCATTGTCGATCAGATACAGAATATCCGACTTTGTACGCTCGATATCGTAATAGCGCACCCCAACTTCGATGCTCGACAGACAAAACTGGCAACTGAACGGACAGCCTCGGCTCGTTTCAAAATAAACAACCCGTTTCCCAAGTTCCGGTATATCCTCTGCAAAACGATAGGGCGACGGTAGCTCGTTCAAGTCCGCTTTCGGGCGACCGGGCATCTGAATAACCTCTTCTCCCTTACGGTAAGCCAGTCCATACACAAAATGGAACTTGCCATCCCCTTCCAGCTCCTGCAGCAGTTGATGGAAGGTTTCCTCTCCTTCACCAACCACGATAAAATCCACATTCGCCAAGCGCTTCATCCAGTGATCCGTATCGTAGGATACCTCTGGACCACCCAGAACAATTTTGACCTCGGGCATAATCTTTTTCAACACATCAATGACTTTGATCGTCTCTTCAATGTTCCAAATATAACAAGAAAAGCCGATGACATCTGCCCCGCGTTGAAACAAATCGGATACGATGTTCATCACCGGGTCCTTAATCGTGTACTCCGCCAACTCGATATCAAAGTCCTTTTCACTGTAGGCTTTGAGGCATCGAATGGCCAGCGAGGTATGAATATATTTTGCATTTAACGTTGATAAAATGACTTTCATAGGTCACAACCTTCTATAGTTTGCATGAACTGTTATATCCCCTTACCTTAGTATAGCTATTCAAAATCCTCGTACACATCGTCTGCATAAATCTCTTCCTCGCTTACCGTTCCCCCGATACTCCCCTGATTTTGAAAAAAATCAAGAAACGGCTTGCCGTACTTGCGGAACTTCACTTCGCCGACACCCTTGATCCGCAACATGTCTGCCTCGGATTGCGGGCTCGCTACGCTCATCTCACGCAGCGTTGCATCATTGAAAATGATATAAGACGGTACATGCTCCTGAGCCGCCAGATCGCGGCGAATCAGGCGCAATTGCTCGAACACGGTTTCGTTGACTGCAGCCGGGTATGCATCGCGTCCCTGTCGTCCGCGTGAACCTGCTCCACCTGCAAAAGCCGTGGCATGTCGCACCACACGCTGCATGACTTCTCGCTGGCCTTTCAGCACCTCAGCCGCAAGCTGCTGCAAGCGTACGACCGGATATTGTCCCTCGGACAACATTAGATAGCCTTCCGAAACAAGAACATTGATAATTTCGGCAATTTCTTTTTCCGTTCGGTTGCCCATCACACCATAGGTTGGCAGGCTGTCAAAACCATATTGCAGCACTTTTTTGTTACGCGATCCTTTCAACACCGAAGCGACCATCGAGACCCCATAACGTTCCCGCATGCGATGAATACACGAAAAAATCTTCTGCGCATCTATGGTCATATCAACCAATTCCCGCTCATCTGTACATGAACTGCATATGCCGCAAGCTTCATGCTCCTCCGCTTCTCCAAAATACTCAAGCTGTGCCGTACGTAGGCAACGAGTCGTGTAGCAATAATCAACCATCTGTTGGAGCTTGCGATAGTCGTTGCGCTTGCGGTCTTCATCCTGTGGATTTTGCTCAATCAGGAACTTCTGCGTCACAATATCTTGCGGTCCGAACAGTAAAATACATTGACTCGGGTCGCCATCACGTCCTGCGCGCCCCGCCTCTTGTACGTAAGCCTCCATATTTTTAGGCATGTTGTAGTGAATGACATAGCGTACGTTCGATTTATCTATCCCCATGCCAAAGGCATTGGTTGCTACAATGACCCGGATATCGTCGTACAGAAACCCTTCCTGGCTATCTGCACGTTCCTGATCTGTCATCCCGGCATGATAGCGTCCAGCCGCCATGCCTGCGTCACGTAGCCGTTGGTACAAATCGTCCACGTCCTTACGTGTCGCCGCATAAATAATGCCCGATTCACCCTCATGCTCACGGGTATAATTCAGTAAAAAGCTGCGTTTGTCTTCCCCACGCAGCACACTGAACGCCAAATTGGGCCGTCCAAGGCCTGTAACGAACGTCTCCGGTGAGCGCAGACGAAGCAGGCGCACGATATCATCCATGACCTGCGGTGTCGCCGTTGCCGTAAACGCCGCCACGATTGGGCGTTCATACAGCCCGTCCACGAATGGAGCCACAGCCAGGTAGCTGGTACGGAAATCATGGCCCCACTGGGATACGCAGTGAGCCTCATCTACCGCAACGCAGGAAATCGGCAACTGAGCCATTTCATCGCGAAACCAGTCCAGTTCCAGTCGTTCCGGTGCGACATATAGTAACTTCAAATCACCATTCCGTGCGGCTCGTATGCGATCATTCACTTCTCGACCACTCAACGTACTATTGATGTAGGCAGCAGCAATCCCCATGGTGGTCAGCGCATCCACCTGGTCCTTCATCAGCGAGATGAGCGGTGACACGACAATGGTCAGCCCCTCATGCAACAACGCGGGGATCTGGTAGCATATCGATTTTCCGCCCCCTGTCGGCATGATGCCCAACGTATCGTTGCCCTCCAGCATACTGGCCACAATTTTCTTTTGTCCCTCCCGGAAATCGGGATAGCCATAAAATTTTTGCAGCAAGTCCTGCGCCCGTTCCAATGTTGGTGCTTGTACACTCATAGTTTCAAAACTCCTCATATTTCTAGCGTCCTTGACGCATATCGGCTTTTCTTTCGTTACCTTTAGTTTACCGGGGTTCAGGGTAATGTTCAACCGCTAGAAGACTGCCAATCTGGTTTAGTCCCTTATGGCGTTCGCTGTTTTCTCATGATATAGTGAACACGGTGCCGCAAATTTGTCCATAATTATGAAGAGACACGGTTCCAAGAAGGAGAAAGAACCTATGAACAATCGGAAACCCCAACGGAAAAATCATACAAAATCTACGTCAAACGCAAGCCATTCCAAACGCAGTCATAAACCTGCCGGAAGATCTGGCTCCCATAGACCGGAAGCTCAACGGAGAACGAATGCTTTTGATAAAGCCCCTGCCAAAACATACATCGTCCAGGAGCCTGCCGAGCTGTTAAGCTTTTTAGTAGAGCATGTGACTGGCATGGGTCGTAACTCCATTAAATCAGCACTGGCTCGTGGGCAGGTGTCCGTCAACGGCATTCCGCGTACCGTGCACAATTTTCCACTGGAGCAAGGTCAGACTGTCGCGCTTTCCAAGGAAAAAGTAACTCCCGTCGTACCACTGACTGGGCTACGTATCTTGCATGAGGATGAAGCCATTATCGTTATCCATAAGGATGCCGGGTTGCTGTCCGTGGCTTCAGCGCAGGAGCAGGAAGTAACAGCCTATCGCCAGCTTACGGCCCATGTGAGGCGCGAACATCCGTACAATCGTATTTTTGTACTGCATCGTTTGGATCGTGATACATCAGGAGTGATGATGTTTGCAAAAAGCGAAGCCATACAGCAGGAAATGCAAAAAGCGTGGAAGGAAGTTGTGTATGAACGAACATACATTGCTCTTGTAGAAGGACAGGTTAAAAAAGCTGAGGGTACAATCACCTCATGGCTGAAAGAAAGCAAGACGCTAAAAATGTATTCCAGTCCTTATCCGAATGACGGACAGCACGCAGTCACTCATTACAAGCTGCTTCAAGCCAATCGTCATTTTTCTTTGCTGGAAGTACGTTTGGAAACCGGACGCAAAAATCAAATCCGCGTACATATGGAGGATATCGGTCATCCAATTGTTGGAGATAAAAAATACGGTTCCAAATCCAAGTCGATTGGGCGTCTTGGCCTACATGCGAGGGTATTGTCATTTATTCATCCCGTCACCGGAGTATTGCTGCGTTTTGAATCCGACATTCCTAAAACTTTTTTGAATCCGTTTCGGGAGTAGAATTGAGCAAAGCATACGGAGATTAGATGGAAAAGTAGAAGAGGAAATGAGGGGGCTGTAGAAAACAGCACCCTTTTTTGATTGATTAAGCGGTATACCTCCGAACACCATCAGCCATTTTCATCAACTCATCCCATATATATATGGGCGTATTACACACTGGACAATCTAGCCAACCGATTAAATAGGGTAATTGAGCAAGAAGCTTGTTCTCTTCAATTTTTTGGGCATATTCGTGTAACCACTGTATATTAGCACCTTTATGGTCCAATGAACGGGGGCGGATTGGGTGGGGAACCAGATTGTCTGAATTTACAGGGTCCTTATCATAGACAACCAGGGTGTCATTCTGTTCATCAGGCCAAATATAGAGCGGGGTACCGCAATGCGGACAATCCAGCGTATATTCGTCACCTGTATCGAAGCTTTGTAGCATATAAGCTATGCAGCGATATCCCTGAAAAGCGGCACCCGCAGCCAGAACATAGCGTTTACCTACATCTCCTTCGTGTTCTTTCGCATAGAGCACCATTTCTTCAGTCAATTCTGCAAGTCGGACAATGGCACACCGATATTGCGCATAAATATATTCAGCCACACTAGAATCCACTTTCACCTGATCCCTTGTAAATTCCAATGGAACTTTGGTATGTAAGGGATTGTTATTCTTCGCTTCGAATATTCCGCAAATGTTATAAATATCTGCACGAATCCCTATATCAGAACTTTTTAACGCAATGTCTACAAGGTAAGGAACAGCCGCAAATGTACAAGTATACAATGTATTTTGGTGATACAGTTCCTCCCAATACAAGGTGTCAGCCATTTCGCCGTCATATCCGGCTTGGAGCTGTTTCAACATTTCTGGGACGTATTGAGAGGAACCGTAGGGGCCTTGGAGTAGAGTCCAGGCCGGATCGGACAAAGCCAGCATCTTGATACTCCTTCCACCGTTTTTTACAGTAGAGGATTTTGCAAAAATCCAATAAGCAAATTCCAATGAACAACATATAGATCGAAATGGTTTAGTTCGTCTATAACTTGCACTTCGGAGCGACTGGAATCGAATTTTGTAAAATCCTTATAGTAATATTTGATCGGTTTATAAAATGAATTTTGCTATCAAAATTCATTTTAACTTCATAATTCTCAGCTTCTTACGTTTATTTCATTATACGCATATTATTAGCTGAAGTTGCTTTTCTCGATTTTCGCAATATACAAAATCACTATTTTTTTGGGTCTATAATCATATTCGGTTAAGCTTTCGGCATTGTGAAGGTGAAACACATTAAATTAATGAATTACTAACCCGGTTCTTATGTCTTACTACGACTCCTCTGTCCATTCAGTTCCTTCTTCGTATGCATAGTCCACATTATAAGTCCTGTTACTTAAAAATTGCTGAGTAAGAAATAAAGTATATATACATTAAAATTTCCATACATGTAAAAACAAAGCCACTCCCCTACCTGTTTTTAATTACGCCAATCGGGTAAGACATACTTGTTCAAGCCTTTAATCTAACAGTTACAGAACTGATTTTATGAATCGGTATATGAAAAGGCGTGTTGGGAATATTATGTATGAATACTGCGACTATAAGGGGAAATAGCCTATGACCATAACACCGGAACAGCGGATTACCCTGCACGGATTTAACAACCTGACCAAATCATTGAGCTTCAACATGTACGATATTTGTTACACCAAAACCAAAGAAGAACGCGAGGCGTATATTGAATATATTGATGAACAATACAACTCAGATCGACTGACAGCTATTTTAAAAAATGTATCTGACATTATCGGCGCCCATGTGCTCAACGTAGCCCAGCAGGATTATATACCTCAAGGAGCCAGCGTGACCGTACTTATATCAGAAGGACCCATTGTGGAGGTACCGACTGAATCTTATGCCGAGTCACCCGGCCCCCTACCTGAATCTGTCGTGATACAACTGGATAAAAGCCACATTACGGTTCACACCTACCCGGAATATCATCCAGACGAGGGGATCAGTACGTTTCGAGCAGATATTGATGTCTCTACCTGTGGGGAAATCTCCCCGCTCAAGGCACTCCACTATTTGACTCATTCTTTCGACACCGACATTATGACGATTGATTATCGGGTGCGCGGCTTCACACGTGATACGAATGGACATAAGCTTTTCATCGACCATGATATCGCCTCCATTCAAAACTATATTCCGGACGAAGTGCGCAGTCAGTATGACATGATCGACGTGAATGTGTATCAGGAAAATATTTTCCATACCAAATGTAAGCTAAAACAATTCGATCTGGACAATTACCTGTTCGGCTACACCAAGGAAAGCCTGAGTGAAAAAGAGCAACAAAATATATCAACACGTCTCAAAATCGAAATGGACGAAATTTACTACGGTAAAAATATGACATAACAGATCGAATGCGTAAAAATAAAATAGATCATTTCATTGAAAAAAGGAGGATCGCTTGGACTGGAATATAGCCGGGCTTTCGTCCTTTTTTTAATACAAAATAATAGATATTACTTAACTTGATCTGTACAAGCGAGAGATTGTTCACTATGATAGGGGAAGAAACCACTAATTTAAAATAACAGCATGGATTTTACATCCGTTCCTTATTGTAAGCGCAATCAATTGATTCTACGTATGATTTTGTTATGGAAAACAAAGGAGGAATTTGTATGCAAGGCGGTATTGGCGGTAAAAACATCATTTTACGATTGGAAATTTCCACCGGGCACATCCAATTTGGTCAATTGATTACGCTGGTAAACGAACATGGCGGAGATGTGATTGCCATTGACGTCATTAGCACCTCTGAGAAGGTCACTGTGAGGGATATTACAGTTACCATTGCCGATCCAGCAGAAATCGACCGTATGATTGCCCGAATTAAAAAAGCACAAGGTGTTAAAGTATTATCCATCTCTGATCGCACCTTCCTATTACACCTCGGAGGCAAAATTGAAATGCAGCCCAAAGTCCCAATTCAAAACCGCGATGACTTATCCCGGGTATATACCCCCGATGTGGCACGCGTATGCATGGCGATTCACGAGGAACCCGACAAAGCTTTCCGTTTGACGATCAAGCGCAACACGGTCGCTGTCGTCTCTGACGGAAGCGCTGTCCTCGGGCTAGGTAACATCGGTCCCTATGCAGCCATGCCGGTTATGGAAGGCAAAGCCATGCTGTTCAAGCAGCTCGGCTCCGTCGATGCCTTTCCAATCTGTCTGGATACGCAGGACACCGAAGAGATCATTAAGGCCATTAAGCAAATGGCCCCAGCTTTTGGCGGTATTAATCTGGAGGATATTTCATCGCCACGATGCTTTGAGATTGAACAGCGGTTACGTAAAGAGCTGGACATACCTGTTTTTCATGACGATCAGCACGGTACAGCTGTCGTTTTATACGCAGGGCTGATCAATGCGCTCAAAGTTGTCGGCAAAGCCCTGTCTGACGTCAAAATTGTCGTCTGTGGTATCGGGGCTGCGGGTGTGGCTTGCACCAAAATTTTGCTATCTGCAGGGGCTGTCAACATCATTGGCGTAGACCGCCATGGGGCTCTTACAGCTGATGAAACATACGAGCATCCGATGTGGAACTGGTATGCGCAGCATACCAACCCTGAACGGCTGTCTGGCACGCTGTCCGAGGTTCTGAAGGACGCTGACGTGTTTATCGGTCTGTCGGCAGGTGGAATACTGCAACGAGAAGACGTGAAACGTATGAAAGAAGCCCCGGTGCTGTTCACTATGGCTAACCCGGTTCCTGAAATTGCGCCAGAGGACGTCGAGGACATTGCAGGTGTCATCGCCACCGGACGTTCGGACTATCCCAACCAAATTAACAATGTACTTTGTTTCCCTGGCATCTTTCGAGCGGCGCTCGACTGCCGTGCCCGTGAAATCAACGAAGAGATGAAGCTGGCGGCCGCAGAGGCCATCGCAGGCACGATCCGTCCTGAAGAACTAAACAAGTTGTATATTATCCCAGGTGTATTTAACGAGAGTGCGGTTCAACGGGTACGTGAAAAGGTGATCCAAGCTGCGATTGCGAGCGGTACAGCCAGAAGAGTGCCCCGGGATTTCAGATAAAAGAAAAGGATTGCTCCCCTAAATGCGGGTGCAATCCTTTTTGCTATCGAGAGATCAAGCTGCATATCCGTTATCTTTACAGCGGTTATGACCTCCATTTAGAGAACAATTGACTGGCACGCTGAGCAAACTCCTCCAAATTAAAGTTGGAGTTATCCAGCTTGTAGTACCATTTTTTAATCGTATCCAAAATCCATGAGGGAACCTTAACCTCCGAGATACCGGAATAAAACGTATGATATGCCCACACCAAATGCTCCCAGCGCTTGTCATCGCCTTCCTTCACGTATTCCGACACGTCCAATACCTTGGCACGCCCGTCTTGCATAAGTACATTCTTGAGGTGAATATCACGGGGATTCAGCCCCTTGGACCGGACAAATTCCCTCGCCTTTTCCACATCCAGAATGACCTGCTCTGGCACAGGAATTCCTTGCAGCAAACAATCCAGCAGCGTAATACCGGATTCATAACTTATGACAATATACTTGTCGCCTTTTCCGTAATAATGAGGAAAAAAGTCAGACCCTCGCAAACGCTCATATACGTCGGCCTCCGCATCTTTTTTCTCGATCGCCATGTCTGAGTACACCTTGAACGCGTAGCCTGGCAACGTATCGATCGTAAATACGGCCGCATCAGTCCCGATGCCAATACAGCGGACGTCTTGAGTGGCTGTTTTAATGGTAACCGGATCATTATCCTCCGTACTGTATACGGTCACTTGACTTATGATGTCTTCTGCCTGCCTCCATTGTTCTACCATGCGCGATCCCCTCCTTCTCTGTTCTAAACCTTTACCAATGAAGTTAGTTCTATAACAGATAAATAGTATTACGGGTTATCTTTTGGAATGGCTTCAAAATAGGTTGATTCTTTTAAAAAATACGGTATGTACCGTGTCTAACGAGCGTCCGGCAGCAGCAACCTTCTTAACTCTGCATAGCTTGCTGCTGTTTTATAGTCCCCCAGCACATCAGTTTCCGGGGGAGCATTCCTGTGATTGAACCAGATCACCTGCCAATTTGCAGCTATAGCTCCCGCCACGTCATTACGCCAGGAATCCCCAATGTAGCAGCAATGCTCTGCTAACGTTCCTGTCCGCTCATTCACTACTTCGAAGATGCGCGGATCAGGCTTGGCATAGCCAACGGTCCCAGATACAAAGATATGCTCTGCCGCAACATGATTTTCCAACGCCATCGCCTTGATCTTGCTCATCTGGTGTTCTTCAAGACCGTTTGTAATTAATCCAACTAAAAAGCCAGCTGAGCTCAAATCATTTATTAACGAGGTAGCCCCCTCAAAAGGCTCAATTCGGTACTGACGATCCAAGTATTCTTGCTGAACATGTACTGCCTGCTCACGGGTAATTTCTACCCCGAATTCTTGTAAAGCCAGAATGAAACGGCCTTCCCTCATCTCATCCAGTTCATCCGGCCCTGCCTTCCCCTCCAATAGTCCTCCCTTAGCCGACAGTACATCGCTGTAATAGCGAATACGATGGTAGGCTTTCTCATAAGGAAAACGCTCACTTAATCCTAATACTGTACGCAATGCATCGCGTGTAGGGTGCAAATGATCGTACATCGTATCATCTACATCAAAAAAAACAGCCTTCTTTTGCAAGTTCATATGCCCACTTCTTTCTGTTAAATCTTCGGATGACGCTCCTTTTCACCTTGTCCTGATATTATACCCGTTGGCCTGTTACGTTGCACCTTGTCCTTCACACCGCGCATCCTGCAATCACACTTCACGGTTGCTAACATACACTGAAAAGACCGCATTTTCGCAAACCCACTTTACTTCTCTACCGAGCTAACATAGGTATCTTGTCCTGCTTTGCTCGAAAGCGTTTTATTTGACAACACACGGGTAAAAGGTCACATTTTTGAAAATATTCGTCATACAGGTTTACATTTCGTGTAAAATCACGTACCTTTTAGGGATGAACGCTTTAATGGATGTATTGGATAAGGGAGGCATACACGATGGATTCCGGTTCTAACCTAGCCTATGGATCAGCTACACCTTTGATTGAGACACTTATAGAATTTGAAAAGGAGCTCGAAGCGAACCGGCATTCTCTGAGTTTTGATTTGGGATTGATTATGGAGCAGGGCCGCGCGCCACGATATATGGCTACACCACCAGATGTTATTCCTTTTGCCCACGCAGGAGTGGACGGAATACATTATGGCTTTTTAACGGATTTTGGTCTTGAAAAGGACCTTTCACAGGCCCCTATCGTATGCGTATCTCCCGTCGATTGGACGGGTGTATGGGTGGTTGCCCGTCATTTGCAGGATTTTTTAAGCGTTGTTTATACAGAGAACAGTTCATTAAAACGATACTACGCCAGCGGAGACGACTATTCTGGACATGCAGGTCAGCGACTGCCTCAGCTTGTAGATGAACGCACCGCGTTTGTACGCGAATGCTTTCGGGAACGATTTGGTATCGAACCGATTCAGGATATGGCTGCCTATATCGACAGCTTGCGAGCAGAACGGAAGCACAATGAAGCAGCTCCTACGCTGAACGGCTTGGGCATTCAGGTATCTTCTTCCGCGAAACATAGCTCTTCTATGGAAAGTACCCTCTTGACCGTAACGGAGCCTTTCCTTTGGGAACAACAAGGCGAAGCTGTACGTGAATTGTTCTATAACGGTTCGCGTGAAGCCAGACTGGCCTTTATTCGGGATGCCCAGACACGGCATCTGTTCACCCATTCTGCCCTTCGTGCTTTTGTAGCTGGACAGCTTAAGTTGATGGGCCTATCTGAGGCCGCAACATATCTGGAAGAGTCCTACTATACCGTTATTCCCGATATGATAGAATCTTGACGAAAACTTCGATCCCCCCTAACATAACCGCCTCTGAAAAGGCGGCTTTTTGTGCTACAATAAATGAAAATAATAGGGTCGAACGGCCCGGTACGAATGAAAGAGAGCGAGTATGAATAATCATTCCTATCCTACTCCTGAAATCATTGAAGTTTGTCTGTTGGCGGGCAAACTGATGATGCAAAATGGAGCCGAAACCTATCGTGTTGAAGACACGATGTCCCGCATTGCTTCAGCCTATGGCATATCCCAGTCCCATAGCTATGTAACACCAACTGGGATTTTTTTTGCCATTAATGATTCGGAGCCTGCCAAGCTCATCCGCATCGTAGAGCGGACCACCGATTTGCACAAGGTGACAGAGGTCAATTCCATTTCACGTAAAATCAGCACAGGTGATTTGTCTCCCCGCGCTGCCGTCAAGGAGCTTGCGGAGATTGAGCGTGGCCCCCTCCGCTATTCCAACCGTGTACAGCTGATGGCTGCTGCGTTGGCCAGCGGTTGCTTTATGATTATGTTTGGTGGTGTCTGGCGAGACTTCCCCGCAGCTGTGTTATGCGGCGGTATCGGATTTGCAGCCGTACAGTATTTTCACAGGCTCGTTAAGGTCAAGTTTTTCTCAGAGTTTTCTGCATCTTTTCTAATCGGCTTGCTGGCGGCTCTGTTAACGATAGTAGGCTGGGGACAGATGATGGATAAAATTATAATTGGCTCCGTCATGCCACTGGTTCCAGGCTTGTTAATTACAAATGCCATTCGTGATTTAATGTCAGGGCACCTTGTTTCGGGTCTTTCCAAGGGAGCCGATGCTTGCCTGACGTCTTTCGGCATTGGAGCTGGCGTTGCGGTTATCATTTCTTATATGTGATTCGGAGGAGATTCAAGTCTATGCTTGCACAATTATTCACAAGCTTTATTGCCACCGCTGGTTTCGGCATACTTTTCCACGCCCCCCGGCGCTCGCTGCTGCAATGTGGTTTTGTTGGTATGCTAGGTTGGCTGGTCTATTATTCAACCACGGACAGCATGGGACCTGTGAGCGCCAGCCTTTTAGCAACGATCCTCATCGGCATCGTCAGTCAAGGCTTTGCGCGGCTGTACAAAATGCCTGTGATTATTTTCAGCGTAGCAGGCATGATTCCGCTCGTTCCAGGGGGAATGGCCTATAATGCCATGCGCCAGTTCGTACAACAACATTATCCTCAGGCACTGGAGCTGGCCCTGAGCACGCTGATGATCGCAGGAGCTATTGCTGTCGGTTTGGTGCTCTCTGAGGTGCTTAATCAAATTTTTCACAACATACGTTTTAGACCTCAGCGTTAAAAGCGATGAAAATAGCAAAATAAAAGAGGCTGCTCCCAAAATCATCCGCAGTGTAGAGACGATTTTGGAAACAGCCTTTTTCTGTACACATTACAAAAAAATATTTAACTGTCATAAACTATTATTCATCCACTCGCTTGCCCAATATCGCCAAATCTCGCTCTATGCTGTCCAGCACAGCTACACGCGGATAGTACCCCCATTGCTCAAAACCAAACTTCCGCAGCAGCCCAATACTTGGCTCATTATGACCAAAAACAAATCCCAACAACGTTGTAATCCCCAGTCTCGGACATTCATTTAGCAAATGCTGTACCAGTCGACTTCCTGTTCCGGTTCCACGAGAATCCTCATGGACGTAAATGCTAATTTCTGCTGTACCGTTATAAGCTGGACGCCCATAAAAGGACTGAAGGCTGGCCCAACCGGCAATTGTCCCCTTTTGCTTTAAAACCCACAAAGGGCGGTGGTTCTCCTGATGAGCCTCAAACCATGGAATGCGGCTCTCCACTGTCACCGGTTCCAGATCTGCGGTGACCATTCGTCCTGCAATCGTAGAATTATAAATATCCACAATATCGGGAAGATCCTCTCTGCACGCAAATTCAATGGAAAAAGATTGGTCCTGATTCATTATTCGTATCCGCCTCCTATGGTGTGATTTATTTATTGTACAAGACAAGCGCCCGATCAGCCATATCGAGTTGTTTTGCGGATTAGTCCCAAAGGGTTTTATAATAGAGCTTGAAGATAAGGAAAAATAAAAACGGGGAAAGCGATTTAACACGATGAGACGGGAGGTATGTTTCGGAGTCAAGGATTCTGAAGCAGCTTAATATGAATATTGGAACTCAACTCTTGATTTTGGAAATACCTATGGAATCTTTTTTTGGAAAAACGACTATTTATCCTGTACTGCTCAAGGACGAGGATGGACTTACACTGATTGACACGGGAATGCTCGGCCAATTTGAGCCATTACGCAAGGCTATCTCAGATGTGGGTGAGGATATCAGCCGCGTGAAAAGAATTATTTTAACACATCAGGATATTGACCATATCGGAAATGTTCATGCACTGCTGGATCTGCTGCCGAATACTGCCCTGTTAGCCCATAAGGATGACGTTCCTTACATGACAGGAGAACGACCGTTTGTGAAGCTGACGGCGGAACGGATTAAACAAATGGATACTGTGCTCAAGCAGCAAGCAGAGGATATGATTCGCCGCCTGCCAGATTTGCGCTTTGCTCATATTCTTGAGGACGGTGAGCATCTGCCTTATGGTGGGGGCATACAGATTATTCATACACCCGGTCACACGCCCGGGCATATCAGCTTGTATGTGCCCGCACAAAAGCTACTATTGGCGGCAGATGAACTGCTGGTAGTCGAAGGTGAACTGGTCGGTCCCGCTGAGTCGGCTACGCCGGATATGCCATTGGCTCTGAAGAGCCTCGAAAAGCTGACGGTATTGGATGTTGAAAAGGTAATCTGCTACCATGGCGGCTACTATGATCAGAACGTACAAGCACGTCTGCAAACATTAAGTCAAGCAAGAGAGTAAGCCATTCAAAGCTATAAATTATGATGTAATAAGAGCTATAATGAATACATGGACAGAAAGGAATGAGACTCTATGAATGATAAAATTACAAGATTATATGATGAATTGAAATCACAATCTTGGGATGGCCTGCTTGTGACCGATCCCAAACATATTTACTACCTGACGGGCTTTGCTAGTGATCCGCATGAGCGTTTTCTTGGTCTCGTGCTGCTTCGAGACCAAGAACCAGAACTGATCGTACCCGCTCTGGATGCAGAAGCCGCCCAAGCTGCTTCTTCTGTGACTCGTATATCCACCCACACCGATACGGACAATCCATATGATCTGTTGCGTCAACGTACAGGCACCGGAGTGAAAACATTCGCGCTGGAAAAGGAGCACGTCTCCGTCCTCCGTTATGAACAGTTACATACTGCTATTGGCGCGGCTCAATATGTGGATCTGGGTCCTGTGCTTCAAGAAATGCGTGTGAGAAAAACTCCTGAGGAAGTACAACGTCTGAAACATGCAGCTCGTTTGGTGGAAGATGCTCTTCGCCACGGCCTCACCCATGTGCGCGAAGGAGTGACGGAAGTCGAGCTGGTGGCCGAAATCGAATATCAGATGAAAAAAATCGGCGCAGATGGCCCGTCCTTTGACACGACAGTGCTGTCTGGACCCAAAACAGCCTTGCCTCATGGTGTTCCGGGCACCCGCAAGCTACAGCCTGGCGATCTGCTCATGTTTGATATGGGCGTATATTCCGATGGCTATGCTTCGGATATTACGCGTACTTTTGCTTTTGGAAAGCTGACGGCTGAGCTGGAAACGATTTATAATACGGTTCTTCGCTCGAACGAAGCGGGAATTGCCGCCATTCGCCCGGGAGTTTCCTGCGCATCCGTAGATCAGGCAGCACGGGCTGTTGTTGAAGCCGCTGGATACGGCCCTGCCTTTAACCATCGAGTTGGACACGGCCTTGGTATGAGTGTTCACGAATATCCATCTGTACACGGAGGCAATAGCGATCTGCTTCATGAAGGCTTCGTGTTCACCATCGAACCCGGCATCTATGTGCCAGGCCTCGGCGGTGTGCGGATTGAAGATGACGTTTTGGTCACCTCTAATGGTGTTGAAGTGCTTACCTCTTTTCCAAAAGAACTGACAGTGCTCGGATAAACCCATCGCTATTCATTATATTGGTATGTAAAAAAGGATGAAAAAGGAGGGGCAACCCCAAGCCATCATGGCTTGAGGGTTTGCCCCTCCTCTTCTATAAAGCGGAAATTGCGTGCGATGTACAAAATGGGTGTACCCGCCGCGGTCAGTACAAATTTTAAGATGTAGGTGGTGAATAATATCTCGAGCCATATCCCCCACGCATAACCGTAAAAGGCAATAGTACAGAAAATGAGCGTATCTATAAACGAGCTGATCATCGTGCTGCCATTGCCGCGAATCCAGAGCTGATGACGTTCCGGGAAGAACTTGCGAATCCAGGCGTACAGACGCACGTCCAGCAATTGACTGACCGCATAGGCTGTCAAGCTGGCAAGCGCAAGTCTTGGCAACAATCCAAACAGCTGTTGCATCGGTGTCTGGGCAAAATCCGTTGCAGTAGGCTGAAACTGCAGCACCATTTGCATCGTTATCGTCGTCATAATCAGAGTGAAAAAGCCGAACCACACAGCTTTACGCGCTTCTTTAGGCCCATATTTTTCATTCAGTAAGTCGCTGGCCATATACATAGAAACATACATCGTATTTCCCAATGTCGTGGTAATGCCGACCAGATCAATCGTTTTGGTTACCTGAATGTTGGCCAGTACAGTAGCAACACCAATCCAGGCGTACAGCCCTTTTTTACCGAACAACCGAAAACATAACAAAAAGAACATAAAATTGACGAGGACAAAAGCTGCCCCCCATAACAGATTAAACATGAAATCCTCCTAGTTTTGATAGCGCGGGATGGTTGCGAACCGCGGTTCATCCGAAGCAAGCCGGAAAAACATTATTTTAATGTATCATAGATTAGGATTTGTGAACAGCCATAATTTACACTGCCCTAAACTCAATACAAAGAGCCGACCTTATGGCCGGCTCTTTGTACAGCGTACATACAGTACGTGTGTTATATAGGCCAGATGGGATATGAGACTGATCGTACACCCTTCATTTATCATTACTTAAGAGTGTGCCGTTGCATCCAAATCCATACCATGATTATTGAATACGTCTTGATCGTTCTCCTTGAGCACCTTGCCTGAAATGAGACCTGCAGTAATAGAATCATTGACATTTAACGCTGTGCGTCCCATATCAATCAACGGTTCGACTGAGATAAGCAATCCTGCCAATGCCACTGGAAGATTCATGGTAGAAAGCACGATCAGGGAAGCGAAAGTGGCACCACCGCCTACACCCGCCACGCCGAACGAGCTGACCGTAACGACCAGAATCAGCGTGAGGATAAAATCCCAGCTCGTTGGATCAATACCCACGGTTGGAGCAATCATAACCGCCAGCATTGCCGGATAAATACCAGCACAGCCGTTTTGCCCAATAGTCGCTCCCAAGGTCGCAGACAGATTCGCGATGCCGTCGGACACACCAAGCTTTTTCGTTTGTGTTTCAACATTTAACGGAATGGTCGCCGCACTGGAACGAGAAGTAAAAGCAAAAACCAGTGTAGGCAATACCTTTTTCACATACGTCACCGGATTGTAGCCGAACAAGGCCAGCAAAATAAGATGAATGATAAACATGACCAACAGAGCCACATAAGAAGCGAGCACAAACTTGATTAGCTTCAAAATTTCATCTGGATTGGTCGTAGCTACTACTTTAGTGATCAGTGCTAAAATGCCGTAAGGAGTCAATCTCAGCACCAGCGTTACAATCCGCATCACTACAGCGTACACTGCATCAATCACCTTACGGAAGGTTTGCGCCTGTTCCGGTTTTTTACGATCCAATCCGAGCACAGCCACCCCGATAAAGGCCGAGAAAATAACCACCGCCAGCGTCGACGTACGACGTGCTCCCGTCATATCCTCAAAAGGATTTGAAGGAATAAATTCCAGCACCTGCTGTGGAATGGTCATGTCCTGAACTGTTCCAAGGCGCTCTTCCATCTTCAAGCCCTGTGCTTGTTCCTTTTCCCCACCTTGAATCTCAATTGCCTTTAGGTCAAACGACAGGCTGGTTACAATACTAACTGAAGCAGCAATTGCCGTTGTAATCAGTAGTACTGCAATAATGGACACGCTGATTTTGCCAAGGTTCTGTCTTCCCTTCAAATTCATAATAGCCGAAATAATCGACACCATGATAAGCGGAATAACGACCATTTGCAGCAAACGGACATAACCGTTACCTGCGAGGTTGAACCAATCAACCGATTTTGTAATGACCTCTGAGCCTGCACCATAAGAATACTGTAGAATAGCCCCGTAGATCAGTCCGAAGCCAAGTCCGGCAAATACCCTTTTTGTAAAGGAGATGTGCTTTTTCTGCATCCAGACCAATACGCCTAGCAGCAAAAGCAGCACGATTACATTTAAAATAATAAAGAAGGTATCCATGTATTATTTCCTCCAAACTTATACTTAATATGTTTTATAAGGTGTCCTTCAATCCGAAGAATACTATATCACAAAACCAACTATTTTTGTAGGTTTTCTAACAATAAAATAGTTAAGCAGCTTTAAATTTGGATTTTATCGAAAACGCCAAACAGCAAGCCTTCATCTTTCGAAGGCTTGCTGTTTTTTGTCCTGAACACAACAATTCGCATTCAACTTAGGCGTAAAATTGTTATTCAGCCGTTAGACGATCACTGTGTATAACAGTTCCTGTTCCTTAACCACTTTATGCTGATTACCAGCGGACTCCAACTCGCTAAACTGAGCTACATTCGTAACAATAACAGGCGTTATCGTTTCATAACCAGCCTTGCGGATTTCCACCAGATCAAACTCCAGCACGAGGTCTCCTACCTTCACACGATCTCCTGCTTTAAGATGAGGCGTAAAATGAAGTCCTTTTAGCTTAACCGTATCCATCCCAACGTGAATGAGCATTTCAAGTCCTGAATCACTCACCAATCCAACAGCATGCCCACTTTTGGAAATGGAGAACACTGTGCCCTCAACTGGGGAGACAACCCGGCCTTCGGATGGTTCAATAGCCCAACCTCTACCCATAATTTCTTGAGAAAATGCAGGGTCATTGACTTCACTGAGCGGCTTAACTTCACCCGTAATCGGGCTGTATACCGGGATTTTCTCACCTTTCGGCAGTGAGGATACAGCAGATTGTGCTATTTCATCAGTAGAGATGTCTCCGGCAGCGTCTGTTGTTGCTTGTGGTGCTTCTTCGTTCTTTTCATCTGTAAAGCCGATCAAATAGGTAACAATCGCAGCAACCACAAATGCAATAATGAGACCAAGGATTGCGTACAAGAAAGTCGGTCCAATAAACATCGCCAGGCCAGGCACACCAACGAGTCCACCCATGACATACGCTTTTGTGCCAAACAAGCTCATAAAGCCCCCGCCGACAGCTCCGCCGATCAACGCAGCCGTAAATGGTTTTTTAAACCGCATATTCACACCATACATTGCAGGCTCAGTTACACCCATAATAGCCGTCAAGCTCGTCGAGAAAGCCACTGTTTTGACTTTGGCATTTTTGGATTTTAAGAATACACCCAGTGCAGCACCAGCCTGTGCCAGGTTAGCCGCTCCCATAATCGGAATCATGTAGTCAAAGCCCAACGTTGCAATAGAACCAATCATAATAGGAACCAACGCGTAGTGCATACCTGTCATAATGATCAGGGAGAAGGTACCGCCTAGCAGTAGGCCTGCAAGTGCACCTGTATTTTCAAACAACCAAGAGATACCACCCGACAGGCCATTACCAATAATAGAGCCTAACGGTCCTACAGCAATCAATGTCAAAGGTACAATAATCAATAGATTCAGTGTTGGGACAACAAGCAATTTCAATGATGCATGAGTATACTTATCAATGAATTTTTCAACATAGGACGCCAGCCAGATAGCGATAACGATTGGAATAACGGTCGACGAATACGTGGCCGCTGTCACCGGAAGGCCAATAAAGCTAACCTTCACATTAGATGCCAGTAATGCTGTAATGTCCGGATGTAAAATAGAAGCTCCTACCGCCGCCGCGATAAACATATTACTGCCGAGTTTTCTAGCAGCACTCACGGCCAGAATAATAGGCAAGAAATAGAACGCACCGTCACCTATTGCCGCTAAAATCGTATAGGTTTGGCTCTTATCGGACATCCAGTTCATTGCCACTAAAAGAGCAATGATCCCTTTGATCATACCTGCACCGGTGATCGCTGGCAAAATCGGTGTAAACATACCCGCAATAAAGTCGAACAGTTTGCTGATCGGGTTTTGTTTTTTCTTCGATGCAGTGCTTGCTCCTGAGTCACTTTGCGGAGCCTTGGACATATTGCTTACCAACGATTTGTACACGTTAGCTACATCATTACCGATAATAACCTGAAACTGGCCACCACTCTCCATGACTCCCATGACGCCATTCGTTTTTTGCAACTGCTCTTTCTGAGTTTTCTTATCATCATGAAGGTTGAAGCGCAAGCGGGTCATGCAGTGAATGACCTGCTCTACGTTTTCTTCACCACCAACCAGTGTAAGTATCTCTTTGGATAATTGATTTCGATCCATGAGGTGTTCCTCTTTTCTTTTAAGGTATAAAATGCGAAAATGGGCAATAAAAAAACCTGAATACAGAAAGCAGACAGCTTTATAAAAAGCCAATCTTCTTTCAGCATTCAGGTTTTGCCTTCTGGTTTAGAAGTAGCAATCCTAAATCCCTGATCATACATGAAATCATTGATTTTTAATGATACGCTCGATATGAATGGTGAGATACAACATCTCATCCTGGGACAAGCTTCGACCATAAATTTTAGTCGTATAATCTCTTATTTTTTCCGCGCAGGCGTAAGCATTCTTATACTGAACCTTAACCATATCATGAAGGGAATTATCTGTATTTTGTACAGGAGTCCCGTTCATTACCCGTTGAGCAAAAAATTTGAGATGTGTTATAAAGCGGTAATAGCTTAGCGACTCTTCATCCAGATCCATTACAAAAAAGCGACTTACAATATTTATGATATCCTTGACAATGTTCGTCAGGGTTATCGTTTCGCGCATTTCGCTATTAAGCTGTGCATTCACCAAATGTAAGGCGATAAATGCTCCTTCATCATCCGGAAGTGTGACTCCTAGCTTGTCCTGAATCATGTGCAATGCTTTGGTCCCAATCGTGAACTCCTTGCGGTACATCCGCTTAATTTCCCAGTAAAGTGCATTTTTGATATCCATACCCAAACGATAGCGCTCTATAGCAAAATGGATATGATCCGTCAGCGAAATATAGATGCTGTCATGCAACTCTACACCAAGTATCGTTTTAGCATATTGGATGATTTCATCAGAAATTTCAACATACTCAATAGGGATATCAGACATCAGGGTCATGAGTTTGCGGGAAACCTCGGTACTTTCAAGTTTGAAAATTTTCTCGATTTTCTCTTCTTCAATCTCATCGCCTGTGTTTTTTTTAAAAGCAATTCCTCTACCCATAATGACTAATTCTTTCTGCTGTTCATCAATGACCGTTACGACGTTATTATTCAGCACCTTTGCTATCTTCATTCCATCACCTTAAGCCGCTTGGAGTAGTAAAAAAAAAGCAAAACCAAAACTGACACATAGTGCCTGCTTATGGTTTTGCCCGATATGCTCAGTAACAATCCACGATTGTGCAGTTTTGAATAACTGCTCCCATAGTATCATATAAACACTGAGCTGACAATATTTTTTTGTAAACACTTTCATGGAGCTTTGGGTCGTTGGCGTTGCATCTTAACTATTAGAACTCTTTTCCACAACCGAGTTCGGAGAAGCATTCATGTCAGAAGTAGAAACTACTTGCGAATGCTCATCTTTTTCATCCACAAAGCCCATAAAATACGTAATTGCGCCAGCCGTAACAAACGAAATTAGTATACCCACAATACCGTAAATAAGCGTGGGTTCAGAAAATAAAGGTAAACTGAGCAGCCCAGCAGAGACACCTATACTAGTAAGCTTCGTTTCAAACAGACACATACAAGCCCCACCAACGGCTCCACCGATCATAACTGCTATTAACGGTTTTTTGAAACGGATATTGACACCATACATGGCCGGTTCAATGATTCCCAGCATGGCCAACAAACCTGTGGACGCAGCCAGCGTTTTGACTTTGGCATTTTTGGATTTAACACATACGCCAAATGTTGCGCCAGCCTGAGCGAAAGCCGCTGCAACGACCACGGGAAAAAGGTGATCATAACCCAATGTTGTCAGCGAGCTGATCATAATCGGTAGCATTATATATTGCATACCTGCAATAATAAGCAAAAACATCGTGCCTCCGAGCAACAACCCTGTAAATACTTCTGCATTGTCAAACAACCAGCCTAGTCCATCGGATACATGTTGGCCGAGATAACTCCACAGTGGCCCGAAAGCGAACACCATTAAAGGTATAGTGATCATCAGTGTCAAAGTCGGGACAACCATTAATTTAAGTGAATAAGGGATATACCTGTATAACCATTTTTCGATATACGATGCTATCCAGACAACAACAAGTATGAGTACTATAGATGAAGCAGCTTGTGGGTCTATAACTGGCAGACCAGCAAAACGGACCTCCTCACCAGACTGGAGTAAACTTGTTAATTGGGGATGGAATACGGATGCTGCGATGGCTGCCGCAACAAACACATTGCTGCGCAGCCTTCTTGCCGCACTTGCCGCAACAAAAATAGGTAAAAAATAAAATATCCCATCGCTGATAGCCGTTAAAATAGTATATACCTGCGGATCAAACAACAATAAACCGAAGGATATTAAAACTAATATAATTACTTTGATCATTCCCGCACCAATCATTGCCGGCAAGATCGGAGTAAATACGCCTGATACATAATCTAATAGTCGACTTATCGGATTTCTCCCTGTGGCAGCTCTATAACTGCCGGAAGTCAGCTCCTGTGTATCTTCTCCTCTGACCTGCGAAATCACTTCTTTGGAAAGTAAATCCCGATTCATAACAACCTTTTCCCCTTTTATATGTATATTGAAGACCACTTTCGAACTTACAAACCAAGCTTAGAAGAATATTGTAAAAAAGCCGTATTCCTTATGCTACTTATATTACTTCTTTTTTACAATAGTTTTAAAGAAGGAGTAATCTATTCGTTTTTATGCACCTGATAATTTACATCTAACTTACATCTAAACACCTAAGACCATAGTTATATATTTTTTGTTTGTTTTTGGGCAAATATGACTATTCAACCGTCTGTTAATTATGTAAAATAGGTCTAACCTACTTTTTAGTAAATCATGGATTACTTCCCTTTCACATTCTTGTCCCTTGAATTCAGCTGAAATATACATAGAATCCGAACATTTTCAGTCTTTTCTTCAAGCAAGGAAAGGAACACAAGTAGATCATGGCGTGTCAAGTATCTATTGGACAAGCGGCCTACTTCAAGCAGGGAATTCGTCTGATTTTATTACCATCATGTGAGAGGAGAATTTTCATGAAGAGTTTTAATCGTTCCATTGGCGCGAAATTACGAATTATGTTTTTGCTGATTCAGCTCTTTGCGTCCCTTTTGTTCAGCATCAGTTTCTATGCAATATCCATGAGTATCATTAATAACAGTGTCATGCCTCAGGTAGACCAATTGCTAGAAACTGGAGCTAAAAATGTGTATCAGGATCTCAATATTTCCTTAGCTGTTCAGGCTGGGCAAGGAAGCGGTTCTGATTCCGGCTCCGCTATACAGATGGAATCCTATCTTCAGGACAAGGTCGATACCCTCAAATTAGAATCGGCTTATATCGCGGTAGTGAAGGATGATAAAGCCGAAGTCGTCGCTCGGAATGTAAAATCAGTATACAAGGTCAAGGATGCACTCATTCCTGTTGAGGATATTAAAAAAGCAAAACAAGGCGAGATGAATATCAGTGAAATTTACAGCGATTCATACGGAGTACACAAAACCGCCTTCTTTGCTATATCAGGTAGTAATCTAGTTCTGGGTGTGAACGAAGACGTCGGATTTGTACAGGAAAAATCCCAACAAATTCTATGGATTTGCATAGGTATTACAGTGGCAACGCTCCTGCTGGGCGGAATTATTTCTACCCTCGTGATACGTAAAGTTGTAGAACCCATTGCTGAATTGGTTCGTCATAGCGAAAAAATTGCTCAAGGTGATCTTTCACAAGAAGCGAAGGTTCATGGAGTTAATGAAATTGCCCAACTTGCCCGCAGCTTCCAATCCATGTCTCATAACTTGAAAGAAATGATCGGCCATGTGCTTTCTACATCCGGTGCGGTTGTTGAAGGATCGGACGAGCTACTTCGTCGGACTGAGGCTATCAGTGTAAAAGTGCAGGACTCTACAGTTGCCGCAGAGGAAGTAGCAAAGGGCAGTACCAGCATAGCTACAGCTGCTGCTGAAAATGCACAGGCTATGGAGGAAATCGCTCAAGGTGTTCAGCACATCGCCTCCTCTGCCAATGATGTATCCGATCAAATCAGTGAAGCGACAAAAGAAACGGTTAACGGTAATACGCTCGCTCAAAAGGCTGTAGCTCAAATGTCACAGGTAGGACATGCTGCCGATGAATCGCTTCGATACATCCATAGTATGAATGAGCGCTCAGAAGCCATTGGCAGTATCGTTTCGGCTATCTTCGATATTACGAAGCAAATTCAAATGTTGTCCCTGAATGCCTCCATTGAAGCTGCCCGTGCGGGCGAACATGGACGGGGCTTTGCCGTAGTAGCCGGAGAAGTACGTAAGCTTGCCGAGCAATCTAAAGAAGCCACACAAGAAATTTCCGACTATTTGGTTACCATTCAAGAAGTATCGCAACAATCTGTGGACTCTGTGACCCAGGTGAGCCGTGAAATTCATTCGGGAACGGAAATGGTTCAACAAGCGAGTTCAGCCTTTAACCAGCTAAGTGAGCTTATGCAAAAGATCAATGCTACGATTCAAACGGTCTCTGCAGCAACGGAGCAGGTATCCGCCAGCTCGGAGGAAGTATCTGCTTCCGTGGAAGAGACAGCTCTCATCGCAGCCAATGCACAGCATATGATTCAAGAAATCGGTTTAAATGCCGATGAGCAACTGAATGAAATGGAAAGCCACAGCGAGGTTGTTCGCCAATTAAGCAAACAAGCAACCGAACTGCAAAAGGCTGTCCAAAAATTTAAAATTACGTAAGCTGATACAATACAAAGAGGTATCTCACAGTCTTGAAAATGGCTGTAGAGATACCTCTTTATTTTTTAAAATCGATTTTAATAATCATCCATGAAGTTTATGAATCCATTCCCATAATACGATAAATTTGCTCCATATCTAAATGAGCTCGGACCACCTCTGCGACACGGTTAAACTCTCGTTCCTTGGCTTCACGTACAGTAAAAGTGCTTTCTAAAGGTGTCAAGCCCTTGGCTTGTCGCAATCCATCCAGCCAGCACCGGCGAAAACGGTCATTATCAAACACACCGTGCAAATAGGTTCCCCATACTTTACCGTCTGTCGTACCCCAGCCTTCCTCAAAAGCTGTTCCTTCGCCACGCCGGATATAGAATAACCTTTTCATTTCGCTTAGGTTTAAAGTTCTATCTGTAGGTGCGCATGGTTCCGTAACATACTCCGTAACGCCCATATGTATTTCATAACCTTCAATGCTTGGCTTGCAGGCAGAACCTGAATCAGTCGCAGTGCTAAGCAAAAGCGGGCAATGATTAGACAGGGTTCCCTGTACGCGTACGGTTTGCTTTTCCTTTAAAAAGGTCGTGGATAGAGCAAGCCAACCTAACCCTTCTGCCTGCTGCGGCAACCCAGATTCGACGGCTTCGGGATCAAAAAGTGCGGTACCCAGCATCTGATAACCTCCACAAATGCCAACGAGCTGTGTACGTCCGGTATTTATAGCCTGCTGAATGTCCTCCTCCAGACCTCTTTCACGCAATTCCAGCAGGTCTCCAATGGTGTCTTTGGTTCCCGGTAAGATAATGGCGTCCGGTATGCCCAACTGTCCGGCTTCTGTGACATAACGAACACTCACATCCGGCTCTGCGGCCAGAGCATCCGTATCTGTAAAATTGGAAATCCGCGGATATCGTATCACCGCAATATCCAGTTCTTTATCCTTTGCAGATTGCTTGGGCTTCTTATCCAGTACTACCGAATCCTCTGCTTCAATGCGAATGTCTGGCAGATAGGGCAATACACCGAGTACAGGAATGCCTGTCCGTTCTTCCAGCCAGTCTAGTCCCGGCTGAAGCAGAGACAGATCACCTCTGAATTTGTTAATGATAAATCCGCGGATACGCTGTACTTCATGGGGTTCCAGTAATTCGATAGTTCCTACGAGAGAGGCAAAAACACCGCCCCGGTCGATATCTGAAATAAGCAACACTGGAGCATCCGCCCATCCTGCCAGATTCATATTTACGATATCGCGGTCCTTCAAATTAATCTCTGCCGGGCTGCCTGCCCCTTCCATAAGGACAATATCATAGGTATCACGCAACCGACTCAGAGCATCCATAACGGTCTGTTTGGCTTTTGGCAAAAAATCCTTCCGGTAATCGGAGGCGCTCATATAGGCATAAGGTACACCGTGTACAACAATTTGTGAGTGCATATCTTTGACCGGCTTAATCAGAATCGGATTCATGTCAGTCGTGGCCTCAATACCGCAGGCCTCAGCCTGCACCCCCTGAGCGCGTCCAATTTCCTTGCCGTCCTCGGTAACATAAGAGTTTAACGCCATATTTTGCGACTTAAACGGTGCGGGACGATATCCGTCCTGCGTAAAAATACGGCAAAGCGCAGTCGTCACCACGCTTTTGCCCACATCCGACGCTGTTCCTTGAAGCATCAATACGGCTGCCGGGTTTGTGTAGGACGGTTCGAAAGTTGACAATTGCCTCTTCCCCTTTAACGAATTCATTTCAAATCTGGTCACAACCCGTACAAAATGACAATAAACAACAATAAAACAGTCTCCAGCAATTCGTTTAAAGTTCCGTATATATCTCCCGTAAGTCCACCCAGTCGGCGGTTAATACGGTTTGCCGTGAAGGTTCCAACACCGTAAGCCAAGACCGGAAGCAACACAAAACCTAGCGAGATTGGAAGGCTCTCAGAATACGAAAGGAACGTCTGTAAGTAGGATCCTGCCAACGACAGATTCCCAGTCCCCCTTGTTGCTGTAGCCAAATCTGCCAGAAGATATTGTCCTACGGCAGCACTTAGGGTCACTAATACTGCCCAGAATACGGCCAACCCTACGCGGCCACCACTCATATCAGCAAAACGCGCAGCCAGCCCATCATCATTACGGGCTTTAGGCCAGCGTTTCATTGCATGTACCATAAACCAGCGGCTCCAAACCATCGGAAGCAGCAGCAAGCCAGACACATTCCGTTCAACCAGCACCGTATACAGCAAAGAAGCCTTGAGCATGAGTAGCAGCACACAAGCAATAACGCCCATAGCCCCTACACGGCTATCTTTCATAATCTCCAGCATCCGCTCACGAGATCGGTAGCTGAACAAGGCATCGGCCGCATCCATCCACCCGTCCAAATGCAATCCGCCCGTCAACCAAACCCAGACAACAAGCGTAAGAATCGCACACGGCAACGGCGGCAATACCATAGAAGTAAGCGCCGCAAAGCCCCAGACAATGATGCCAATAACCACTCCCACCAGCGGATAATAACTTGCACTGCGTTTAAGCAAATCCGGGGAAAAATCTATTTCCGCCTTCACCGGAAGACGCGTTAAAAATTGAAAAGCCGCCGCAACAGCCTGACGTTCGCGGCTCATAGCTTATATTCCAACTGTTTGAGTTCTACGGGAATGCCCGCCGTCACCAAAAATACTTCACCACAAAGACGGGCAATCCGCTGATTCATAACCCCACTCAAATCCCGATACAGCCGACCCAGCGGATATTCGGGCACAATACCGTCACCAACCTCGTTGGTTACGATGACGAGCTGCCCTGGATACTGCTCCACAGCTGCCGCCAGTTCATTAATGGCAGCTCTGGACGCAGCTTCGCCGTCCTCGCCTGCAGCCAGCAGCACATTCGACAGCCACAGGGTCAGGCAGTCGACTAGCACCATAGGCGCGGGCTGCGACGCTTGATCGCCACCAAGCCACTGTAGCAGCTCCGGTAACGCCTGCGCTTCCTCCAGCGTCTGCCAGTCGTATCCGGCAGACTCGCGCTGGACCCGATGAAGGGCGATGCGCTCCTTCATCTCCATGTCATAGGCTTGCGCCGTTGCAATGTAGCAGGCGCGCGAAGCGCGCGACATGCATAATCGCTCGGCAAAGCCGCTTTTCCCGCTGCGTGCCCCGCCGGTCACGAGCGCTTTCATCGCTGCGCGGCTCCCTGACCGTCCGATACGCCTGCATCGGCAAAGGTCGCCATTCCGCGCATGATGCGGCACGCCGCATCAATCAGGTGCAAGCTAAGCGCACCGCCTGTGCCCTCCCCGAGCCGCATGTCCAAATAAAGCATGGGCTCCAGCTTGAGCTCGCGGAGCACCGCCGCGTGCCCGCGCTCGTCCGAGGCGTGCGATGCGAGCATGTACGCAGCGCTAGCAGGCGCAAGCGCACGCGCTGCAAGGGCGGCTGCGCCTGAAATAAAGCCGTCCAACACGACTGGACAGCGATGTGCGGCTGCGCCGAGGATGACTCCTGCCAAGGCGGCAATCTCCAGACCGCCGACCTTAGTGAGCACGTCGAGCGCATCATTTGCATCTGGCTGGTTCACCTCCAATGCGCGGCAGACAACCGATATTTTACGGGTAAGCCCAGCCATATCTACACCCGTCCCCCGGCCTACGATAACTTCCGGCTCTAGCCCGGTAAGAGCACATACGACCGCAGCGCTGGCTGTCGTATTCCCGATGCCCAGCTCTCCGGTAACGAATAGCCGTGTGCCACCTTTGACCGCTTCTGCTACGGCTTCAGCTCCGGCCAAAACCGCCTGTTCCGCTTCCGTACGCAGCATTGCTGGCCCTTTAGCTATATTCGAAGTACCCAGGCGTACCTTACGATCCAACAGATTCTCGTGAGTGACATCCGCATTCACGCCAACATCCACCACCTTGACATCTGCGCCCGCATGGCGTGCCAGCACATTAATTGCCGCGCCACCTGACAGCATGTTATACAGCATTTGCTGTGTAACCTCAGCCGGAAAGGCACTGACTCCCTCTTCACACACCCCGTGATCCGCAGCCATGACCATAACCGTTTTACGATCAAATTCAGGCTTGTCCACTCCTGTAATTCCTGCTAGCTTGATGGCCACACTTTCCAACTTTCCAAGACTTCCCGGTGGCTTTGTTAATTGGTCCAAATGGGCTGAAGCTGCCGAGGCCGCCACCCCATCCGGCTGGGCAATGCTATCGATCAGCTGACGCAGCTTGTTGTTCATACCTTCCACTCCCTGCTCTTTTTAAGTGTGTTTCATCATTTATTTAATCTGCTGTATCCGAAGCACTTCTGCGCAGCAAGAGCTGCGGCACACCGCTATCAGGATGCGGAAGCATCACAGGCTCAACACCGTATACTCGTCGAATCCGATCCTCGGTTAATAACTTCGATGAAGCTCCCAATCCTTCAACCATTCCATCCTTGAGTACAAGCAAATCTTCGCAAAATTGGGCTGTCAAGTTAAGATCATGCAAGACCGCAATGATCGTCATACCCGTTTCTTGGCGCCAATCTGCCAGCAGTTCCATAAATTCAAGCTGATAGCGCAAGTCCAGATAGGTCGTAGGCTCGTCCAGCAGCAATATTCGTGGCTCCTGCACCATTACTTTTGCCAAAGCTACACGCTGTCGCTGTCCCCCACTCAAGCGGTCCAATGCTCTGTCCGCCAACGTGGTAAGACCCAATCGCTCCAGCACGCGATCCGTGATCGCCTCCACATCAACACCCTTTTCCCTGCCTAACCAGTCCTGATGAGGAAAACGTCCCATTTCTACGACTTCCCTGACAGTGTATCCCACTGGAGGAAGCCCTTCCTGTTGGAGTACGGCTATGAGTCGGGAAAGCTCTT
The DNA here is from genome assembly GCF_024213565.1 of Paenibacillus sp. Lou8.1. Taxonomy (NCBI): domain Bacteria; kingdom Bacillati; phylum Bacillota; class Bacilli; order Caryophanales; family Paenibacillaceae; genus Paenibacillus; species Paenibacillus sp. Lou8.1. The sequence continues at coordinate 159,823 of NZ_JANAVN010000015.1, forward strand.
TTCTGCTGTAGCTACCGACCTTTTTGCCATAGATATGAACGTTTCCCGAAGTTGGCTGATCTACACCCGAAAGCAGATGCAGCAAGGTCGATTTTCCACTGCCGTTCGGACCAATAATCCCCCACCAAGTTCCTTCGTCGACGCTCCAGCTTATATTCTTTAACGCATGGAATTCTCCATAGGCACGTGTCAGACCCGCTACCTCTAATGCCCGATCACGCACTTTCTGTGATTCACTTTGTTCTGTCACAGCAGTTCCCCCCTGCGCAGCTTCTTGTTCCGATACAGGAGATATGCGAAGAACGGTGCCCCAACAAAGGCCGTCATCACGCCCAGAGGAATTTCCGTGGGGGATAACAACGTGCGAGCCGCCGTATCCGCCCAAGCCATAAAAATGGCTCCACCGAGCGCAGATAATGGAACAATCATCCGGTAATCAGGACCTGTCACCAGACGAATGATATGCGGTACAACAAGTCCCACAAAGCCAATCACTCCACATACCGAGACAGCGGCAGCTGTCAGCAGCGTGGAAATGATCAGGACAGATAGCTTCGTCGCATCTACATGAACTCCCATGTGAGCCGCCTGACGTTCACCCAAAGCCAAAATATTCAGCACACGTGCCCGGTTCCATAGAAATACCAGTCCTATGACCACATAAGGTAAAAGGATTCCTGTATATGACCAACCGCGCAGACTAAGACTTCCCATCGTCCAGTACAATATTTCATTGACCGTCTCCTTCGACATGGCTGTCAGAAAGGAAACAACTGCTCCTAGAAAGGATTGCATCACCACACCCGACAAAATGAGACTTTGTGTCGGAATTTTTCCACCTTCCCGTGCCAACGTTAGCACCATCCACAGCGTCAGCATTCCGGTCGTAAATGCCACTAGCGGCAGCGTCCATATGCCAACAAATGAAAATTGAAGGCCCCAATAGATCAGTACTGCCGCTCCTACCGAAGCCCCCGAGGATACCCCCAGTGTATACGGATCAGCCAAAGGATTACGCAGCACACCCTGAAATCCGGCTCCCGCCAGCGCCAGCGCTGCTCCTACCAACATTCCCAGTAACACTCGTGGCAATCTGACCTTCAAAATAATCTGCTCTGAGGATGTATTCCAATCCGGTGTAAACGTATCGCCTAACCACGGAAGGTGGTTAACCAGAATGCCCGTGATCTGGCTGACCGGAAGCTTGGCCGAGCCGATGCCAAGACAGAGCAGCAGCGTCAGCAACAGCAGGACAAGACCTGTCCCTCCAAAGCCGATCAGTTTACGGTTCATTTGAAAATTTCAGGATACACGCCCTTGGCCACTTCCTTGAGACCTTCCGTTACGCGTGGACCCGGACGACTGATCAAATTATCATCCACGGCAAACACCCGGTTATGGCGAACAGCCGATATTTGATCCCATCCACTGCGAGCTTTAATGATTTCGCCGAGCGTCTGGCCAGTTTTGTCGTCCTTGACACTTTTGCTGTACAAAATCACGTCAGGGTTCGCAGCAATAATATTTTCTTCACTAATTTGGTACCACCCCTTCTGCGTGGCACCTACATTTTCGCCGCCCGCCAACGTAATCAGCTCGTCCATAAACTCGCCTTTACCAACTGTCCAGCCTGGTGAAAACTCGACGTATACCCGCAGCTTCTGCCCTTTACCGATATTTTTAACTCCTTCTTTCACTTCCGCTACATCTGCCCTCATCTTGTCAGTCACCGCTCTCGCATCTTTCTGATGATCGGTGATTTTTCCATACAATTCGATGTTAGCTATGACATCTTCAACTGTCTTCGGTTCCGTTTTAAAAATCATAATTCCCATGTCGCGCAGCTTGGTCGTAGCCTGTTCACTAAGTGATATCCCTGCAAAAACGACTTCCGGGTTAGCAGCAATGATCGCCTCTTCGTTCGGTTTCATAATACCGCCCACTTTAGGCTTTTTCGTAGCTGCTGCCGGGTAATCAGAGTAGTCGGAGACGCCAACTATTTCCTTATCCAGCCCGATGGCGAACAGCGCCTCGGTTTCTGCCGGGGAGACGGAAACGATTTTATCCGGCGCTTTTTTGAATGTAAATTCCTGTCCTGTTGCATCCTTAACTGTGAGTGGGTAAACTGTTTTGCCCGGAGGCTCTTGTGCGGTTACGGTCTTTCCTGGCTGCTGTGCAGAAGTCTGATTCTCTTTATTTTCAGCATTTTTTCCATTAGAGCCACATGCACTCAGCACAACTGCCAAAATCAGAACCAATAGACCTGTTGTCCAAACCTTTATTTTTTTTCCTGCCATGATTTGCACCCCTTCATAAAAAAATCGTTAAGAGCGTTACTTGAGCATCATCAGATATCTTCTAAATCCAGCCTTCTTTTCCTATCAAAAAAACCCCGCATCCTCATATTAGGACACAGGGGTCACGTTAGCGCAGATTGTGCGCAGGCGGCAGCTTCTTTCCGCACGGACAGTCACTGCGAACACGTCATCCTTTCCTCGAAGGATTATGGTGACAGGCGGACGGGCAGGTATCCTGACTTATGGTAAGATGCATGTCCTGAAATTCCTTCATATGCTTAGTAGCACATAAAGCAGGACTAACCGGCATGTTTCCATTTACAGTGGCGGGACCGCGCCGGACTTACACCGACTTCCCTTTTAACAGCGCAGGCAAGGGAAACCATAGTTTCATCACACTGCGCCGACCTCGTCTGCTGGATATTTGATGTAGTGGTAGTCAAGCCGTTCTTTTACTTGATGATTATAGGTTAAAATGAGGCGGCTTACAACCCAAACAGCCTCTTTACCCGCTGGTGTCTAACCTAATGAGGGAGCATTTCCGCTATGTAATTGTGCGGTCCTGCCAGCCTCAATTGAATCCTAAATGCTTCTCCCGGCTTCGGATTCAGACTCCAAAAATCATGGCCCGGTATCAGCATGCAAGCTAACTGACGAATTACGCCACCATGCGTAACGACCAAAACAGAGGGCGGCGCAGCAGTCAAATCCATGGGTTGAACTTCCATAGCAACACGCCATTCATACAGAGAGTCAAGAAATTTCCGCAAACGATTCACAAAATCTGTCCAAGACTCTCCTCCAGGAGGGGTTATCCGTTGCGGCTCATCAATCCAAGCGCGATACAACGACACATCCTTGAGCATGTCATACGTTTTTCCATCCCACTCGCCAAAATGAAGCTCTCGCAGACGTGGTTCCATCATAGGAGACATAGTAGATAGGGAACCTCCAGACGTCAATTCTGACTCCGGCACAATGATCTGCAAGGTCTGGCGACATCGCATTAAATCGCTGCAATAGATTCGAGCAAAGGACTGCCCCTGCAATTCTTCTTGCAAAGGCTTTAATTCCTGTTCTGCTCCTGGTAGCAAACCTAAGTCGGAGTGTCCCATATATCGACGTTCCTTATTCCATAAGGTTGTGCCGTGACGAACTAACACGAGTTCCATGTCCCAATGCAGATCTTCTTTAGCATCATATGGCACCTTATCCTCCTGTGAGTTCGGACTTTGTACGTATTCTACCGTCCTTTTTGCTGCTATATCTTGCTTCAAGATCATGTCACTTCCTGCTCGATCATTATTCAGTGTGTCACGCCTCACCCTCACCGCACCCATCCCAAGGCAAAACAACCTGCGGCTCCTAACAAACACAATCCTACGAACATACTGGACACGGCGAACATCAGCTGGATTGTATGCCGTATATCTTTCGACTCTAGCGGTCGTATCCAATCGCCCATGTATGCACGAAAAGAGCGTACGCCATGATACACATTATAGCCTCCAAGACGAATCCCCAGTGCTCCAGCAACAGCTGATTCCGGGAAGCCACTGTTCGGGCTTGGGTGCAGACGAGCGTCTCGCTTGACTGTGCGCCAGCTTCTAGCAGCATCTCGCTTGTACATCCACGCCGCTACGACAAGCATTGCCGCTGTCAGGCGTGCCGGAATGTAGTTAGCCACATCATCTAGACGTGCTGAAGCCCAGCCTAAATGCAGATACTTTTCATTTTTATAGCCAACCATGGAATCGAGCGTATTCACAGCACGATAAGCCAGCGCCAAGGGTGCTCCTCCGATCAGGGCATAAAAAAGCGGGGAAATAATCGCGTCCACGATATTTTCAGCGACCGTTTCAACCGTACCACGTACAATCTCAGGCTCATCAAGCTGTTGCGTATCCCGCCCGACAATCATGCCCAGCTCCCGCCGTGCCGCTGCCAGATCATCCGCCTGCAACGCTCGGTATACGGCCATTCCTGCATCCTTTAGTCCTTTGGAAGCAATCGTGGTCGCAATCAGCACCATTTCTGCGCCGACAGACAACCACGGATGAATCCAGGCAAGCAAGTGCAACAGCGCCCAGGCGAGCGCAAAGGAGCCTCCCGCCACAATGAGCGGAAGCAGTATACCCGCACGTTTCAGCCCCCGATCACTGCGGACCTGGCGACGAATCGCTTTTTCCAATGCTGAAATGGCATGTCCCATCCCGATGACTGGATGCGGCAACCACCTCGGATCACCGATCAGCCTGTCCAAAAGGTAGGCTGCCAGGATAATCAAGCTAACTGTCACGCCGCTGCTCCTCCTCCAGCACTTCACCCAATACAGACAGCAGCCTGTCGTTGGCTTCTGCATCCTTGACCGCAATGCGAAAATGGCTCGTCGTCAGTCCCGGATACATAGCACAGCTACGTATAAGAATTCCGCGTTGTCCAAGCGCCTGCTGAATAGCCGATGCGCTCCACGTACCCGGCGCCCTTGCCAGCACGTAATTGGCTTCACCGGGAACGACACCGCAGCCCCATTCCGCCAAGGCGGTCAACAGGCGGTTGCGCTCCGCAGCAATCAGCTCCTGTGTTTGGCGCTCATATGCTTGCCCACTTCTCAAACACGCCTCCCCAGCCAGCAACGCCAATCCATTCACACTCCAGGTCACCTGTTTGGCCGTCATTCGCCGGATATAGTCCGGATGAGCAATCGCATAGCCCAATCGCAAGCCAGGAATGGCATAAAATTTGGTCATTGACCGGATCAAAATCACATGAGGATAGCGATCCAGCACAGGCAGCAGTGAGATTCGCCGTTCCAGCGGAATAAAATCAATGAATGCTTCATCCACCACCAGCACGGTACCCGTTGTGCCAGCCGCCTCTGCCAGCTCGCACAGCTCCTGCTCACTATATTGTACGCCATTTGGATTATTCGGCTGTCCGAGGAACAAAACATCTACCTGCTCCATGAGATGAAGGATGTCCTCCACGTCCGCCTTCCATTGAAGCGAGGCCTTCCCATACACCCGGTTGACCTCGGCTCCGAATTTGCCAGCCAGCTCGGCATATTCCGAAAAACACGGCTCCACTGTACCCACACGCTTAGGAGCTAGTCCCAATAGTAGGAGCGCCATGCTTTCAGCCGCTCCGTTTCCGATACTTAGCGACTCCGGTGGAACATGCAGTCGCCGTGCGAGCATATTTTTAAAATTCCGATGCCCAGGGTCTGGATAGCGAATCACAGTGTCAAATGAGTGTTGCAGCGCCTCAAGCACCTCTGGCGGTGGACCAAGCGGATTAATATTTGCACTAAAATCTACAAAATCCGCAGCAGCTCCGCCAAAAGTCGCGGCAGCTGTCTCCCTGTCTCCGCCATGACCGTAAACCTCTATCATTGCCTCTCATCCTTTCCGCCCGTTTCCAATCATTTAGCTCCATTATGAGGCTGCTTTTTGCGTCCCGTCAATGCAAATGAGCTTTTGTACATGGCTCACTTGGGTTACAATAGAAGGAGGCACACATAAATTACACAGTTTATATACGGAGGAATGGACATGCTGTTCATCGACAACCAGGGGATACACGATCCAGCCATTAATCTTGCTATTGAGGAATACGCGCTCAAGCATTTACCGCTGGACGACAGCTATTTGCTGTTTTACATTAATCAGCCTTCTATTATTATAGGCAAGCATCAAAACACTATTGAAGAAATCAACGCCGAGTTTGTTAGGGACAACAATATTCAAGTCGTTCGTCGCCTGTCCGGCGGTGGGGCTGTATATCATGATCTCGGTAATTTAAATTTCAGCTTCATTACTAAGGATAACGGGGAGTCCTTTCATAATTTCCTCAAATTTACGCAACCTGTGATTGACGCCCTGCGCCAAATGGGAGTAGAAGCTGAAATGACAGGCCGCAACGATCTACAGGTCGGAGAACGTAAAATTTCAGGAAACGCCCAATTTGCCACACGCGGACGTATGTTCAGCCACGGTACATTGATGTTCAACCTGAATCTGGATAATGTGGCTGCATCGTTGCATGCCAATCCCGAAAAGTTTAAATCCAAAAGCACAAAATCCGTCCGCAGTCGCGTGGCTAACATCAGCGAACTGATGGACCGTGAGATGACCATAGAGCAATTTCGCGAGGAACTGCTACGTTCCATATTCGGAGCAGAATTGGATCAGGTGCCTCAATATAAGCTCACCGATGCCGACTGGGCCAAAATCCATGAAATATCCAAAGAACGCTACCAATCGTGGGATTGGAACTACGGTCTATCCCCCGAGAGCAATATCAAGCACACACGTAAATTTCCGGTCGGTATTATTGATATCCGCATGGATCTTAAGGAAGGCTACATCCGTGATATTAAAATCTATGGGGATTTCTTTGGTGTGGGTGACGTTGCTGATATTGAAAATATCCTGCGCGGCAAGCGTTATGATGAAGGTGAGGTACGTCAAGCCTTATCCTCTCTCGATTTGAAGCACTATTTTGGTAATATTGAGCTGGACGATTTTGTTGGACTTGTATTTTTGGAAGACTAACCGTTACTTTTTCCCATCGTTTCAAGCCAATACTTCAGTGGTTATATGGGGACAGGCTCTTATGGGAGCTGTCCCCTTTTCATTGCGATATTGTCATTTTGAATATTATAAGATACAATTTTAGCATTGCCCCATGATAGAGATAAAGGAGAGAATACCGATATGTATAAATTAATTGCCATTGATATTGATGATACACTCATTAACGACCAGAAAGAAGTCACACCAGCGACACAACAGGCATTAGAAGCTGCTGTAGCAAAAGGTGTGGTGGTTACCCTCGCTACTGGACGAGCTTATGCCTCTGCACACAAAATTGCTCGCCAGACGGGTTTGAACGTGCCGATCATTACGTACCAAGGAGCTTTGGTTAAAAACCTGCTGGACGAAAACGTGCTGTATGAGCGTTATGTTCCACTCGTGGCTGCACGTCGTCTGTTTGAATTCTGCGTGGAACGCAATCTGCATCTGCAAACGTATATTGATGACAAATTGTACACACGTGAAGATAATCAGAAAATCAAAGATTACACTGAGCTGAACAACACGGAATATTTTGTAGAGCCTGTATTCAGTAAAGTTATAGAGCAGCCGGCTCCTAAATTGCTGATTATCGACGAGCCTGAAGTGTTGGATGAATTAATTCCTGAACTTCGCGAACTGCTTGGCAATGAAGTTCACATTACAAAATCCAAGCCTCATTTTCTGGAAATTATGCATCATGAAGGCACTAAGGGCCATGCGCTTACCTTCCTTGCAAATCATTTTGGCTGTGAACTGTCGGAAACAATTGCTATCGGTGACTCTTGGAACGACCACGAGATGCTTGAATGCGCTGGTCTCGGCATAGCGATGGAGAATGCCATTCCCGATTTGAAAAAGCTGGCTGATTACATCACTCGCAGCAATAACGAAGACGGTGTTAAGCACGCCATCGACAAATTCGTACTCAACGTTGAATAAAGTAAAAAGTGACTGTTCCCATAATACTTAAATGAAGTAGTACAACAACAAAGCCTCCAAACGTCGCATGTTCAGTAACATACGACAGTTTGGAGGCCTTTTCTGTCAGATCATATAATAACCTGCCTCCCTTTAAAATATCAGGCAGCAGAACGTACCTTACGCCTGTTCACCAGACGGATAATTCCATTGTTCATAAGGATTAATCCGGTCACAATGAGCAGCACCCCAGCCAGCATCCACCAGCTTACATGCTCTCCATACAACAACGCTCCCAAGCCCACCGCAATCGGCGGTGATATATACAGCCACGTCGTCGGAAACAGGGGATTTGTACGCTCCATGAGCCAGTAGAACAGTGTATGTGCAATCATCGAACCAAACAGGATCAGATAAAGTAAAGACCCCATGGCAGGAAGGTACTGCCACCCCTCAGAACTCCACGGTTCCGTGATCGCAGACAGTAACAGCAGCATCCATCCCCCATGGATCATTTGCGCCGCATTCAGGGCAATCGGGTTCGTTTCACGAAATACATCCATCACTCGCTTGGAATACAGAGCTCCCCCGGAATAACACAGCTCCCCCAGCAAAATGACAAGGCATCCCGCCAGCCACAGACCACTGATCTGAACCGCCAATCCGGGCAGCACAACCAGCACCACACCAAGAAAGCTGATCATGCAGCCAACGACCGTAATCCGTGACGTTTTTTGCCGTAGCAGTACAGATTGCAAAATGACGATCATCATCGGCCCGGTAGCTGACAAAATAGCTCCGATCCCGGAGCTGACATATTGCTCTGCCCAATACAAGGCTGAAAATGTACCGAAGGTCGTTCCTGCTCCAATCAGCAACATTTCCTTCCGCCATAATAACGACCATCGTACTTTTCCGGTCAGCTTCATAGCAATGAACAATATCGCCCCTGCCGCGAAAAAACGTACACCTGCCGATAGGAATGGCGGAAGTCCGGCTTCCACTCCCACTTTTATGGCCAAAAACGTTGTGCCAAAAATAAGACACATTACTGTAAACGCGATACCTATCATGATACGTCCCTCTCCCTTCAGTTGCTTTTAAGCATACAGGGAGACGAACAGAACAGATGTATAACTACAGAACAGTTGTATACGTTTTTGAAGTGCTATATAGTACAATACACAGAAAGGAGCGTGGATAGCATGGGTAAGAACAACACCGAACTACTCTTTGCAGCCGATCATGCCTTAAAGCTGTATGAGCAGGTTATCCATTATGTAACTGTGCGGATTGATCGCGGGGATTGGCAAACAGACATGAAGCTGCCGTCCGTACGAAGCTTGGCTCAGGAGCTGGGTGTACATCGGCTAACTGTTTTCCGGGCATATCAGGAGTTGAAGCAACTGGGACTGGTCTATGTAAAGGACAAATCAGGATATTACGTTCATGCTTCCCAAGCGACTGGGCATGCAAAATATGCTGGCTACTCGGGACATTCGTCCATTGACCTCACGATTCACTCCGAATCTGCCCATGCGGCAGATGATCCGTCAGTTTCAGCCTGGAGAGGAATGGATGGACTTAGCCGCGTTCAATCCGTAAATACGAATTTCCAGTTTTCCAAAGCGCTGATTGACCCCTCTCTCCTGCCCAACCGATTTTGGGGAGAGCTAATGATGCAGGTATTTGAAAAGCATCCGAAAGTAGCGGCCACCTATTCCGCTGTGCAGGGTGATGCCGAGCTTCGGGAGGCCATGGCACAGCATTTTAGCGTGGATAAGCATTTTGCTTTATCACCGGATGAAGTGCTGATTACCTCCGGAGCACAGCAAGCCATTGATTTAATTGGCCGATCTCTGCTCCGTACAGGAGACCGTGTATTGATCGAACGCCCTGCCTATGGCCCCGCTATGGAAATATTCCGTAGACTAGGCGCACGTCTGACTATGACTGATATTCGACCAGAAGGTTATGATATGGACCAGATTGAGTGGTGCATGAAAACGGAAAAACCACGCCTCTTTTATATGAATCCAACATTCCACAACCCGACGGGCTTTACGGTCCCCGATGAGCAGCGCAAACGACTGCCTGAACTAGCCGAGCGCTATGGCTGCCTCATTGTTGAGGATGACAGCACCTATGACATTAGCTTTGGGCAAAAGCCCCCTTCTCCAATTTTCGCCTATGATGTTTCGGGAAGCGTCGTCTACATTCGAAGTTACAGTAAATATGTCGCACCCGGTCTACGAATCGCAGCCGTGACCTGCCGACCACAGCTCATGAACAGCCTGCTGAACGTCAAAGCGTTAGTGGACAATGGATCGCCACTGCTGAATCAAAAGCTGTTTTTAGAATACTTTCAATCTCCACGTATGCAGCAGCATATTAAAAAGCTATGTATCGCGCTCCAGATTCGTAAAGAAACGATGGAAGACAGTCTCCGCGACTCCGGTTGGACATGGACCAGCCCGGCAGGGGGACTCAACCTGTGGCTCCAGCTGCCTTCTACGTTGAAACCTAATGAATTACTTGCCAAAAGTTTACAAGAGTCTGTATCCTTTGTCCCCGGCAATGTATTTGATCCCATCGGCGCAGAGGGTAAAACGCATGTACGGCTGTCCTATTCATACGCCAACGAGCTACAAATCAAAGAAGGAATCTCCACACTTCTACGTATCAGTCAAACGATGTAAAGGTAAAGGTCACCTTTATTCTAACGGCAAACTCATGCCGGTGTGTGCCAAGCTAATCCCTTCCAGAAGCCCATAGTTGCGTGTGACATCTACATCATGGGACATATGTGTAAACACTGTGCTTTCGGGTTTAAGCCTTCCTATAAGCTCCTGAGCCTCCAGCATGTCATATACGGAACGGGTGGCATACTCGGCCTCCTCATGATAAAAACTCGTTCCCAGGACGAGCAAATTCAGATTGTGCAAGGGCAGAATTTCCGCCTCATTCAATCCAATCGAATCCGAACAGTAAGCCCACGAGAAACCGTCCTTTTCCAGACGATAAGCGTAGGCATATCCGTTCTTCCCGTGATTCACACGCCATCCCCGGATATTCCATCCGCCAAGTTGGGCTCCCTCGTCTACTGGAATAAGATCCAAGTTTCCAGAGAGCCAGGAAAATTGACGCAAGATCGTGTCGATCACTTCCTGTGGCGCGTACAAGCGACCTCTGTTCCCAGTCCAGCGACAGGCATCTGCCCATTCTGGTAATCCTCCAATATGGTCAAAATGTGCATGTGTCACAAGGATCGTAGGGATAAAACGCAGACCGCGCAATTCTAGCTGTCTGCGCCAGTCCGGGCCACAATCAATCATAAAGTCCTCCGTCTCGCTTTCGATCAGCACAGACGATCTCAATCTTACATTCGCCCCTGTCGTGCGAGCTTCTGTGCATACGAGACAATCACAATATACACGCGGAACCCCCATTGCATCCCCCGTGCCAAGAAAAATAAGCCGATTCATGGTTTAACTCCTATCTACTTGGGTCTTTTTACTACTATTATAACGAACAGACCGATTCTACGTAAATCATCTGCGTAAATCCTTCCAGCGTCCAACGCCAAAAGGAGCATGCCCAAAGCCGTGAAATCCGGCCAGACATCCCCTCATGCGTGATCGTATTTATTTTCAAATGATAATAGGCATTGGATCTTCCTTCAGGCGGTTTTCCACCATCCAGCTGGACTGGTCATTATAGAGATAGGCTCGATGCACCAACACTCGCACCTGCTGACCAGGTTCCAGCGTAGACTTCTCCAGCGAGCGGTATGTCATGAGACGATGATCCCCGACCTGTACTTCAACCATCCACTCACTTCCACGAAAATGCAAATGCTTCACTGTGCCTTCCTCGGTCGCCGACAGAAGCGTAAATTCCTCGCTTGGCCCGACATCAATATACTCTGGACGGATCAAGGCACGTGTTCCCACTCCAGCAGCTTCTTCGAAGCCTCGGAGACTGCCTGCCTGTTCAATCACCGTAGATTCCCCAATAAAGGAAGCCACGAACGGAGTACCCGGTTTTTTATAAATATCCCAAGGTGTTCCCTTCTGCTCCAGTCGTCCCTGATTAATCACCATAATTTCATCCGCTACTTCAATCGCCTCATCCTGATCATGGGTGACAAAAATTGAAGTAATACCCACCCGCTCAATCAACTCTCGCAGCCAGGTGCGCAGCTCCTGACGAATCTTGGCATCAATAGCTGCAAAAGGCTCATCCAACAGCAGCAATTGAGGCTCTGGTGCCAAAGCACGCGCAAAGGCAACCCGCTGTCGCTGTCCACCTGACAACTGATGCGGATAACGATGCTCAAATCCTTTGAGCCCCGTTAGTTCGACCAACTCTGTGACCCGTTCCTTGATGCGGGTTTTGGAGCTTTTTTTCACTTTCAGGCCAAAGGCAATATTGTCGTAGACGCTCATGTGCTTGAACAAAGCATAGTTTTGAAATACAAATCCGATTCCACGTTCCTGCGGGGACAGCTCGTTTACCCTTTTTCCATGAAAATGAATTTCTCCCGCATCCGGTTGCTCCAGACCCGCCAAAATGCGAAGAATGGAGGTTTTTCCCCCACCACTTGGACCGAGTAAGCCAATAAGATGGCCCGCCTGAATATCAAAAGATACGTCCTTTACTGCATGAAAATTACCGAAATGCTTGTTTAATCCTCTTACTTCCACATGCATATCCGTACACTTCCTTTCCGCTTCTGGACCTGTTCAGGAACAGCAGCAGCCTTGCTTTCCGCAAAGCACGTACCTCATTTGAAATCATTTAATTATTCCAATGTATATACTATGTTTTTTCTTATGTGATACTTTATCAAAGGAAAGTAATTTTCGTCAACTATATATTATATTAGGAATTAAAAGGGTAAAGTATTAGGAAGAAAGGAGATGGAGTTATTGTTGCATACTTTAGAATTATCCACTACACGGCGAGATGAAATGCGCGATATTACACGAGAGGTTGCTTCATTGATCGAAAAAAGCGGGGTACAACAAGGAACCGCACTTGTTTATTGTCCACACACGACAGCCGGCATCGCCATTAATGAAAATGCAGACCCAGACGTCAAACATGATGTGATATTAACACTAGATGAAGTTTATCCGTGGGAGCATCCCCAATATCGCCATATGGAGGGAAATACGGCTTCCCACCTAAAATCCATTACGACAGGCCCCTCACAAACGATCATCATCCATGATGGAAAGCTGTTGCTCGGACGATGGCAGGGACTTTATTTTTGTGAATTCGACGGACCACGCAGACGCCAATACCATGTAAAGATCATGAAAGGCTGACGGACCGGGTAAAAAAACAGACCATGATGTTTTCCTACTGGATGCATCATCGTCTGTTAAATTCTCAGTCGCTTTCGCAAAGTACCGTAATGATAAGTCACCGTCATGAAGTGCATACACCCAGAAAAGCGCCCTACATGTTCATGGCTGAAGTGTGTGAATGCAGGTACGCTCATAGGTGTCTGCACAGCAGCTTTACATGTGCTAAAGCAGCGGGCCTAATTTCTTCAAATGTTAAACCGTCCTGAATATAAAATGATACAAAGCCATGCATGGATAAAAACAGACTTTTCGGTACCCTAGAGCAATATTCCTCCGAATGCCCCTGACCACTCAATTCTTGACGGATCATGGACGCAAATAGTTCCACACAACGGTTTTGCTCTGTGCGACAGTATGCAAATAGTTCTTCATCGTGCATCATGAACATAATTTCGTATTGATATGGATTTTCCAAACCAAAACGGATAAATTCCAGCATCAAGTACTCCAACCTGCTCAAGCCATCATCAGGCGTACCTGTTGCTGCTTGCAGTAGAATCCCACGCAATGTATTAAAATCTTCAATTACAATGGCATAGAACAGTTCAGCCTTCTCTTTAAAATGATAATATAACGAACCATGACTGTAACCCAGATGCTGGCCAATGCTGCGCATTGAAATCGCACGGTAGCCCTTGGTAATAAACAAGTGCCTGGCCGCTTCCAGAATCCGCCCTCTTGACAACTCCTGTTCTACTGCTCTTCTAGCCATATTATTTATTCCCCTTCAATAAAGTAAAGCTGCTCTCCCTCCGACACAAGCGATTGCCCCTGCGTCAAGTCTGTTATCCAGTTGCTGAAGGATTCCGCATCACCAGCCAGCGGCAGACAGGTTAAGGTAACTTTATCCGTAAACATTGTTTCTCCAGTGCGGATGCTGCGATTGCGTAATTCATTTTCCACTTTGCCCAACCAGGTATAATCCAATTCTACAAAGACTTCGCGATGCAGCACACGTGTAATTGCATCTCCTGCCTCGATTGCTGCAACAGCACCATCTGAATACGCGCGAATCAGACCGCCTGCTCCCAACAAAATCCCACCAAAGTAACGGGTAACAACAATAGCGACATTTTTTAGCTTCTGGTTGCGGATCACCTCCAAAATAGGCTTTCCAGCCGTACCACTCGGTTCTCCGTCATCCGATTGCTTTTGGATTTCGTCTCTTTCGCCAATCATGTAAGCAGAACAATTATGGGTAGCGTTCCAATGCTCTTTTTTGATGCGCTCTATGAAAGCAACTGCTTCTTCCTCAGTTTGAACAGGCTGAATATGGCCGATAAAACGGGATTTTCGGATCACAATTTCCTTGTTGCCGGCACCGCGTACGGTTCGGTATTGTTCCAACATACACGTATAACCTTCCTTACTTCATTTTACAAGAAAGCAGTCCCCCGCTTCTGGCAGCTGGTGAACTGCTTTCCTGTACTTTAATTGATGCTATACACTATAACACTTCTGACCGAAATCCTGTTTCGCATCAGAGATTACAGCACTCTTATTCAGACAATCTCGCTTCAAGCTCAGCTTTTTCTTTTTCGAAGCCTGGTTTGCCGAGCAGCGCAAACATGTTCTTCTTGTAAGCTTCTACGCCCGGTTGATCGAACGGATTTACACCCAACAGGTAGCCGCTGATGCCGCAAGCTTTTTCGAAGAAATAAGCAAGATAGCCGAAAGAGTAAGGGCTTAAGTCAGGAATATTTACAATCAAGTTCGGTACTTGTCCGTCTGTGTGAGCCAGCAATGTACCTTGGAATGCTTTTTTGTTTACAAAATCCACAGTTTTGCCTGCCAGGAAATTCAGTCCGTCCAGATCATCCTCATCTGCTTCGATGGTGATGTGACTTGGTACATTTTCTACTTGGATTACCGTTTCGAAAATGTTGCGGCTGCCTTCCTGAATGAATTGTCCCATGGAATGCAGGTCTGTCGAGAAATCAACAGAAGCAGGATAAATGCCTTTGTAATCCTTGCCTTCGCTTTCTCCGTACAACTGTTTCCACCACTCGGATACAAAATGAAGAGACGGCTCATAGTTTACGAGAATTTCAATTGCTTTACCTTTGCGGTACAAAGCGTTACGAACGGCTGCATATTGATAAGCTTCGTTCTCAGCTACATTCGGGTTGCTGTACTCTTTGGAAGCGTCTGCCGCCCCCTGCATCATTTCCTCGATGTTAATGCCTGCAGTAGCAATCGGCAACAAGCCTACTGCTGTCAGCACGGAGTAACGACCACCCACATCATCAGGAATAATGAAGGATTCGTAGCCTTCTTCGTTAGCCAGTTTTTTCAAAGCGCCACGTTCTTTATCCGTCGTTGCATAAATACGCTTGCGTGCTTCTTCTTTACCGTATTTTTTCTCCAGAGCTGCACGGAATACGCGGAATGCGATCGCTGGCTCTGTTGTCGTACCTGATTTGGAAATGACGTTCACAGAGAAGTCTTTACCTTCAATCAGTTCCAACAGATGATTCACATATGTAGAGCTGATGTTATTACCTGCAAAATAGATAGCTGGACCCTTGCGTTGATCTTTAGGCAGCGCATTGTAGAAAGAATGCGACAGCATTTCGATCGCAGCACGTGCTCCAAGGTAAGAACCACCGATACCGATTACGATCAATACTTCGGAATCGCTTTGAATTTTAGCAGCAGCCTTTTGGATGCGCGCAAACTCTTCTTTATCATAATTGGTAGGCAGGTCAATCCAACCCAAGAAATCGGACCCTACACCGGTTTGGTTGTGCAGTTGCTCATGAGCCAGCTTGATGGGCTCTGCAAAATAATCAATTTCGTGCTGACCTATAAAGGAGAGCGCTTTAGTGTAATCAAAATTAACTTTTTTAGACATGTTTGGAACCTCCTGTTTGGTATTACTAAGACCATGAATACGAACATAAGGACTTAGGAATAGGATACTTTAATTTGCGGGACCTGACAAGCTTGCGTTACCTGTGTATCCTGTGCTTGACAGCCCCTCCTGTAGATAGGGTAGCATGCCCATGCTACAATTAACTGAGATCAACCTGTTTTATATTCATTTCAAGCCGAACTCGCAATCTGCATCGGACGGCAACTTCCAACAAGAAAGGTGATTAGCAATGAAAAATATCGGATTTATCGGACTGGGCACCATGGGCGCCCCGATGGCATCCAATCTGCTAAAGCAGGGATTCGGAGTCACAGTTTATAATCGTACCGCTTCGCGCTGCGAACCACTGGCAGAGCAAGGTGCACGTACAGCTTCAACTCCTCGTGAAGCAGCTGAAGGTCAGCACTTGGTCATTACCATGGTCAGCGATGATCACTCCATTCGTGACATCTATTACGGCGATGACGGCGTGTTTGCCGGACTTACGGCTGGCATGACCGTGATGGACAACAGTACGATTTCACCTGAACTGGTCAAGCAACTGGCCGCCGAAGCGGACAAGCTGGGCTGCTCTTTCATTGATGCACCCGTAACAGGCAGTAAGCCTGCTGCTGTAGACGGTACACTTGTGTTCATGGTTGGTGGTAATGCAGAAGCCATTGCGGCACAATCAGATGTTTTTGATACCCTGGGCAAAAAGGTACTTCATATGGGACCTAATGGCAGCGGGGCCGTAGCCAAGCTCGCTCATAATACGATGGTGGGTATTCATAACCTCGCTCTGGCTGAAGGCTTTGCTATCGCGGCTAAATCCGGCATCCCGGCAGACAGCTTCCTTGAATTGGTACAACTCGGATCGGCAGGCAGCAAGGCCGCTGACCTGAAAGGGCGCAAAATCATTGAACATGATTTTAGCAACCAGTTCTCACTTGCCTTGATGCTTAAGGACTTGAAACTTGCTTCCTCACTAACAGACAGCCTGTCCATCCCTGCACCTATGTTATCCATTGCCAAAAGCCTGTTTCAAGCCGGGCAAACTCAAGGCTACGGCGATGAAGACCTATCCGCTGTCGTGAAGACATACGAAGCATGGATTGGCCACACCATTGGTGGTCAACCTCTCGAATAAGCTGCACTTTTCTTTGTAACCATACGGCTGTGCTTGTGTACATATGGCATAGCTTTAGGGTAAGCACACTTGGCTTGAAGGCTGAGTGTGCTTACCCTTTTTTAGCTTATTATTCGGGATAAGAACAGCAATAATCAGTTACACTTCGTACTTCCAGCTTGAATGAAGACTTTGCAGGTACGTGAAAGGTTGCCGTCCCTTGTATTTCTAGCCATTCCTCAGTACCTGGAAGCAACACTCTCAAATCCCCTGCCAAAATCTCCATGATCTCACGGGAATCCGTGCCGAACTCATACGTTCCTGGCAGCATAATACCCAGTGTAACCTTACTGCCGTCACCCAGGATGACTGTACGGCTTGTAACCTGACCATCGTAATAAACGTTTGCTTTTTTAACTACGCTTACTCCATCGAACTGTGTCATTCGTTATCCCCTCATCTGCTCTCAATGGTTGAATGAATATTGGTGCATCATAACATAGATTTGATTCCAGCTTCAGTATGAAAATACACACTGTATCATCGTATCCTATACATTGGAATTCAATAGTGATTTCATTGCAAAACATCAACTGTATGAAACAAACAGCCGTAAGCCTTTCTCAGGTTACGACTGTCTGTTTTAATTTCCAATGTTTTATTTCAACAAAGCTTTCACACGGCTAACAACATTCTCTACTGTAAAGCCGTATTCCTTAATTACGCGGTCGCCAGGTGCGGATGCGCCGAATGTGCTGATACCGAGAATGTCGCCTTGGTCGCCAACATATTTTTCCCAGCCCAGTGGATACGCCATTTCTACAGCCAAACGAGCTTTCACTTCTGGCAGCAGAACGGAATCTTTGTATGCTTTGTCTTGTTTTTCGAACAGATCCCAGCTTGGGAAGCTGATAACACGTACTTGAATACCTTGTTCTGCCAGTGCTTCCTGAGCTTTAACAGCCAATTGCACTTCGGAGCCTGTAGCCAGAATTTGAGCAACCGGTTTGCCGTCTGTTGCATCTGCAACCACATAAGCACCGCGTTTGATACCTTCGCGTGCATGCTCAGCACTAGCAGCCAGGATTGGCAGGTTTTGACGAGTCAATACCAGAGCAACCGGGTTTTTCTTGTTTTCCAATGTATAAGCCCAAGCAGCAGAAGTTTCATTACCGTCCGCCGGACGAATTACTGTCAAGTTCGGGATAATACGCAGGGAAGCCAATTGTTCGATCGGCTCATGAGTCGGACCATCTTCACCTACAGCAATACTGTCGTGAGTCAGAACGTAGGTTACAGGCAATCCCATCAGAGCTGCCAGACGAACGGCTGGACGCAGATAGTCTGTAAATACGAAGAATGTACCGCCGAATACTTTTACACCTTGGTGCAACGCCATACCGTTCATCGCAGCAGCCATACCAAATTCACGGATACCGAAATAGATGTTACGGCCGGCGTAGTCTTCTGGCGTAAAGTTCGTCAGGTTGTTCAAATGTGTCATCGTGGAGCTCTCCAGATCGGCAGATCCGCCTGTCAGGAAAGGTACGTTTGGAGCCAATCCGTTCAGAGCATTACCAGAAGCTACACGAGTCGAAACGGCTTTGTCTCCAGTCGTGTATTTCGGAAGATCACGATCCCATCCTTCTGGAAGATCGCCGTTTACAGCTGTTTCGAACTGAGCTGCCAAATCAGGGTGAGCTGCTTTGTATTTCGCAAACTGTTCATCCCATGCTTTGTTCGCCGCGATACCGCGCTCTTTTACTTTAGCAAAATGCTCGCGAACCTCTTGTGGTACGTGGAAGTCCTCTTCGTATACCCATTTGTAGAATTCTTTAGTCAGCTTAGCTTCTTCTGATCCCAGCGGGGAACCATGAGTACCACCGTGTCCGCCTTTACCTTGTTTGTTCGGGCTTCCGTAGCCGATAACTGTTTTCACTTCAATCAGCGTAGGGCGTGTCGAGTCGCCTTGCGCTTCTTCAATGGCTTTTTGGATGGCTGGAAGATCGTTACCATCTTCTACGCGCAGTACTTGCCAGTTGTAAGCTTCAAAGCGTTTGGCAACACTCTCGGAAGAGGACAGATTAAGCTTGCCGTCCAGTGTAATATCATTGGAATCAAACAATACAATCAGCTTGCCCAGTTGTAAGCGACCAGCCAACGAAGCAGCCTCGTGAGAAATACCCTCCATCAGATCGCCATCGCCGCAGATTGCATACGTGAAGTGATCTACAACTTTAAATTCGTCTTTATTATATGTTGCACCCAGTTGAGCTTCAGCCATTGCCATACCTACGGACATTGCGAGACCTTGTCCCAGAGGTCCAGTTGTAGCATCTACACCAGCAGTGTGCCCAAACTCAGGGTGGCCCGGTGTAAGGCTGCCCCATTGACGGAATTGTTTCAGTTCTTCCATAGGAAGATCATAGCCGCTCAGGTGTAGAAGGCTGTATAGCAACATGGAACCGTGTCCTGCGGACAATACAAAACGGTCACGGTTAACCCACGTAGGTTGATCCGGATTATGATTCATCGTTTTAGCAAAAAGTTGGTATCCCATTGGCGCGGAGCCCATCGGCATACCAGGATGTCCCGAGTTTGCTTTCTCGATGGCGTCAATTGCCAACGTACGAATAGTTGTGATGGACAAATTGTCGATCGTGGAGTTTTCATCCTTTTGAATCGCTTGATTCTGGTCAGTCATGGTTTGCCTCCTCATATTGTATAAAGTATGTCAATTGCATTCGGTCATACTCTTCAACACCACCGTCCGATATAGAAACGATGTCTATTGAAGTGAGTGAATCTGCTTGAATGTTTCAATATGACTTATACATTCTTAAGTATTGTACCATTTGCCGTGAAAGTTTGCCAGATCGTTTATAAAGATGATTGTGGAAATGTTGTACCGGATCCTCATATAAATATACCCGTAATGTATTAACCTCATTTAAAAAATTATAAAATCACAAAAAATATTATGTACTGACCGTTTATAAGGCAAATAACTCACATAAAAAAACAAAGCCCGTTATGCGACGGGCTTTCAGATTGTCGAGAAACCCCGTCTTTTGAGACGTGGGTTTCTTTTTCTTTACATCATAAGGCTCTGGTCTCTGGAGA
>NZ_JANAVN010000016.1:0-151361 GCF_024213565.1 Paenibacillus sp. Lou8.1
TTCTCCAGAGACCAGAGCCTTATGATGTAAAGAAAAAGAAACCCACGTCTCAAAAGACGGGGTTTCTCGACAATCTGGGGATACCCGTTTTTGGGTATCCTTTTTTTAAGTTTGATGGAATAAGTGAATAAAGATTTTCAGCATCTCCCTCCCTATATGACGGTACAATTGTTGGGGATTATAAAACATAATGCTCTCCACGAGGTTATAAAATAAACCTGAATCAGTTGCACCAACCATCACGAAGAAAAATTTCCCTTTTGTAAACAGTTCTGAAATTCTCTTTAAATTTGATATAAACAATGTGTCGTTTGTTGTCGATATAGTATCTAATATAAAGAGAACTGAGGAGCGAATATATGAAATTTAACATTCGAACAAAATTGATATTGGGTTTTCTTGCAGTAATAATATTATTGATTGTCATTAGTACAACATCTATCTCAAAAATGAAAAATTTAGGCGACACTTCGATGGAAATAGATAGCCATTGGATGCCAAGTGTGACTATCCTGGGAACACTAAATGGCGATATATCTGATGTAGAGCGGATCTCATTAAACATTATTGTAGAACGTGACCCAGAGGAAATGGAGAAGGTTCAGGCCGAATATGATAAGGTTTTAAAAAAGGTTGAGGACGATCGAAAAATATACGAAAAATTAATTGCTACCCCTAAAGAACGTGAAATGTATGAAGAATTCTCCAAAAATTATACGGAGTATTTGGCTAAGTTGCCAGAAATGATTGAAGCGGGGAAAGCTAATGATTACACTCAATCAAGCATCCTTCATCAAGAGTCCTATAAGTTATGGTATAGTTCAAACGATATGATCAGTCAGCTCATTAAATTGAATGCAGATGGATCTAAACAGACTACGAAAGAAGCTGTTGACAACTTTATTTCAGGTAGACAACTGGTCATCGTTTTGAGTATAGCAGCCGTTATATTAGCATTGATCATGGCAATCATCATAGCCCAAATTATTTCTAAACCTATCTTGCGAATCAGTCGTGCTGCTGAAAGTATCGCATCGGGTGATCTTACAAGTGAAGCTATCATTGTGAAGGGCAAGGATGAGATCAGTACGTTGGCACATTCCTTCAATGTCATGGTTGAGAACCTTCGTGAACTGATTCAATCTGTGAGTAAGACGACTGAGTTGGTAACCACTTCCTCAGAAGAATTGACGGCCAGCGCAGAGCAAAATAGCCAAGCTTCTGCACAAATAACCGAAACGGTGCAAGAAGTAGCTACTGGAACAGGAGACCAGGTAGATATGGTGACGAAATCGTCCCAAGCTATTGAGGAAATGTCTATCGGTGTTGAGCAAATCGCCATCCGCGCGCAAAATGTATTCGCATCTGCGCAAGATGCGGCCCATAAATCTGCTGAAGGTAACCAGATGATTCAACAGGCAGTTACGCAGATGAATGCCGTGAATGATTCGATGAATGGATTGGCAGATCTCATGGCTGGATTGGGAGAGCGCTCAGACGAAATTGGCAAGATCATTGATGTTATCACCAATATTTCTAGTCAGACCAACCTTCTTGCCTTGAACGCTGCAATTGAAGCGGCCCGTGCAGGAGAACATGGTCGCGGATTTGCTGTAGTTGCAGGCGAAGTTCGCAAGTTGGCTGAACAATCGGCTCATTCTGCTCAACAAATTACGGAGCTTGTGGGATTGATTCAAAAGGATACTACCCATGCTATTGAGGCGGTAGCGTCCAACGGGAAGGATGTCATGACAGGTCGTGAAGTTGTACAAAATGCAGGCGCATCCTTTGAATTAATTCAGGAAACTGTAAATAAAGTGGCCAGTGAAATTGAAGAGGTTTCTGCCGGATCAGAACAAATGTCTGCAAGTACTGATGAGATTGTTGGTTTTGTCAGACAAATTTCAGCGATTGCTGAAGAAGCCGCAGCAGGGACACAACACGTATCTGCCGCAACTCAGGAACAGCTGGCATCTATGGAGGAAATTGCTTCTTCTGCAAGAAATCTGTCCCAAATGGCGGAAGACCTGCAAGGGCAAATTGGTAAATTCAAAGTATAATTCGTATACTGCTTTTTATGTTTCAGAGGAACTAGCTGCTCTATTGTGAGCGGCTTTTTTTCTATTTTTTATTAATATATTATGATTAAAGAGTGGAGATATGAGGAGCCTGTAATTGGAACGATATGATATAATGGTGTGAAATTCTTTGGGTTGGAGTGACATGATGGATAATAAGACTGAACTTAAAGCAAGTGAACTACGTCAGTTAGCGATAGACAAAATCATAGCTACACCATTTTTGAATGATTTTAAATATCTGAAAGGCAGAAAAGTTTTGAAAAAAGTAACCAAGGAATTTATATTTGAAATTAGTTTTGGTGCGACTAAATATGGTGCATTAAAAGTTTATATTATCGTAGAATCCAAAAGAATAAAAAAGAAGTATAATACTGACGCTTGTTTTCACAGTGAGTTGATTGCTCTTACCAAGAAATATACGGAAAACAGGGATTACCTTGTGTCCACAGAAGCTGAAAGAGAACGGGTGATCCAAGAGATTATTGAAGATATTTACACTTTCGCGTTGCCCTTTTTCAAGCGATTTGAACATGTAGAAACACTAGCAGAACAAGTACATAAGTCAGGCTTTTTACCGCACCGCAAACGCTTTGATAAGTTTAATCCGTTGACGAAAAGATTCATTGATTTTTATTATCAAGGGGAGTAATGTAGCCATCTGGGCCATTTTTATTCTCACCATTGGGCTATGATAAGGAGAACGATCTTCATAGAGGGGATATTATCGTTTTTCAAAAGGATGATGTACAATTTGTAAAACGGGTCAATGTACTCCTCAGGAAAAGATGATTTACCTAATATGCTCAGTTAGAGGCGAGTCGGATGTTGCACGGGAGGGTACGATTTTTATATGGAGACAATCGGATGAACAGCACAGAGGCTGTATACACGGGTATATTTCAATGGATAAAGCTATAGGCTAAGTCATCGCAATGAACGGGCTAGTGGTATTAACCCAATTAATTCTAAAGCAAAGGCGGGAATGAGAGCATGTGGAATAGTCTGACTTGGGTGTTCTTCGGCGTGTTGTTGGTGGCATTGGGTTGGATTGTTAAAGTAAGGCGTAGTCGCAGCAGCAACAAACAATTGAATGAACAGCGGGGCAGTAATGTCGTTGAATTTCGTCCTCGTAAGTCCGCTCGACAATCCCGTACCGGTAATGAATCTAAGTCTAAAGTGTCTTTCGGTCCACGCGCAAATACAAAATCAGCAGGTATTCAGGCCCAAACTGGATTTGGACTGTCTGACTCTATCCAGGGCACAGGCAAGCAAAAATGCTCCTTTTGTAAAAAAGAAGACAAATTAACCTTCTATGCGGATGACAATGGATCGCTGTATGGGGTATGCAAAGAGTGTAAGCATAAGGCGGAAAGACAGGATATGTTGCCACTTTAGTCTATACAGACGATTGAGGACCATCATTAAAGAATTCTTTTAATTAATAAAAACTCCCAACCGATGTAGTAAATTGGTTAGGAGTTTTTTGTTTGTATTTTACATTGTTATCTAATTTGCCTGTCAATTAGTTCCTCGAGTGCATCCGCTATGTGATCGGGTCCATAGGAGAGCTCTTCCCGGCTTAAACTCAACCAGGCATGACGCTCATCCATATCAAATGCAGTCTCAAGCCAACCAGATAACCCTCTGCCCCTGCGGTCTACTTCTACAAGCACATGCACACCCTCGGGTTCCAACTGCATAACCAGCTCCAGCTCCTCGATATCACGTGCATATTCTGATCCGGGCGTAAATTCAAATTCCTGTACGTACGGAACGCCGCGTCCCAGCTTAGGATGACGTTCGCAGGTGGAGGAGCGGAATCGGAAGCCCAACAGGTGAACCGCCTCAAACACTGTATTCATATAGGGATGTGGCTCGATTTTGAGTGAATCACGATCGGTCGGGTCCAAAGCCATGCCAATATCTAATGCTGTTTCCAGCCAGACGGGCTGTTTGGCGTGAGTAACAGGAGTTTCCAACGGCAATCTGAAGGAAAAAGGAATTTCAAGCTCCTGTCCTTGCTCTAGATGAAAGCCGTCAGATACCTTAATCCGTGCAATGCAGCAGGTGCTGATAGTTTTTTTATCATCGTGCTCCACGATATATTCTGTCTTGAGCTCGATGTCAATTTTGCCGATTTCCTGATCAATTTTGCCGCCTTTGATGCGCATGATGCCACTAAGTTCTTCCCCAGGCACATATACAGCTTGATCCACCAACGTATCGACTTTAGCTGAACCGATTCCTGCGCTTGCTAAGATTTTGTTAAAAAAACTCATTATTCCGTCCCCCCAGATAATCTCATGGTCATGATATACAAACGAAAACTAAAAACTTGTACAGCTTAACCGGATATACGGGGCAATGGTTCGATTCGTTCCAAAAAAATGCAAGAAAAAAGTTACTGGTACTCACGTAGGCATATTGCAGCTTGTCGATCTATCTGTCCACTAATCGCAGTTCACTTTATGAGGAGGTATAAAGCAATTTCGACAACGAGGCTCATAAGCCTCAGAGTCGCCGATCATCACAATAGGTCCCACAGTGGAAGGTTTACCATTTACCATACGTTGCGTAAATACTGCTTCCGAGCTACCGCATACAGCGCAAAAGGAAGTCAGCTTCTCGATGTCATCCGCCATGGCGAGCAGACCACCGACATAGCCGAACTCCTTGCCTCGATAATCCAGATTCAGCCCATCGGCAATTACATGCTTGCCGCAATAAGCTAGCTCTTGTACAAGCGACATAATATGACGACTGAAAAACTGGACTTCGTCAAAGGCAACCACGTCGGCATCTTTTGTTTCTTGCAAAATACGCTGAACGAGCTCATCTGTAAGTTTTCTTGGGATAGAGATAGCGGGTAGCCGATATCCGATCCGGCTTACTATTTCGTCCTCGGCATAGCGGTTATCTTCAGCGGGTTTGTAAGCGACCACTTTATGATGCCCGTATTGGATTAGTTTTTGACAGCGGCGAATCAATTCGCCGGATTTTTCACTGAACATGGGGCCTGTAATAATCGTAATTCGTCCTGTAGGCAAAGCGAATTCCCCTCTCTGTAACATGTACATAACACTGTAAATCTTCTTCTCCGAAAGAAAACGCCATTATAGATTACCATAACCAGCCGTATACAGACTAGAGAAAATATATTGATTTTCGACATGTTTTTGTATGTTCATTCCTAAAACGTAAATGTGGTCGTCATTGCTCTGCCGCCGCGGGCATGATATGGTGAAGCGTAGTGGAATGAAGGGAAGAGTGAAAGGCATGGACGAAAAAAATACGGATTATAGTGCCAAAAAAGGAGCATTACTGGAGCAAGGGCTGATCAGCCCGCAAGCTCTAGAACTCATCACTGAGCTGGAGACAGAGCTGAACTTTCTGCGCAAGCAAAATGAATCATTTCGCAAGGCGCTGCGAGCCAAATCAGCACAAAGTCCAAGGATGTCTACCAAATTACGAGATGCACTGTATGAATGATATGGAAAGATATCTGGATTAAAGGGTTAGCTTTTTTGTTGCCTATGCCTAAACGCTATATTTTGTACAGTGAAATAAAGAGAGTACAATAAGCTATATATAATCAATTGTTAATGGAGGAGAAACATGACTATACATTGTGATGTCGCTATTTTGGGTGGAGGAACCGGGGGGTATGTAGCAGCCATTCGTGCCGCCCAGCTAGGCAAAGAAGTGGTTATCATCGAAAAGGACAAGCTTGGCGGAACCTGTCTGCACCGTGGTTGCATTCCGAGTAAGGCCTTGCTACGCAGTGCGGAAGTATATGCCACGATTAAAGAAAGTGCACAATACGGTATCGAGACATCGGGAGCACAGCTTGTATTTCCCAAGGTTCAGGAACGTAAGGAAGCCGTTGTGGAACAACTGCATCAGGGCGTTCAATTTTTGATGCGTAAAAATAAAATTACGGTACTGAGCGGTAAGGGGCGCGTGATTGGTCCGTCTATATTTTCTCCAAAAAGCGGGGCAGTTGCCGTGGAACTAGAAGATGGTGAGATGGAAACGATTGTTCCTGCACATCTCATTATTGCAACAGGATCACGCCCGCGTGTGCTGTCCGGACTAGAGCCAGATGGCGAATTTATTCTGAGCAGTGACGAAGCGTTAACGATGGAGGAGCTACCAGCATCCCTGATTATCGTGGGCGGTGGTGTTATTGGCGTGGAGTGGGCTTCCATGCTAAATGATTTTGGCGTGGAGGTTACGGTGGTTGAAGCTGCGAATCGACTTATTCCCACGGAAGACGAAGACGTTTCGCGTGAAATGCAGCGCTTGTTAACCAAGCGTGGTGTCAAGGTGCTGACGGGTTCACAAGTGCTGGCTAAAACATACGGCAAAGATGAGGAAGGTGTGCAGATTGACGTGCAAAAAGGGGAAGAAACCGAAACCCTCAGCGCTACCAAACTGCTCATTTCTGTAGGGCGTCAGGCAAATGTGGAAAATATCGGGCTGGAAAATACGGATATCCGCGTAGAGCGTGGCTTCATCTCAGTTAATGAACATTTGCAGACGAATGAACCACATATTTACGCCATTGGGGATTGCATCGGCGGCTTACAACTGGCGCATGCAGCGAGCCATGAAGGCTTGCAGGCGGTTCATCATCTGGCGGGCGAAGATTTTCACAGTGTACCTAACCATCTGATTCCGCGGTGTATTTATACACGTCCTGAAGCCGCAAGCGTCGGCTTAACGGAGCAAGAAGCTCGCGAGCGTGGACATCAGGTGAAGACAGGGAAGTTCCCTTTTCAAGCTATCGGAAAATCGCTAGTATACGGCAGTCGGGACGGCTTCGTCAAAGTAGTGGCCGACGAGAAGACCAATGATATTCTCGGTGTACATATGATCGGTACGCATGTGACGGACCTGATCAGCGAGGCGGCTCTTGCGCAACTGCTGGATGCTACGCCGTGGGAAGTCGGACAGCTTATTCATCCGCATCCGACGTTGTCGGAGATTTTGGGAGAAGCGATGCTGGCCGTTGATGGACAGGCGATTGGCATATAAACGTTTCAAATAAATCGGTGCTTTTCTTTTTGGGGAGAAAAGGATTATAATGGGGTTAGTCAGAGTTTAGTACCAGGTTTTAAGACAAGATGGTACTAGGTACTGGAAGTAGGATGTTTGACACTTAAGGAGGTGCCTCAATGAGTTCTAAAGGCGCTGTAGACGCTGGCTTCAGACATGAACAGCTGGGACTTACTCACGGACAAGTTATTGATATGTACAGATATATGTTGCTTGCAAGAAGATTTGACGAGCGCAACATGCTCCTGCAACGGGCAGGGAAAATTAATTTCCACGTTTCCGGCATTGGACAGGAGGCGGCACAAGTAGGTGCAGCTTTCGGCCTTGACCGGGAAAAGGACTATTTTCTTCCCTATTATCGGGATTATGGATTCGTGCTTGCGGTAGGAATGACGCCGCGCGAACTGATGCTGTCGGCATTTGCTAAGGCAGATGATCCCAATAGCGGTGGTCGCCAGATGCCAGGACATTTTGGTAGTAAACGGCTGCGTATTGTGACAGGCTCCAGCCCAGTAACAACACAGGTTCCGCATGCAGTAGGTGTAGCTTTGGCTGCCAAAATGCAGAAAAAGGATTTTGTTTCGTTTGTTACGTTTGGAGAAGGCTCCAGCAATCAGGGAGATTTTCACGAAGGCTGTAACTTTGCTGGTGTACAAAAGCTGCCAGTCATCATTATGTGTGAGAACAATCAATATGCGATATCGGTTCCGATTCATAAGCAGTTGGCAGGCAAGGTAAGCGACCGTGCTTTGGGATATGGATTTCCAGGGATTCGAGTCGATGGTAATGATGCATTGGCGGTATATGCGGCGGTGAAGGAAGCACGCGAACGTGCTGTCCGCGGTGAAGGTCCTACGCTGATCGAAGCCATGATGTACCGACTGTCTCCTCACTCCACCTCGGATAATGATCTGGCTTACCGGACCAAGGAGGAAGTGGATGAGAACTGGGCCAAGGATGGCGTAGCCCGTATGAAAAGCTACTTGATCGAATGCGGCATTTGGGATGAGGCCAAGGATGCGGATCTGTCGGCTGAGCTGCTGCTCGAAGTCAAGGAAGCGATTGAATATGCAGATAAAGCGCCTTTTCCAAAGCCCGAAGATACGCTGCTGCATGTGTATGCAGATAGCGATGGGGAGGGCCGGTAACGATGGCGATTATGGAATATATTGATGCGATTCGTCTTGCCATGAAAGAAGAGATGGAGCAGGATGAAACGGTTTTTGTATTAGGTGAGGATGTTGGGGTGAAGGGCGGTGTATTTACAACGACAAAGGGGCTTATGGACCAATTCGGTGAGCAACGTGTCATGGATACGCCATTGGCTGAGTCGGCTATTGCCGGGGTTGCGATTGGTGCGGCCATGTACGGAATGAAGCCGATTGCCGAAATGCAATATTCGGACTTCATGCTTCCGGCGACCAATCAGATTATTAGTGAAGCTGCTAAAATCCGCTACCGCTCTAACAACGATTGGAACTGTCCTGTGGTAATCCGCGCGCCAATCGGTGGTGGGATCTTTGGCGGTTTGTATCACTCTCAGTGTCCAGAATCGATCTTTTTTGGTACGCCGGGTTTGAAAATTGTTGCTCCATTTACCCCTTATGACGCAAAAGGATTGCTGAAAGCAGCCATTCGTGACCCTGATCCGGTGCTGTTTTTTGAAAATAAAAAATCCTACAAGCTGATCAAGGGTGAAGTGCCTGAGGATGATTATATCGTTCCGATTGGCAAGGCTAATCTATTACGTGAGGGTGACGATATTACGGTCATCGGTTATAGCCAGCCTTTGCATTTTGTCATGCAGGCTGCTGAGGAATTGGAGAAGGAAGAGGGCATTACCGCACATGTTGTGGATTTGCGCACACTCCAACCGCTGGACCGCGAAGCCATTGTTGAGGCTGCACGACATACAGGTAAGGTATTAATCGTGCATGAGGACAACAAAACGGGCGGCATCGGTGCCGAGGTATCGGCTATTATTAATGAGGAGTGTCTGTTCGAGCTGGATGCGCCGATTGAGCGTCTATGTGCTCCTGATGTACCAGCCATGCCGATCAGTCCACCGATGGAGAAGTTTTATATGTTAAACAAGGATAAAGTTAAGGAAGCCATGCGCCGTCTTGCAATGTATTAATATAGGGCAGATTGGACGAAAGCATTCCAAAAGTATAGCGGGGGTAGCGGTAAAACGCGCCCTCCTATGATGTTAAGGAGTTGAAAAAATGTCAGACCAAACACAATGGAACGACGTGACCATGCCACAATTGGCAGAATCGCTCGTATCGGCGACAATTGCCAAATGGCTCAAACAACCTGGTGAAACGGTAGAGCAATTCGAGCCGATTTGCGAGGTTATTACAGATAAAGTGAATGCAGAAATCCCATCCACGTTGGACGGCATTATGGGTGATCTGTTGGCAGAGGAAGGTCAGACAGTAGCGGTAGGAGAGTTGATTTGCCGTATCCAGACGAAGTCGGCTGCACCTGCGGCGGCATCAGGGGCGACACCTGTTGCACCAGCATCTCAAAGCACCGTACAAACACAATCTCAGCAGGGTGCTGGATCGGATCAGTCCATGAGAGGACGTTTTTCCCCAGCGGTGCAAACCCTGGCTGCTGAGCATAATGTGGACTTAAGCCAAGTATCAGGCACGGGCATGGGGGGAAGAATTACCCGCAAAGACGTGCTGAATTATGTGCAGCAGGGCGGTTCTGCTCCTACTGGAGTATCTGGACAGCCGACTGCGACGACATCAGGACAAGGGTCTCCTTTTGCAGGAAGACAGCAGTCTGCCACTCAGTACAGTACACCGATTCAAAATATGGACCCTGCTATTCCGGTTCGTAACAGTGGGATTCATTTGACGGAGGCTCCAAAAGCTCCTGTGATCGAAGTTGAAGGTGGCAACAACAACAGATCCGAGTATTTTATTGATGTTACACCCATTCGCAGTGCAATTGCTCGTAATATGCGACAAAGCGTTTCCGAAATTCCACATGCTTGGACGACGATTGAGGTGGATGTGACCAACCTGGTGATGCTCCGCAACAAGATCAAAAACGAATTTAAGCAAAAAGAAGGCATTAATATTACGTATCTAGCTTTCCTCATGAAAGCAGTCGTGAATGCAATCAAGGAATATCCGATTATGAATTCGGTCTGGGCAGTGGACAAAATTATCGTCAAAAGAGACATCAATATTTCGCTAGCCGTAGGTACGGAGGACTCCGTTCTTACCCCTGTTATTAAAAAAGCGGATCAGAAAAATATTGCTGGATTAGCTCGTGAAATTGACGATTTGGCACGTAAAACCCGGGAAGGCACGCTCAAACTGGACGACATGCAAGGCGGAACGTTCACTGTAAACAACACAGGCTCCTTTGGTTCAATTTTATCTTATCCGGTGATTAATTATCCGCAGGCTGCAATTCTTACCTTTGAATCCATTGTCAAAAGACCCGTGGTTATTGATGATATGATTGCGGTTCGCTCGATGGCTAATTTGTGCTTGTCGCTGGATCATCGCATTTTGGACGGAGTGATTTGCGGACGATTCTTGCAACGGGTTAAAGAAAATCTAGAAGGCTACACTTTAGATACGAAGCTGTACTAATCATCCGAACAGTGGGGGAAATGTACGGAGAGGAAGTGACAGGCCGTGAACAGACGACCGCTTGATGTAACCTATACGAATAGGATGGAATATGCCCATGCATGGGATGTCCAGAAGGAGATCGTGGGAAAGCTGGATGCAGGAGAGGCAAGAGAAACGCTTATGCTTCTCCAGCATCCGCCGACCTATACGATTGGTTCTCAGCGGCATCCTGAACATTTGCTCCTCACACCAGAGCAGCTGAAGGAGCAGGGAATCAGCGTCTTTCAGATTGACCGTGGGGGAGACATTACATATCATGGGCCGGGGCAGCTTGTCGGATACCCTCTACTTATGCTCGGCAACCGGGAGGCGTTGAATCTGCACGGATACCTTCGAAGTCTGGAAGAAGTGATCATCCGGTTGTTGGCATCTTATGGAGTTGAAGGAAGCCGTAAGCCTGAATATACGGGGGTATGGATCGGGAATCTTAAAATTGCGGCCATTGGCGTCAAATTCAACAAGTGTAAGCACCGTCGGGGCTTCGTAACCAGCCATGGCTTTGCCTTTAACATCAAATCAGGGATACAGCATGAGGGCTTTGAGGGTATTGTCCCGTGCGGAATTCAGGAATACGGTGTGACATCATTGGAGGACTGCATACAGAAGCCTATATCGGTGGAGCAGATTGCGAAGGAAATTGTACCGTACTTTGAACAGCAATTTTCATTTGTTGCGCAATGGCAAACGCATTCTTTCCAATAAAGTAAGGCGGGCTATTGTGTATCTACACGGAAGCCCGCCTGTTTGCTTTACGTAACAGCTCGTCCACTTCAAGGCTTCAATAGTGCCTTAGAGCAGCCGGATACCTTGAGCGGTAATTTATTATAGTGGCATAATAAACGGCTCAATTACCATGAACAGCGTAGAACCAATCATAGCTGCGAGCATAATGTAGACGAAAAAACGAACCCATTTTTTGTTCGACATGTGTAACTCCTTTAGGATAGGTTTAAGTCATAGATAAGAACATCTATCCGTATTGTAGCGTAATCGGGAAAGAGAGGAAAGTTTAATGACAGTAAAAGTAGTAAAAGACCGAATCGTACAGGAATTTATGGAACTCGTACAGGTGGATAGCGAAACGAAAAATGAGCAGGAAATATCACGTGTTCTAAAAGAAAAGTTTAATGCACTCGGGCTGGAAGTAATGGAAGACGATTCTCGTGAAAGAACCGGACATGGTTCAGGCAATCTGATCGTCACCTGGAAAGCGGAAGGTGTGGAGCAAGCACCCAAATTGTTTTTTACCTGCCACATGGATACCGTTACTCCGGGTAAAGGCATTAAGCCGCAGTTGGGTGAGGATGGCTGGATTCGTAGTGACGGTTCAACGATTCTGGGGTCTGACGACAAGGCGGGAATTGCTGCTTTGTTCGAGGCGATTCGTGTCGTGCGCGAGCAGAATATTCCCCATGGTCAAATCCAGTTCGTGATTACGGCTGGCGAGGAATCTGGATTAATGGGTGCACGGGCGATGAAGCCGGAAGTGCTAGATTCTGATTTCGGATATGCTTTGGATTCAAATGGTGAGGTCGGCTCTATTTGTATAGCTGCCCCAACGCAGGCACGTATTGAAATGAAGATAACTGGGAAGTCCGCTCATGCGGGGGTAAATCCCGAAGATGGCATTAGTGCCATTCAGGTCGCTTCTAAAGCAATTTCTAAAATGAAACTAGGACGGATTGATAAGGAAACGACCGCTAACATTGGCAGTTTCGAGGGCGGCGGTGCGACAAATGTGGTCTGCGATTTTGTATTGATCCGTGCAGAGGCACGTAGTATTGTGCAAGAAAAGGTTAATCATCAAATCCAGCATATGCGTGAAGCACTGGAAACCACCACACGTGAATTTGGTGCACAGGGAGAGTTCCGCAGTGAAGTCATCTATCCGGCATTCAGCTTTACGGAGCATGATGAAGTTGTACAGGTTGCTCAGCGTGCGATTCAAAGACTGGGACTGGCAACGCCAACCTTCCATTCCGGTGGTGGCTCAGATGCTAATGTATTCAACGGGCTTGGAATTCCAACGGTGAATTTGGCTGTGGGCTACCAGAACATCCATACAACAGAGGAAAAGATTAAGGCTGATGACCTGGTGAAGGTTGCTGAAGTTGTCGTAGCTCTGATTCAAGAAACCACAAAATAAATTTGTATTATACACTTGCAACATACTGAAAAAAGGTTCAGGTTAAAGACAGGAACAGCGTTCCTTCGTCTTTAGACCTGAACCTTTTTTGGAACAGCTAGCGAAGCGATGGTGGCTGTAGGTCCATGTTCCTTTTGCCATTGACGCAAGAGTGCTTGAATCTGCCAGGCTTTACCAACGATATGGAGGGTGCTTTCAGTACAGTAGCTTTTCATTTCTGCATCTCCTCAGGACAGGAAGTTTGTTATTCTACCACCAGCATATGTACAAAGTGGACAAGTTAGACTAACTTTGGTGATAATTAATAAAGAAAGATAGATATGAAGGAGGAAACTTACCGATGAACGAGCAAACGAACGGACAATTGAACAATCCAACAAACGATGCACATCGCAAGCCTTATTCCAATCCTGCGCTGGAGGAAAAGACCGTGTCAACACAGCCTATCTTTGAGGGAAAGGTCATTACATTACAGGTAGACACGGTAGAGCTTCCCGACGGCTCCACTGGCAAGCGAGAGATCGTAAAGCATCCAGGTGCGGTGGCTGTTTTGGCTCTACATGAAGGGAAAATGCTGGTCGTGGACCAGTACAGACAGGCGATGGGGCGCTGTGAGGTAGAAATTCCTGCAGGTAAGCTAGAGCGGGGTGAAGACCCGATGGAAGCAGCGGGGCGTGAGCTGAGAGAAGAGACAGGTTATACTGCTAAGTCGTTGAAGCTGCTGCACTCCTTTTATACCTCTCCTGGCTTTGCGGATGAAATCATTCATCTGTATGTGGCCGAAGAACTGGAGTTAGGTGAGATGGAACCGGATGAGGATGAATTTCTGGAGCTGTTTGAGGTGACGCTGGAAGAAGCACAGACGCTCATTCATGAAGGACGGATAAGTGATGCTAAAACGATTCTGGCCGTCTATGCATGGCAACTCCGCCAACTTACAGGGAGCTTCTAAGCGTATGGATGAAAATATAGTAGAACTTAACGACTACTTTGCAGACTTGCATATTCATATTGGCAGAACAGAGAAGGGAAATCCGGTCAAAATTAGTGGCAGTCGCGATCTGACCTTTGCCAACATAGCTAAGGAAGCCTCCGGTCGCAAAGGAATTGGGCTGATCGGTATCATTGACTGCCATGCACCTAATGTACAGGAGGATATTCGTACCTATTTACATACGGGTGAAATGAAGGAAATCAGCGGCGGAGGTATCGCATACCGGGATACGGTCATTCTCCTTGGCACGGAGCTGGAAATACGTGCTGAAGGTCGTCCTGAGGCGCACGTACTGGCCTATTTTCCAGATCTGGCGGCGATGGAGGATTTTACCCAATGGCTGGCTCGGCATATGAAAAATGTTAATCTCAGCTCACAACGAATCTATGCACCGCCACGCGAGTTGCAGCAGCAAATTTACGGACGTGGAGGCATTATGGTGCCTGCGCACGTCTTTACTCCTCATAAGGGCATATACGGCAGTTCAGCGGCTCGTATGGAAGAACTGCTGGATATGGAGCTCATTAGTGGGGTGGAGCTGGGGCTGAGCGCAGATTCATCTATGGCCGGTTTGATTTCGGAACTGGATCGCTTCAGCTTTCTCACGAATTCAGATGCCCATTCACTTGGGAAAATCGGACGAGAATACAATAAATTATCACTGGCAAAGCCGTGTTTTGATGAATTCAGAATGGCTTTGGAGCGGCGGGAAGGACGACAGGTGCGTGTCAACTACGGATTAAATCCGAAACTGGGCAAATACCATCGTTCTTACTGTCAAAGCTGCGGTACGATTATTGACGAGCAACAGATGGCGGATGAACGTTGCCCTGACTGTGGTCATACCAAGCTTGTGCGAGGTGTGTTGGATCGAATATGGAGCATTGCCGACCGTGAGCAACCCATGATTCCGCCCCATCGTCCGCCGTACATTTACCAGATTCCACTGGAGTTTATTCCAGGTCTGGGCAAAGCCAAGCTGAACCAGCTATTGGCTGCATTTGGAACAGAAATGAATATTTTACATGAGGTTACACAGGAGGAGTTAGCAGCAGTCGTCGGAAAAGTGCTGGCAGAGCAAATTGTGCTTTCACGCGAGGGGCGACTGTCGCTTGTATCCGGTGGTGGTGGAACATACGGCAAAATAGCTAAGTCCTAGTAAAGTCTTGTCCCTCTAAAGGCATATCAGCGTCTGCTTGTTCATAACCATAAATTATCTATGCCGCTGGCCTGGCACATCATTCGTGATGTTTGATCTGCAGCGAAAGCTACCCCATTTCTAGCCATCAGCCGTCGGATTACGGTTGTTTTTTGGACAAACAAGCAGATGAAAGGGGCAGGACGCCGATGCAATGGTTTCGTCATACGTTAAAGGATCAGACGCCGTATTATGTTTTCTTGGCTGTGCTGTTTCTGGTGGGAGTCGTCTTTGGCGCACTTATGGTAAACGCGCTCTCGCTGGAGCAGTTACAGGATTTGTCCCGTTACCTGAAGGATTTTTTTGTAACGGTCAATCAAAACGAACAGGGCTTCGCTGATTCGCAGGCGGCCTCGACCTTTTGGGATAGCGTATCTTTACATCTGAAATGGGTCGGCCTAATTTGGGTGTGTGGCCTTTCGGTTATTGGTCTACCGGGCATTCTTGTATTGAATTTCCTCAAGGGTGTGCTAATCGGATTTTCAGTAGGTTATATGGTGGGGCAATATTCGTGGAAAGGACTGCTATTTTCTTTGGTTTCAGTTGCTCCCCATAACCTGCTCGTGATTCCGGTACTGCTCGTCTGCAGCGTGGCTGCGATGACTTTTTCCATCCATATGATCAAAACCAAAATACTCGCTACCCGGCCGTCAGACGGAATGCTGCGTCCGTTGCTGTCTTACGCAGGATTGACTGCTGTGATGATGGTGCTTCTTATTGGTAGCGCGTCCTTTGAAACTTGGATCACCCCGGTTATGATGCAATGGGTCACTCCTATGCTGACAGCTTCCGTGTCATCTTAATCCGTTTCAAAATGTTTGACTTTATTTGTATAGACCCCCTATAATAATAGGAGTGAAAAAAGTGCAGTAGGCAGTAGCTTTGCAGGGGGAGGGAGACACATGGAAGCACGGATCGAAAAAATTAAGCAGCAACTACAATCCCAGGGCTACAAACTAACGCCTCAGCGGGAAGCCACCGTCAGAGTTTTACTTGAGAACGAAGATGATCATCTGAGTGCGGAAGATGTATTTATGCTCGTCAAAGAGAAAGCTCCCGAAATCGGTCTGGCAACCGTATACCGTACCCTAGAACTGCTAAGTGAACTGCATGTCGTGGAGAAAATTAATTTTGGTGATGGCGTTGCGCGTTATGATTTGCGCGGCGATACAACCAAACATCACCATCACCATTTGATATGTGTGCAGTGTGGCAGTGTAGATGAAATACTGGAAGATTGGCTTGGACCATTGGAGGAGCGCCTGGAACGGGAATATAATTTTACCGTAGTGGATCATCGTTTGGACTTCCACGGTATTTGTTATCGTTGTAAGGCGAAGAACGATACGACCGCTCAGAAATCTTTGGGCAAATCCAAAAAAAACAAATCTCAGGACTAAAAGCTGACTACCCAAGCTCTCACCGACGAAGATGCGTTCGGGAGAGCTTTTTTGGTTCGGGATCTGTTGTTCGGGATTAAGCGGTATAAAAAGGAATAGCTTGTCATACCCTTCCATAGAGAGTCCTAATTAGGGCCATATTCTGGGGAAAAGGCGGCTGATTCACATGGTACTATCGTTGCGGAGAGGACTAAAATGGCTGCGTTTGGTAATCTTGTTCGGGGTGCTGGCATGTATGCTCTTTTTTAGCCTCAGGCTCTTTACAGATTGGATAACACCTGTAGATCATTACCGAATACCGGAAGGACATGCAGTTAAGGTATTTGGCGGACAAAAAGTAAATGAAGGGTCCGAGCATCGAATAGCAGTGTTGGAACGTTTACGTTTCTTTTACTGGTATGGTGAATAGTCTAAGTAATCGGTCTTGATGAGCTTATGAAATGAAGGCAGCACACGAAGAAGCAGACGCTGAGACTGAACCGCTGTATGCAGAACAAGGAGACTTTTGGAACTCATGAAAATGTACATTCAACCTTTCGCTCAATATATGGAAGAGGAAAAGGGTTTGTCGCGCAGCACTTTGGAAGCGTATCAACGAGACGTACAGCAGTTTGTCGAGTTCGCAGAAAGCTGTGGTATTGAGCAGCCGGATAATGTCCAACGGTCACATCTGGTACTGTATTTGGGCCATTTGAAGGAACAGGGAAAAGCTGCGGCGACGATATCACGTAGCGTCGCCTCCATTCGCTCCTTTTTTCATTTTCTTATTCGGGAGGGAATTACGATCCATGATCCGTCCGTTCTGCTGGAGTTGCCTAAAGCGACTAAAAAGAAGCCCTCGGTGCTAACGCAGGATGAGGTAGAGCGTTTGCTGGCCGCGCCAGATGTGACTGTCCCGCAAGGGGGGCGAGACAAGGCGATGCTGGAGTTGTTATATGCGACGGGCATTCGCGTATCGGAGCTGATTGCCCTTAACGTGCGTGATGTGCGCACCGATCTGCGCTTTGTGCACTGTGGCGGCGAGGCAGGCAAGGAGCGTGTTGTACCGATCAGCCGTGAGGCATCACAGTGGGCACAAGCCTACATGGATGAGCAGCGTCTATTATTGCTGAGATCCGGGCAGGGTGAAGAAGCTCAGGTAGAGCAGGAAGCCATGTTCCTGAACGTATCTGGACAGCGTCTCAGTAGACAGGGCTTCTGGAAAATGATTAAGAAGTATGGCCAGGAAGCAGGCATAAGCGAGGATATCACGCCCCACACGCTGCGGCATTCCTTTGCGGTACATATGCTGGAGGGCGGAGCGGACTTACGCTCTGTACAGGAAATGCTGGGTCATGCTGATCTGTCAACGACGCAGGTATATGCGCAGACGGCCAGACGGAATATGAAGGAAGTATATGAGAAGCATCACCCGCACG
This sequence comes from Paenibacillus sp. Lou8.1, assembly GCF_024213565.1. NCBI lineage: Bacteria > Bacillati > Bacillota > Bacilli > Caryophanales > Paenibacillaceae > Paenibacillus > Paenibacillus sp. Lou8.1. The sequence continues at coordinate 17,955 of NZ_JANAVN010000016.1, forward strand.
GCGGCAACCGCACTTCTCATGAAAGCAAAGATCGAACGTAACGATACTTTACTTTCATAGAAAATGTGATAATGACTATAACTTTACGATTGTACAAGTCAGGAGAGATACTAATGTCAACAGCCAACCAAGCTACAATTCAGGAAGCAGCAGAATATATCCGTGCCAAAAGCGGAATACGTCCAGAGATTGGTCTTATTCTGGGATCGGGTCTCGGTATTCTGGCCGATTTAATTCAGGATGGAATTAGTATTCCTTATCAGGATATTCCCCATTTTCCTGTATCGACAGTAGAAGGTCATGAGGGAGAATTACTGTTAGGCACAATTGAAGGTCGCGCTGTCGTCATGATGAAAGGGCGCTTCCATATGTATGAGGGCTATGGCCCGCAACTGACGGCTTTCCCAGTTCGGGTGATGAAGCAATTGGGGATTCAAAGTCTGCTGGTGACGAATGCAGCAGGTGGTGTAAATACTTCCTACGAAGCAGGCGATCTGATGGTCATCTCGGATCATCTTAATCTGACAGGACAAAATCCGCTGATCGGACCGAACGATGCCGGTCTGGGCGTTCGTTTTCCAGACATGTCGGAGGCGTACAGCCGCCGCTTGCGTGAAATTGCTAAGCAAACGGCTAACCAACAGGGCTTCAGCCTGCAAGAAGGTGTATATGCTGGATTGCTGGGCCCTAACTATGAAACGCCTGCTGAAATCGTTATGCTGCGTACACTGGGCGCAGATGCGGTGGGTATGTCGACCGTATCTGAGGTTATTGTAGCCCGTCATGCAGGTATTGAGGTACTGGGCTTCTCCTGTATCACGAATATGGCCGCAGGCATTCTGGATCAACCTTTGTCCCATGGTGAAGTGATGGAGACGGCAGAGAAGGTACGTGAGCAATTTTTAAAACTTGTGCTAGCGATTATTCCACAAATGTAGATTGGGGATCATGTTCAACCGAAGCGGTGGACATATATCCCAAGAACCCCGTATCCGAACGCCTTTTGTTGGCGTGGGTACGGGGTTCTTTTTCACATACAGCGGTTGAGCTGAGTATGATCTCCTAATGAAGAGGCTGTGTGCTCAATGCAGTTGAATTCGCTTTTTCTGCTACAGCCAGTTTATGTCGTTCTTGCACCTTGATCACAATAACCATAAAAATAATCCAGTAAATAGATAGCGAGTTCAGGAAACGGCTGTCCGTTATATTATTCAATACGATAAAAAGGAAAAAAACCGCTGCCGTTAGCCATGTATACATATCTGCTTTACCAATTCTGAATTTAAATAAAGTGGTTATGGCGAGTGTAATGGTTGCCAGTAGTCCTGTAAGGCCCACATCGATCCACAGATCTCGGAAACCGCTATGGCTGCTTGTCAGATCAAATCGAATTCCATTCGCATAGATACTGGGCCGGGCTGCCCAGTAGGAGCCGTAACCATGTCCGAACCAGTAATGGCTCTGAATAGCACCACCAATCCCCTGCCAGATTTCCGTTCTTCCAGTTAAGGTCGTTGTTTTTCCAAATTCCGACGCAATCGCATCTCCATAAGTAAAGATGAATACCAAACCCAAAAGAACGAACAAGCAGGAACAGCTAATGAAGAAACCACGTAATGCAATGCTTCGGATTCTCTTGAATAGCAATATAAACAAAATAAATACGAAGAGCGAAGATGTCAGCACCAAAGAGGTGGTAGATTGGCACTCGATGAGCAATAAGGCATTGAGTAAGATGAAGCCAATATGCAAAACTTTATGTTTACCCCTGAAAAAGTAAATAACATGTGAAACAAAACTTAACAGAGAGAGAGTTCCAAGTGTATTTTTATGACCAGAGATGCCCTTCCATAGCCCAGTATGTTCTACGCCACCATGAATAGCAAAGGAGGGAACGAGCAAAACGGCGAGTAGATTGAGGATGCTCAAAATACTTAACGTAACGACTAAGAGGCGAATGCAGCCCTGTGTTGTATAATGGGTGACCAAATAGAGCCCAAAGGTAGAGAAGGCAAGAAATTTGAGAACCATCAGCAAGGAAGAGGTCTGCTCTTGTTCAGCCCATAAACAGGAGGCAGCGATGTACAGCATGAGTAAAGTCAGCAACGGATTGTCGACTAAGGTTGCGATCAATGACTTGAGTGAAGGTAGTAGCATGGTATAGCTGAACAACAGAATAAGCAGGGAAATCGTGATAACTCTGGGGGACAAACCCTGACAAGCATAAGGAATCGAAAAAGCCAGTAAACCAGCTACGGTAAGTACATGTTTCACGATTTCACCACCTAGATACATTATGTATCTATAATATACAAAACGTATCTTCTTGTACAATAATAATAAAATATTTATTTTCATTTTTCTCAAGCCTAGAGCAAGCCCTATTGTGCATATACTCAGTCCATGCTAAGAAAATGAAGAATTCTTCGGCTTGGTTGAAAAGGAACTTTTTACGTTTTTAAACCTGGGGGTGTTCGGGTGGCGGATCATTTTACAGACCGTTTGAAGTTGAATTTGAGTGGTACAGGCAAAGACTTAACGCCGCAGCAATTAAATGAAAATTTTAAAACCATTGAAAAAGAATTCATTGAACGCAGTGTAAACGTAAGTTGGTTTGGAGCTGCTGGTGATGGTATTCAGGATGACACGGCAGCTTTGCAGGAGTTGATTAATAAGACCCCCGATTATTCCATTCTTCACATCCCCAGTGGACGGTACAAAATAACCTCTACCCTACAGATTCGCAAGCAGGGTGTGCGCATTTTTGGCATTCATAAGGGCAGATACCGACAAGGCAAAGGTGTTACGTCGATTGAATATTATGGTACGGGTCCTTGTTTTCAAATTGGAGATGAAAGTCTACCATCGTTTAGCGGATTTCAAAATGTGCAGTTTCATGACTTATCGATCCGGTACGAGGGGGCTGACAGATCCACATTAAATAATCCGTTTTCGCAGTCAGTGAAGCGTGGATATTATGGCAAAGGTACTTTAGGTATTCAGGATTGGAAGGGCGGCGGAGTTGCCCTAGATAACGTCCTAATTGAGCATTTTGAAACGGCTTTTTGGGGCTACGAAAGTGATGTGAATTTATTTAAATGCACGGAGATTAATTACAATAAAACAGGGATTCACTTACAGAATAGAAGTTCACAGTTTACTAGCATAGCGCTTTTTACATTGGGGAACGATACGGCATTGGATCTGAACAGCTCCAACGGAGCCAGATTTTTGGCTAGCCAGCACATTAAGGATGGAAGTTCCAATGATATTCCCATTCTAATTAATGATTTTATGAACGCTGAATTTATAGGCTGCTGGTTTGAGGGACTAAGCAGAGAGCATAAGATGACAGTGCCTTCTTTTATTCAAATTGGTGCTACCAAAGAAACGAAAAATGTGGCCTTGCGTGACTCCATTTTAGCGATAGCGGACAAATTCGATGACACCCAATCCGTATGTAACTATTTTGTGGATGTGGTCATTGGCAAAAAAGTTTTGGTGGACGAGGTGGGAGGGTATCCCCGTAATCTAAAGCAGCTTATTTCTTTCTCTGGCAGCTCTTCCACACAGCAGGTGACACTTCGCTCACATTTGGATTTTAGCTATAGCAATAATCGTTATGACGAGAACAATGGGACAGGGCAGGCTTTGCTGCTGGTCGAGAAATACTCGAACAACGGAATTGAGCATTTGGACGAAACCTTTGTTAAAGCCTACCTGGGAGCAAGGCAAAATCTCCCCGCAGGTAGCTGGCAGAAGGTAAAGTTCAATCAAATCAACCATGATGAGCTGATTGAATTCGACGCGGCGAATAGCCGATGGCGAGCCAAGCGAGCTGGGAAATTCAGAATACAAGTCTACATTTCGACCGATCCTCAAGTGGATGGTAATCGCACACGGCTGGCACTTCACCTGAATGATGAGCAGCTTGCCGGGAGCTCCGCCTATGCCTATCTCGATGATAGGGTTATCGGCGGACTGAACTATAGTGCATTGAGTGGAGCAATGGAACTTAGGCTGGAAGCGAATTCTTTTATTGATATACGGGTGTTTAGTCAAAATACAATGGATATTTTACCGGGTGGCGGTATCACATATCTCACCGTAAGCCGAATTTAAACCATTATTTCACAGACGATAGATGTTCTGTCGTTTTATATATTGGAAAATGCGCACCATGCTGACTCAGCTTGGTGCTATTTGATGTTTTTATCCATATGGAATATTTTTCTTTCATTCTGACGACAATGGTTAGCAGCACGCGAATAGACCGGAGAGATCAGTAAATGGGCTCCGGTGCTTTACGCCAATATGTTGAGGAGGGAACCGATTGTGAAGAAAAAAGTGGTGGCGTTCATCCTGGCTTGCCTTATAGCCTTGACTGCCGTCCCTGTCGGCGGTTGGGCCGAAGAAAGCATACCTGAAAGCAAAACCAAAGAGGGATCAGCGGCTGAGCTAGCTCCCCAGGCTCTCTCGGCGATCCTGATGGATGCAGATACGGGCACAGTCATCTATGAAAAAAACAGTCGTGAAAAGCTTCCTCCAGCGAGCATCACCAAGATTATGACGATGTTGCTGACCATGGAGGCCATTCAGGATGGCAAGCTTAAGCTGACCGATAAAGTTCGTGCCAGCGAATATGCATCTTCAATGGGGGGCTCGCAAATTTTCTTGGAGCCGGGAGAAGAAATGACGGTCGATGAGATGCTGAAGGGAATCGCGATGGCTTCCGGCAACGACGCTTCTGTGGCGATGGCTGAGAAAATTGCAGGGTCTGAGCAGGTTTTTGTCGACATGATGAACGCCAAGGTGCAGCAGCTCGGGCTCAAGGATACGCATTTTGCCAATTGCAACGGTTTACCCGTAGAAAATCACTATTCTTCTGCGCATGATATTGCGGTTATGAGCCGGGAGTTGTTGAAATACCCGCAAATTACGAAATATACGGGAGCCTATCAGGACTATTTGCGCAAATCCTCAGTCAAACCCTTTTGGCTGGTGAATACGAATAAACTTGTCCGTTTCTATACTGGAGCAGACGGGCTGAAAACAGGCTATACGGGAGAAGCAAAGTTCTGTCTTTCCGCTACTGCGAAGCGTGATGGCTTGCGCGTCGTAGCTGTCGTGCTTGGGGAGCCGAATACGAAGATACGCAACAATGAAGTATCTTCCATGTTCGACTATGCGTTTTCTCAATATACAATGAAATCCATATACAAGCCGGGTGAATTGCTGGGCAGCGTAAAAGTTGAAAAAGGCGTATTGCCAGAGCTGAAAATTCAGGCTGATCGTTCCTACAGCGTGCTGGTGAAAAAAGGTGGCAACAAACAAACGTTGCGTCATGAATTACAACTGGCCCCAAGCCTCAAAGCTCCTGTCCGGGCTGGTGACCCAATCGGTAAGCTGGTCGTCTATCAGGATGGACAACGTCTTAAGGAGTTTAATATCATTTCGCCTGTGGCTATCGAAAAGGCCGGATGGTGGAAATTGTTTAAACGTACCATGTCGAACCTATTTTCTTTGTAGATTTTACGGGGTTTTCTTCTAGTTTTGTCGGAGGGCAGGAATCGTCTGCGGCTACGTAGAAATCCTTGTCCAAGACCGGGAGGAGAGTGAGTAAGCATGAACCTGCAAATTGAAATGGAGCATCACCGGGGGGTACTGATTGTAAGGCTGTCTGGTGAGCTTGATCACCATACGTCGGACATGGTCCGTATGCAAATGGATGAGGCGATTCAGCGTCGGCAATGCGAGCATATTGTGCTCAGCCTGAAGAATCTTCAGTTTATGGATAGCTCCGGCCTTGGCGTTATCTTGGGACGGTACAAATTGATCAAGCAAAAGGGCGGGAAAATGGCAGTCTGTGATGTCAATCCGCCAGTACACCGACTGCTGGATATGTCCGGGCTGTTCAAAATCATGCCCATATATGACAACGAGGGAAATGCGCTCACGGAACTGGAGGTAGTGTCATGAGAGAAGGCACGGGTAACAATTTCATGAGCTTGCAGTTTGCTGCCAAATCGGAGAATGAAGCATTTGCTCGTGTGGCTGTCGCGGCATTTATTTCTAGGCTTGATCCCACAATGGATGAGCTAAGTGATTTGAAAACCGTGGTGTCTGAAGCGGTGACAAACAGCATTATTCACGGTTATGACAGCGACCCGTCAGGTGTCGTAACGATCAAAGTCAGGATTGAAGCGGACGTGATTACGTTGGTTGTTGAGGACGCAGGCCGAGGAATTGAAGATCTGGAACTTGCCAAGCAACCTCTATATACGTCCAAACCTGAATTGGAACGCTCCGGCATGGGCTTTACGATTATGGAAAATTTCATGGATGAGTTTGAAGCAGTCAGTGAGCCGGGCGGAGGCACGTCGGTCCGGATGAAGAAAAGGATTGAATCCAAGAAAGCTTTATATAATTAGGAGTTGATCCTATGGAAGCAGGAGGAAAAAAAACTTCGCACAGCTATTTGGAGGATGCGGAAGTCAAGCGGCTTATTGCACTGAGTCAATCCGGTGATAATGAGGCTCGTGAGACACTGGTCAATAGTAATATCCGGCTCGTCTGGTCTGTCGTGCAGCGCTTTATGAACCGGGGGTATGAACCTGACGATCTTTTTCAAATTGGTTGCATCGGCTTGTTAAAATCGGTGGATAAATTCGATCTCAGCTACGAAGTCAAATTTTCAACATATGCAGTACCGATGATTATCGGTGAGATTCAACGGTTCCTGCGTGATGACGGTACACTCAAAGTTAGCCGTTCCTTGAAGGAAACGGCCAATAAGGTCCGCAAAATGAAAGACGAGCTATCCAAACGGCTCAACCGTCTGCCTACAGTCAAGGAAGTTGCTGATGAGCTGGGAGTGACACCGGAGGATGTTGTTTTTGCGCAGGAGGCCAATAAGCCGCCTACCTCCATTCACGAAACGGTGTTCGAAAATGACGGTGATCCAATTACACTTATGGATCAGATTGCTGACGAATCACAGGAAAGGTGGTTCGACAAGCTGGCACTCAATGAAGCCATTGGCGGACTATCTGAGCGGGAGCGGTTGATTGTGTACCTGCGCTATTACCGGGATCAGACTCAATCAGAGGTTGCAAGTCGGCTTGGTATTTCTCAGGTACAGGTATCACGGCTGGAAAAAAAGATTTTACAACTGATCCGCGATCAGATTGCCCAATAATAACAGTCAGGATCTTAGTGAAATCCTTATGCTTACGTATTTAAAAAGGGTATTCCAAAGCCATTTTAATGGCCAGGGGTACTCTTTTTTGCGTGGGATAAAAGACAATACACAGAATAGGTTTCCTCGCTTCGTTCCATACTAATCGATAATTACGAGGATAAGGAGGGGATCGGATGACTCATAGTCCGGCTCCTACAGTAGCTCCTATTGTCTACTTGCGGCTCCGCAGCCGTGTTCGCATGATACAAGGGCAGGATTTACATTTGGGTGATGTAGCCCATCTGCTGACTAATCCTGAATGGGAAAAGGATCTGCTTGAGCTTGTTCTCAAGCGGCCGCAGCACCAGGACGGTAATCTGATACTGATAGACATGCTGCAGATCATAGCAAAAATTAGAGATCATATTCCGGGGGTCGTAGTTGAATCTCTCGGGAAGCCACATGTACTTGTGGAACTCGTGGAGAAACCCCGTAAGCCGTCCAAAATACTGTTTGTTTTGGTATGGGTGCTTCTGTTTTTTGGTTCTGCGCTGACAATTATGAATTTTCATGCCGACGTTAGCATGATGGAGGTACAGGTTCGGATTGTGGAGATGATTACGGGACATAAAGATGAACATCCGTACCTGTTTCAAATTGCTTACTCGATCGGCATCGGCTTTGGCATGATCGTTTTTTTTAATCACTTGTTCAAGAAAAATTGGAACGAGGAGCCGACGCCGCTGGAGGTGGAAATGTATCTGTACCAGGAAAATGTGGATCAGTATGTTGTGGCAGAGGAGTATGAAAAGATGGCCCGTTTGCACACAAAGGATAAGAAACCATGATATTTGTACAGGCTGCACTTCAGATTATTTTAGGTATTGCTGGGGGCCTTGCGGTGGGTAGCGGTGTAATTGCTTTTTTTATTGTGCTGGATATCATGCCGCGATTAGCACAACTCACCCGTACGTATAAAAAATCACGTGCATACGAAAAGGCAATGATTATAGGTTCAGTGCTGGGGACTGTGGTCGATTTTTGGAACATCTGCTTGCCACTACCGGGCATATTTACATGGATACCTGGGTTATTTTGCGGAGTGTTTATTGGTTTGCTCGCCGCGGCTTTAACGGAGGTATTGAATCTCCTGCCTATACTCGCCAAGCGACTCCACATGACCGTGTATATGTTCGGCCTATTAATGGCAATGGTGCTTGGAAAGGTGACGGGTTCCTTATTTGACTGGTTTGTATACAACCGTTAACAACGAAAGCGAAGGGGGCAAGGAATATGGATCACAGAGCGGATCAAGAGCAACATCAAGAAGACGGGGGAAACGGAAAGGAATATCATACTGACGGAGAAGAGTTGAGTCCATGGAAGGAAAAGCAGGCGCAGGAATCTGCACGTTTTAAACACAAAAAAGAGAGTGAGCGGTCTGATAACGTAGAGGAGTCCGTTCGCTACTGGCAGGCCGAAGATGATATATCGCCGAGGATGAAGGATAATAAGAATACACTTGAAACAGTATTAGGTTTGGGGGAGACCTTTGATGTTGTATTCAGGGAAATGACACTGGGTGGGCGTCATACCGGATATCTGTTCCTAAATACCTTTGCGAAAGATCAGATCATGCTTGAAGTGCTAAAGCGTCTCACCTATCTGACGCCAGATAATCTCTCTTCGGATGGACTACAAGCGTATTTCGAAAATTTTATTCCACATATTCAGGTGGAGAAGACAGATAAGATGTCTGTCGTCATTAACAAGGTGCTGACAGGGATGAGTGCCTTTTTCATGGAAGGCGAACGTTTTTCCCTTATTCTGGATACTCGTAATTATCCGGTGCGTAGTCCGGAGGAACCTTCTTTGGAGCGGGTTGTGCGCGGTGCCCGCGACGGGTTTACTGAAACAATGCTTACAAATGTAGGTTTGGTGCGCCGACGTTTGCGGGACCCAGGACTTAAATTTGAGGCTATGCAGGTCGGACGTCGAACCCGAACAGACGTATGTTTGGGCTACATTGACGATATTGTGGATAAGGTGATGGTGGATACTGTACGAGACAAAATTAAAAATGTTAATTTGGATGGTATTCCTCTGGCCGATAAGCAATTAGAGGAGACGATTATCAATAAAGGTTGGAATCCATATCCATTAGTACGATATTCGGAGCGACCAGATGTCGTGGCTTCGCATATTATGGAAGGAAGGCTCGTTATTTTCGTCGATACCTCACCCAGCGTGATGATCTTGCCTACCACTTTTTTTGACTTGTGTCAGCATGCAGAAGAGAATCGGCAAACTGCTTTTATGGGAAGTTATTTGCGCTGGGTACGTTTTTTAGGCATATTTGCCTCGATGTTTCTGCTTCCCATGTGGTTGCTAATGGTCATCAATCCCGAATTAAAACCGGCGTTTCTCGATTTTATCGGTCCTCAAAAGGAAGCACATCTTCCGCTGATTGCACAGTTTATCATCGTGGAACTAGGGGTCGATCTTATGCGAATGGCGGCTGTGCATACTCCGACACCACTGGCTTCCGCTATGGGCTTGATCGCAGCCATTCTGGTCGGTGACATAGCGGTTCAGACGGGACTTTTCGTGAATGAGGTCGTGCTGTATATGGCTGTCGCTGCCATAGGAATGTTCGCAACACCGAGCTACGAGCTAGGGCTGGCGAATAGACTGATTCGACTATTCCTGCTGGTTGCTGTTGCAATTTTTCACGTACCGGGCTTTGTCGTGGGTACGACACTGATCATTTTGATGCTGACGCTGCATCGGTCATATAATTCTTCGTATTTGTGGCCGTTCATTCCTTTTAATGCCAAAGCGTTAGCTTCCATCTTGTTCCGCATGCCTGTACTAGATGCACCTAACCGCCCGTCATCTAACAAAACGAGGGACAATACGCGTATGCCCCATACGGATGCCGACACAGATTCGAACTCAGGCAATGGACAAGAGCATTAATATAAATGATCTGCATAAAAATCCATTGTTCTTGATGTTTTTTTTGCTATACTGGTGTAAACATTCGATGGAATATGACTAGCTTGTTCCAGAAAGAGAGGCGCCAGAACATGTATTTGCATGGAAGCAGTAAAATTAACAGCAATGGACATTTGGAAATCGGCGGTTGTGATACAACACTTTTGAAAGAGCGTTTTGGCACACCGCTATATATTGTTGACGAACAGTTAGTCCGCCGGCGCTGCCGGGAGTATATAGAAGCTTTTCGTGAAACCGGATTGAAGTTTCAAGTCGCTTATGCAAGCAAAGCGTTTTGTGTTATGGCGATGTGCGCTTTAGCTGCTGAAGAAGGGATGTCACTTGACGTAGTTTCCAGTGGAGAATTGTTTACTGCGCTACAAGCAGGGTTCCCGGCAGAGCGAATCCATTTCCACGGCAATAACAAAACACCGGAAGAAATTGAAATGGCGTTAGATGCGCAAATTGGCTGCTTCGTCGTCGATAGCGAAATGGAGTTGCATTTGTTGCAGGCCCTTGCCTCCGAGAAAGAACAGCAGGTGAATATCTTACTGCGGGTTACACCAGGGGTTGAGGCGCATACGCATGAATATATGGCCACAGGTCAAGAAGATTCGAAATTTGGCTTTGACATTGGAAACGGTACAGCACGCCAAGCAGTGGAACAGGCTATCAAGCTAGACCATCTTAACCTGCTGGGGGTACATTCTCATATCGGTTCGCAAATATTCGAAGTGAATGGCTTCCAAATGGCTGCTGAACGGGTTGCAGCTTTTTCCAGAGAAATTAAGGAACAGCTTCAGTTTTCTTTCAAAGTGATTAATCTGGGTGGGGGATTTGGCATTCGCTACACAGAAGAGGACACACCACTGAAAGTATCAACCTATGTACAGGCTATCGGCGAAGCGGTGAAAACTTATTTTTCAGGACTTTACGATGAACTTCCAGAAATTTGGATTGAGCCGGGACGCAGTATTGTAGGCGATTCAGGCACGACCTTATATACGGTAGGAAGCATCAAGGATATTCCGCAGGTACGTAAATATGTCTCGGTAGATGGCGGGATGACAGATAATCCACGCCCTGCACTGTATCAGGCCAAGTATGAAGCGATGCTGGCTAATCGAGCGCAGGATACGAACGAAGAGACGGTGTCCATTGCGGGCAAATGCTGTGAAAGCGGCGATATGCTGATTTGGGATGTAGAGCTGCCTCGTATAAATAGCGGCGATTTGCTCGCTGTTGCCTCAACCGGAGCCTACAATTACTCCATGGCGAGTAATTATAACCGAATACGTCGACCAGCAGTTGTATTTGTCAACAACGGTGAGGCCGAGTTGGTAGTGCGTCGGGAAACCTACGAAGATATCGTACGCAACGATGTTGTGCCACAGCGCTTGATTCGTGATCAAGCTAGTCCGGTGGTTCAGCCCAACGCCAAGATTACCGTTTCGTCCTGATTTTAGAATTGTAAGATCATGCAGGCCATTGAGTCGGTAATAATACGCCGGGGACAATGGCTCTTTTTTTTTGGACAAGACTTTGCTAAGCGCGGCAATTCATAGTAAACTGGAACTTGATGTTATTTAGTTCTCAAAACAGGTTGAAAAGGAGATACAAACAATGAAAAAAGGTAGAATAGATCTTGAAAACGGCGGTATCGTTGAAATTGACTTTTTCCCAGAAGAAGCTCCAAACACCGTTGCTAACTTTGAAAAGCTGGCAAACAGCGGTTACTACAACGGTTTGAGCTTCCACCGTGTCATTCCGGGCTTTGTTGCTCAAGGTGGTTGTCCAATCGGTAACGGTACAGGCGGTCCTGGTTACACGATTGACTGTGAAACAGCTACGAATACAACAAAGCATGCCAAAGGCGTTCTGTCCATGGCTCATGCAGGTCGCAACACAGGTGGCAGCCAATTCTTTATCTGCTACGCTCCACAACCACATTTAGATGGAGTACATACTGTATTTGGTAAAGTAACCAAAGGTATGGAATTCATTGATGCTGTAAAACAAGGCGACAAAATGAAAGAGGTTAAAGTATTTGACGTGTAATTTTACCGTTAATTACATGATCTTTTTCAAATAGCGTTGCACCTAAGCCGTTCTGTCTTTGGACAGGGCGGCTTTTGTTGTCTTTTGTTTGACGGTTTATTGATTTTCGCAATCATGTAGGCATTACAGTGCGTTAGATCACATTCGAAAAGTAAGTGTTGTGATAGCCTTTCGATAAGAATGCATTTTCCATTTATTTTATATGAGTATTCAAACTCAGTAAGGATTGGAAAAGAAGGGGGCTTATCACATTGTCTATTTTAACGCGCACAAATCGACTCGGATTTTTTGAAATCCGGCTGGAATCCATTGGTGGACTCGGCGCTAATCTGGCTGGCAAAATGTTGGCCGAAACCGGGGTGCTTGGTCTGGGGCTGAATGCTTCAAATTTTTCGTCCTACGGTTCGGAAAAAAAGGGAACTCCGGTTAAAAGCTTCGTCCGCTTCTGTGAGCCGGAGGTCGATATTCGGGATCACAGTCCGATTGAGCAACCGCATGTGGTAGGCATTTTCCATGAAACGTTATACAAAACGGTAAATGTAATCAGCGGACTGCCAGCGGATGGGATTGTAGTGGTTAATTCCACGCGTCCAGCAGAAGAAATACGGGCTGATTTGGGACTGGTATCCGGTACACTAGCGGTGGTGGATGCGATGGGCATCGCACTGGAAGAGCGGACCAAACTAAATACGTCCATGCTCGGTGCCTTGTTCCGTGTCTGTGATTTCCTGGACCCGGAAGCGATGAGATCGGTTATACGCAGTACCTTTGAAAAGAAAAATCCACTGTTAGTGGAACCTAATCTCCGTACGTTTAACCGGGGGTATGAGGAAATGGAACTGCACGTATATCCAGTTACTGATGACGCAGAGGATCGGGCCTTTGAACGTCCGCAGCCACTGCTGGGATACGAAACGCAACTACTGGGGGGCGTTATTGCGACTCAGGGCAACAGCATGACGAGAGATGTTAGTGGTTCACGCCAGGGGTATGTGCCTGAATATGAAGCTGATAAATGTACCCATTGTGCCAAGTGTGATTCGATTTGCCCGGATTACTGTTTTGTATGGGAAGAGCAGGCAGACAAACGCGGAAGAATGACGCCATTTTTGCAAGGGATTGATTACCAGTATTGCAAAGGATGTCTGAAATGTGTAGATATTTGCCCATCGGGGGCACTAAGCTCGCGTCGGGAGCAATGGGGATGGGCGGAACGGAATCGAGTTGCCTACCAATTTCCGGTATATGAAGGAGGGCGTGCGTAATGGCAAAACTGGAGGAAGAACTCAAACAGACAGGCGCCGCGCAAGTGACAACGTTCGAATCCGGTAATGAAATGGCAGCTACGGCGGCTGCGCAGATTAATTATCATATGATGGGATATTTCCCGATTACTCCATCTACTGAGGTAGCGCAGTATTTGGATCAGATGAGAACGAGAGGTCAGCATAATATTAAGCTGGTTGCAGCAGACGGAGAACACGGATCGGCAGGGATTTGTTATGGAGCTGCCGCAGCGGGAGCGAGGGTTGTGAACGCCACTAGTTCGCAAGGTTTCCTGTACATGCTGGAGCAGTTACCTGTTCAGTCAGGTACCCGTTTTCCAATGGTTATGAATCTGGTGACACGAGCTGTCAGTGGTCCCCTGGATATTCGCGGGGATCATTCGGATCTGTACTATGGTTTGAATACAGGCTGGGTCATTTTGACGGCAAGTACACCACAGGCTGTGTATGATATGAACATCATGGCACTAAAAATCGCAGAGCATAGCGATGTTCGGCTACCTGTAATGGTTGCATATGACGGTTTTTATACGTCCCATCAAAAACGTAAAGTGCAATATTTTGCAGATGCTGAGACCGTGCGCGGTTTTGTAGGTCCTAACCCGAACTTAAATTATCCGAATATTACTGATTTTGATCATCCTGTTACCGTAGGTGCGCATATGAACGGTGATGACCTGACGAATAATCATGTTCAGCTGTCCGAAGCACTGAAGCTGTCAGAAGGAGTATATGAGCAGGTAGCAGCAGAATATGCCGCTTTATCCGGTCGGGAATACCCGATTTTAGATCTGTATCAAATGGAGGATGCTGAGGTCGCGGTATTCTTGTTGAATTCGGCGGCTGAATCGGCTAAGGATGTGGCGGATCAACTCCGTGCGCGCGGAATTAAAGCTGGTGTGATACGTCCGAATATCATCCGACCGTTCCCAGCCGCACAACTGCGGGAAGCCTTACGTGATGTCAAGGCGCTGCTGGTAGGTGAACGTGCAGACTCGTATGGGGCAGACGGCGGGAATTTAACGCATGAAATTAAGGCGGCCTTGCAGGAGGACCCACTGAATCGGACACTCGTGTTGAGCCGTATTTTTGGCTTGGGCGGCAAGGATTTTTATGCGGAAGATGCAGAGGCGTTCTTCCAGCTTGCGATTGAGGCGGCAGAGGCCGGACGAGCGGAGAAGCCCTTTGATTATTACGGTATTAATCCGGGTTCACCGGACAAGGTGATGCCGCAAGTTATGCAGCCGCCACGTGGCAATGCATACCGTACGGGCCTGATTCAGGTTACGCCGGACGAGGCGACCGGGAAGCTCAAAGTCAAGGTGCCACCCCTGCGGTCGTTGACAACCAAACCACGCCGTCTTACACCAGGTCACGGGGCTTGCCCAGGATGTGGGGCATTGTCTGCGCTGGAACTGTTTTTCAAAGGTATTGAAGGGGATATTGTCGTGTTGTTCCAGACAGGCTGCGTTTATGTGACGACGACAGGGTATCCATATACATCACACAAACAACCGATGATCCACAATCTTTTTCAAAACGGGGCCGCTACACTTTCAGGAGCGCTGGAAGCTTATATGGAAATGAAGCGCCGTAATGAAATTGAAATGTCGGACGATCCGACCTTTATCATGATCAGTGGTGACGGTGGGATGGATATAGGTATGGGTTCTGCGATTGGTGCGGCTCTGCGTAATCATAAGCTGATCATGCTGGAATATGATAACGAAGGGTACATGAATACAGGTTCACAGCAATCATACTCCACTCCGGTTGGTCACATGACCAGTACGTCGGGTGTAGGGAAAATGCAAAAAGGAAAGCAAGGACATCACAAGGATACCGTACAAATCATGGCTGCTTGTAACATTCCGTATGCTTTTACAGCAGCTGAAAGTCATCCGCAGGATATGCTGCGCAAAGCAGCCAAGGCTCAATGGTATGCGAACAACGTGGGTACGGCCTATGGTAAGATCCTGTGCGCCTGCCCGCTGAATTGGAAATCTGATGACAGACTGGGCACCAGCATTGTGGGCGCTGCAGTCGAGTCTTGTTTCTTTCCTTTGTACGAAATAGAGCAAGGCAGTACGACAATTACGTACAATCCGGAAGACAAGGGAAAACGGATTCCAGCTGCTGAATGGTTGAAATTAATGGGTAAAACGAAGCATCTTCTCAAGGAGGAGGCTACGCTGGCTACCTTTGAGCAGGAGATTGAGCGTCGCTGGACTATCCTGAAAAAGAAACATGAAATTTCAGAGCTATAATTACGTTTTTTGCATAATCATCGATTAACATTGTTAGCCGCTGTTACTGTAGTGGTTCAATCAAGATTCTTTGCGTTTATTGCGCAAAGAATCTTTTTTGTCGTTTATGGGTTGAAGCATAAAAAAACAGGTAATGATTTCCGATATAGGAGTGGAGGCCTATAAGAGGCACGTTAAAAAGTTTTCTTCTGAATTTTAAGATGCAATGAGGTGCAGGTAATGATTAAGCTGAATACAGTTGAAATAATCGAAATTATAAAGAAGCAGATCCCTAAGGTTATGAACATCCAGCCAGTGGAGCTAAAGTTTACGGATGATTTTGGACGGGCATCGTTGGCAGCGACAGAACACAAATTCACGCTGACGAACCAGCATTATTCTGCCAAGGTGATGGATTGCGTGTTAGAAACACAGGTACGCCCCATTTTAATGTGCGAAATTATTTATTTTCTGAAATGCGAGTTTATTGACGGACATGTTGATGTGCGACTGGATTATGAAGCAAGTTCTGAGGAAGGACGGGGACCGGTTGCTTCAGCCGTAATTACCTTTGATCATGCAACAGAGTTGGGAGTCGAGGAACTGGCCGATCTGATTGACTTGGCGCTTCATATGAATGATAAAACCTGGTTTGAAGAACTCTCCAGCCAATATGTCAAAACCAAAGCAGGAGCTTCTATTAGATAACTTGCTTTTTTTAGAAGTCGGTGCTAATATACGTAACAAGTTTAATGTTAATTCAATTAAATAAGAGCAAGATCCTTCGGGGCGGGGCGAAATTCCCCACCGGCGGTGATGACATGTTTGTGGACCGTTTTTGTGAGAAACAGCATGGCTTAGTCCGTGACCCGGATGCTGAATGATCGGCAGAAGGTGGACCTGGTGCAAATCCGGGACCGACAGTATAGTCTGGATGGGAGAAGGATACGAAGCGCATGTGCATGACGTGACATGTGCCGATTTTTAGCATACCCAATTGTGCGTACGGCTTATTTCGTTGTAGGACAGCATCGGGCGATAGCTTGCTTAAGCTTTCTTTTTGATGGTGTTCAGAGCGTATTTGGTTGTATCCTCAGTCATGCTTTCTATTGGCAAACCTATGATTTCATGTCGTCTTAAGATGCATATGAACTGCGCTTGTATACTACAAATGTGACTCTCATCACCCCCATGACGGATTGAATCCGAACTGGGGGTTTTTTGCGCTTATAGCTGATGAATTAGGGATAAACTGAAATGTAGTGGAAAGGAGTGAAGGCATGTTTACCGGATTGGTCGAGGAAGTGGGTCGCATTCAAACTATTTCCAAAAGCGGTGAAGCGATGGTGCTGGGGATTTCGGGTTCCGTGGTGTTGGGCGATTTGAAAATAGGAGACAGTGTCTCAGTGAATGGCGTTTGCCTGACGGCGATACAGATCGGTACGAAAGACTTTAAGGTTGATGTGATGCCGGAAACCTTTCGCAGCAGTAATCTGAAAGAGTTGAGATCAGGCAGCCGAGTCAACCTGGAGCGAGCGATGGCGGCGAGCGGAAGGTTCGGAGGACATATCGTGCAAGGACATGTGGACGGGACGGGAACGATTCGCGGGGTAACATCAGATCAGAATGCAGTTGTGTTCGAAATTGAGCCTAAAAATAAAACATTATTTAAATATATTCTTCTCAAAGGGTCAATCACAATTGATGGTATCAGCCTCACAGTCGCACAGCGTACGAGAGATACCTTTGCCGTATCCATTATTCCCCACACCTTATCCGAAACGGCCTTACAAGCCAAACGTGAGGGAGATACCGTCAATATCGAATGCGATATTTTGGGCAAATATGTAGAACAGCTTTTAAATTACAGAGGTGCAGCGGAGGCGGAGATAGTAGAAGAAGCTCCTCTCAGTTTGGACTATTTGGCGAAACACGGCTTTGCCTGATATTGAAGGGTAAGCCTGTTTAGAAGCATTCGTGGCACAAGACATAAGGAGGAAAGTGTTATGGATAGAGGTAGCCAAACAAGTGCAATGGCAAACGTCATAGAGCATGGCGAGTTGGAACATGACGAAGAGATTCGTTTGGATTCCATCGAAGCAGCGTTGGAGGACTTAAAAAACGGTAAAGTCGTTATTGTAGTGGATGATGAACAGCGCGAAAATGAAGGCGATTTTATCGCTTTGGCTGAAAAAGCGTCGCCTGAGGTCATTAATTTCATGATTACAGAGGGTCGCGGGTTGGTCTGTGTGCCAATCACACGACAAAGAGCCGAGGCCTTGGAATTGCATCCTATGGTAGAGCAAAATACAGATTTCCACGGTACTGCCTTTACGGTATCGGTAGATCATATGAAGACAACAACGGGTATTTCAGCGGCCGAGCGCTCCTTGACTGTACGCGCCTTGGCAGACGAAGCAGTCACAGGCAGTGATTTCCGCAAGCCTGGTCACATGTTTCCGCTGATTGCTCGCGATGGTGGTGTCTTGCAGCGTGCTGGTCACACTGAAGCGGCTGTTGATCTGGCCCGACTCAGTGGCTTCAAGCCTGCTGGGGTCATTTGCGAAATTATAAAGGAAGATGGCTCAATGGCCCGCCTGCCTGATCTGGCAGTGGTCGCCAAGCGACATCAATTGAAGCTGATCAGTATTCAGCATTTGGTGGACTACCGTCGTCGTTTGTCATTGTAAAAATACATCTTGGTTCCAAGTAAATCTGAAGTATTGTCCGAAGTCCCTAAATAATTAAACTAAGAGAGGTTGATTAAACATGGCACGTTTTCTAGAAGGTAATCTCATATCGAACGGTTTAAAATATGGTATTGTGGTAGGCAGATTTAATGAGTTTATTACGACCAAGCTGTTAAGCGGCGCAATTGACGCACTTCAACGACATGGTGCACAGGAAGATGAAATTGATGTAGCCTGGGTACCGGGTGCATTTGAAATTTCACTGATTGCACAAAAAATGGCTGCAAGCGGCAAATATGATGCCGTAATTACGCTGGGTACGGTCATCCGTGGTTCTACTTCACATTATGATATCGTCTGCAATGAAGTGGCCAAGGGTGTGGCAGCGAGCAGCCTGAAAACGGGAGTGCCCGTTATTTTTGGTGTAGTGACTACAGAAAACATTGAACAGGCTATTGAACGAGCAGGTACAAAGGCTGGTAATAAAGGTTGGGATTCTGCACTGGCTGCGATTGAAATGGCCAATCTCGGCAAGCAATTTTAATGATAGGAATAGCTGAATAGAACGCTATAAACTGCAAGGTGAAAAAGGGATTGGATTGTTAAGCAAGGCGATGACGTATATACTACAGAAAGAGGGATTGATAACGTAGAGCATAAGTGCTATAGGGAAAGGTATTGTTGAATGATGATTGGAGTAAGGCAGGGGGAAGCACATTGACAGTCGTAAATTACAAGCTGGAAACATTCGAGGGTCCGCTGGATCTACTGTTGCATCTGATTGATAAAGCCGAGATCGACATTCAGGATATCCCGATTAGCGATATTACTGATCAGTATATGGCTTTTTTGCACAGTATGCAGGAGCTGGAACTGGACATTACGAGCGAGTTTCTGGTGATGGCGGCGACGCTCTTATCTATTAAGAGTAAATTGTTGCTTCCCAAGCCACCTGTGATGGAATATGACGATTTGGATTTTTATGAGGAAGAGGATTATGATCCACGTGAGGAACTGGTCCGCAAGCTGGTGGAGTATCGTAAATATAAAGGGATTGCTCGCCATCTAAGTGAACGTGAGTGGGAGCGGAGTCTAATTTATGGCAAGGAGCCAGAAGATCTAAGCGCATTCCTGCCCACTGAACCCGCAAATCCGGTGCATGGGCTGCATGCAAGCGATTTGGTTGCGGCCTTTCAGCGTGCTTTGCGCAAAGCAGAACGACGTACGACGGTAACCCGTGTTCATCGGGATGAAATATCAGTCAAGGATCGTATCCGGCAAGTTATTGGAGCTTTAGAGATGGTGGGGAATGGAGGACGGCTGCTGTTCTCCAAGCTGATGCATGAGGATATGTATCGGCATGAAGTGGTTGTGACCTTTTTGGCTATCCTTGAACTGATGAAAATGAAGCAAATTTTCTGTTATCAGGAGAAGCTTTTCGATGATATTGTAATGGAGTGGAGAGGGGATTTACGGGTTAATGGATTATCTGAAGCTGAAATCAATTATTGAGGGACTGCTGTTTCTCGCAGGAGAGGAAGGGTTGTCCACCAAGCAGATCGCCGACATTGTAGAGCAGCAGCAAGAGCTGGTTGAACAGTGCCTGGAAGATATGAAGCAGGACATGGAGCAGGGGGGAAGAGGCCTGCAACTTGTCCGTATTGCCGGTCATTATCAGCTTGCAACTTTATCCGAACATGCACCTTACTTTGAAAAGCTCGCATACTCTCCGGCACGTGCCTCACTGTCTCAAGCTGCTTTGGAGACGCTGGCCATTGTGGCCTACCGCCAGCCCATTACAAGAGTTGAAATCGAAGAGATTCGGGGGGTCAAATCCGAGCGGGCCATACATACACTGGTCAACAAGGAGCTCATTGAAGAGAAAGGTCGAGCTGAAGCCATCGGACGGCCAATATTGTACGGAACGACGAAATCATTTTTGGATTATTTCGGTCTGGGCTCTTTGGCAGATCTACCACAACCGGAGTTGTTCGAAGATTCGGACAATTTGGAGGAAGAGACTCAATTATTGTTCGAGCGTCTGGAGAGCAGCCAGCCTGCAGCCAACGATCTGGATCTTGAATCCCAATAAAGTTCATCCGGATCTTGCGGCTCACTTATGTAAAATTTCAAATAGACAGCCAGTCCTCAAGTATTTAGGGGCTGGCTGTTGGTATTTAAGATGCATGATTTTCCGGCGAACGGTCATACTATTTTTGCCATGATATTTATAGCAAAAAGGTAGGGAGGACTCGCCAGTGTGGAAATGGATCAGTATCGCCATCATCGTCGTTATATTACTTGTGCTGGCTATTCTGCTCTCTCGTATTCGATTGAAGCTGGATATTGCCAAACATGACAATGATGATCGGGCGCATCTAGAGATCAGATTTCTATACGGGATGATTAAAATAAATTACGATGTTCCGGCCATTCTCATAACAGGTTTGAAAAAAGGGCTTCTCTATCGGCTTGATCGCAACAAAAACATACATAAAACGGATGCTTCCGTGGATAGCGGTAATATTGATACAGAAAAAATCAAGCAATTTATATATGATATACGGGTTTTGCTCAAGGGAACGAAATCCTTCAATCGATGGTTGCGACATACATTGGCACATGTGACGATGTCCAAAATGGAGTGGTCCACCAACATTAGTCTTGCTGACGCGGCTTATACAGCTACCTCAACCGGTATTTTGTGGGGATTAAAAACGACCTTGATCGGTTTTGCTTCCAGCTTTGTGCGCATGGATTGTACCCCTAAGCTGTATGTTGTGCCGTATTGGGTGGATCGCTTGCGTTTTACCACCACTTTGAACTGTGAAGCAAACGTATCGCTCGGCTATTTAATTTTCTCCATGCTCATCTTAGCTTACCGCATATGGCGCGTTCCGGGTGGACCCGAGGCATGGAAGCGGGTTTTTTTCAAAAAAAATGAAGATCTTCAAGCTAACAATGAAAGATAAACAATGAAGTGTGGTGAAACTTAATCTTTCTGAACTTTGGGATTTCAGTGTCCTCCAGATTAAGACATAACCGAATCGGATGACATACATATTTCCTTGAACCCTTGCGCACAATAGCGAAAGAAAAGGCAATCTACGCTTGAGATAAGCAGAGGAGGAATTAATCATGTCAGATCACCCGATTCAAGGGCTCATGCAAACCGCAATGGAAAACATCAAAGCCATGGTAGACGTGAATACGATTGTGGGAGACGCGGTGGAAACACCCGATGGTTCCGTTATTTTGCCAATCAGTAAGGTAGGATTTGGTTTCGCTGCCGGGGGAAGTGATTTTAACGTAGACGAAGAGGCACTTCATACTTCCTCGGCTTCCGGTAATCATAGCGGGAAGGAAGTTCATCCTTTTGGTGGCGGTAGCGGTGGTGGTGTATCTATTCATCCCATTGCTTTTCTGGTTGTTGGCAAACAGGGGGCACAAATCGTTCCATTGGACAATCAAACGCATCTGATTGAGAAACTCATTGACTCTACCCCATACCTGATTGATAAGGTTCAGTCTATCTTCCAGAATACAGGCGGCAACGTGCAGACTCCACCTCCACAGGTACCTGTAGATATTAATATTGATCAAAGTAATTCTGGACCGGCTTACTTGTAAAAGTCATTGGAAATGAAATGCGTTCTCTCCGGAAGGTATCCCAAAGCCGAGTATAGGCTAAGGAATACCTTCTTTTCTGCTTACACTTGGTCCTATCCCAGAATATACTGCCTTCCCCCAATGACAGCATGTATACGGTGACTGTATTCCTGGTGATACAAAGTATGCAGCGACAATTCATTTTTCCGAATTCCTTCGGTAGCGAACTGCGATAAGTAGATGAAGTCCGGATAGACCACTTCATTCGTCAAATAAGCAGATACCGTGGCTTCCGGCCGACGATGTTGATTCAGGGAATCGATAATACCCTTCGCCGGCAAGATGCCAATCCCATGTCCATAAAACAAGTCTTCCTTCAGCTTAACGACATTTTCTCCTTTCCATTCCAATGTTTCAGATGACACATCCGGATTGTTGAAATACAGAATATCGCCAGGAGCTGCTTTATGACTCCCTTGCTGCTGTATGAGCCTGAGGTCACTGTCATAATGCCAGTCATACAGCAGCATACCTGCAAAAATCCGATTAAACTCACTTTCCAGAATGGAATCCAGCACTCCTTTGTACAGCACAATAACCATAGATGTTGCACATTCAAAAGCGTATTGATGACCGTTTAAAAAAATGTCTCTGATCCCCTCTGCCGGAGTGACACCTGCTTTGATCTGAAAACCACCCTTTTCCGTTAAATCCCAAAATTGCTGGTTGCAACGTGCGGTAGCAAAAGTGGCAAAGGATACACCGCTTCGATGCAATGCTTCTGCGGACTCTACAATCCGTGATCTTAAAATCATTTCAAACTGGAGACGCAGCATGATGTAACCCCCGATCCATATTTAACTTTGCTAACTAATATATATGTACTCGGGAGGGCAAGTTGCTTGGTTTATGCAGAAAGAAAGCAAAAAGAGAGCGGCTAATGGCTGTCCCGTAAAGGAATTTTCTGTTATAAAGGTGGACATACTTTGAACAGCTTGGACATAGAATGGTACAAGACTTGCTCAAAACCGGAGGAATCCAAATGTTTAAAAAAAAGCAACACATTCACGCGGACCACAGCCATTTTTTGAATAAGGCACGCGCATTTGTTTTGCCGCTGGTGCTTCTGCTTATTTTGTCATTACCGCTTACGTTGCTGAGTCCACGGCCCGTTCTGGGAGCGATAAAAACAGAAGCAACGCCGCCCGCATTAGGAACCCATGCACAGGCTGCTTCTTTAATTGATGTCACATCAGGAAGAATCATTTATTCTACCGAGGGTGACCGGGAGCTACGTATTGCCAGCCTGACCAAGATTATGACTGCAATCGTGGCCATTGAACATGGACGCTTGCAGGACCGGGTAAAGGTGAGTCCAACCGCGTATGCCAAAGAAGGGTCCTCGCTTTTTCTGCAAATGGGTGAACAAATGTCGCTGGAAAATATGCTGTACGGCTTAATGCTCCGTTCTGGTAATGATGCCGCTTCTGCCATTGCTGAGCATGTGGGGGGGACGGAAGAGGGATTTGTCCATTTGATGAATGACAAGGCGGTTCAGCTTGGGCTAAGCCATACACATTTTGCTAATCCTCACGGGCTGGATGCCGAGGGACATTATTCCTCAGCCAATGATATGGCCCGGCTAACTGCTTATGCGCTGCATAATCCAACTTTTGCCCGTATCGTAAAAACAGAACTGAAAAAAGCACCGAATCCCAACGATTCTTGGGACTACTCATGGCACAACAAAAACAAAATGCTGCGGCTGTATGAGGGAGCTGACGGTGTGAAAACAGGCTTTACCAAAAAAGCGTTTCGCTGTCTGGTCAGCTCTGCCACACGGGACGGTCGCCAGCTCGCTGCCGTTACCTTGAATGACGGGGACGATTGGAACGATCATGCACGTATGCTTGATTACGGATTCCGATATTATCCGCTCATCCCGATTACGGACAAGCAGCAACCTATCGATGGTTACCCACTATTAACAGGTACAAGCTTTGCCTATCCTTTACATGATGGTGAGAAGACCCAGTTGCACAAAAGACTGGTGTTGTATAAAAATTCTGCTTCTGCAGACAGAGCGGACGTATCTTTTGGCTTACGAGGGCGGGTCGAATTCCTATTGGAAGGTAAACTTATCGGTTCTGTTCCTGTGTATGAAAAAGGTAGTAAGCTGCCTGCTCAAAGTACCGTACATCCACAGCAAGAGGCTCCAACTGCACAAGATCCTGCGAACAATACTCAGCAACAAGGTTGGACGAGCAGATGGAACGAAATCCTAAAAAATTTGTTTGGAGCCTAGGGCAAGCAGGAAATTAGAGCTGGGACGTGTCACATCATTGGGAAAAGGAGGAATCAGCCATGATTCATCTCATATGGGTGGCTTTGATTTGTATTGGATTTGTATTTGCTGCCGCGCAGGGAAATATTGAGGTGGTGACGAAAGCAGCTTTTGACGGGGCAACTACGGGTGTTACAGTATGTTTTGGACTGATAAGTGTGCTGGTATTCTGGATGGGTATGATGAGGCTGGCTGAAGACGGTGGGCTCTTGCAGAAAATATCTAAGCTGCTTTCTCCTTTGGTTGCCTTTCTCTTTCCTGATGTTCCGCGTAATCATCCCGCTATGGGTTACATTTTGTCCAATATGAGCGCCAATTTGCTGGGTCTGGGGAATGCAGCCACACCGATGGGAATCAAGGCGATGCAAGAGTTGCAGACGCTCAATCCAGATAAGCAAACCGCCACACCAGCCATGTGTACGCTGCTCGCCCTGAATACGGCCAGTATTACGCTTATTCCTACGACGTTGATCGCGATACGGCTTAATTTTCATTCCGCACATCCGGCAGAAATCGTCGGTACGACACTGGTAGCGACCGCAATAGCCACCTTTGCCGCAATTGCGGCGGACCGTTGGTACCGTAGTCGAGAATTGCGCCGTCGTCCTCCAGCAATTCCGCCGTCCCAGACATCCTTGGCACCACTCACCTCATCAGCACCAACATCTGCTGCCTCTTCAACGACGCTGCCCGTATCTTCACCTGCCGTTCCGCGAACGGGAATCACGGCTGCCAAGGGCAGGGACACCACTTGGAAAGGATGAGGGAGGCATGCTTAATTTTATAAACCTCGTATCGACTTGGGCCATTCCGGTTATTCTCGCTTTTATTCCTTTATATGCATATGCTAAAAAGGTACCTGTCTACGATTCTTTTGTGGATGGAGCCAAAGACGGCTTTTCTACGGCCATCAGCATTATTCCTCATCTCGTAGGCATGATGGTGGCGATTAGCATTTTTCGAGCATCCGGCGCTTTAGACTATTTGATCTCCTGGGTAACCCCATGGATTAAACACTGGGGTGTACCCGGTGAGGTACTGCCTTTAGGCTTGCTTCGTCCATTGACGGGCACCGGTTCACTTGCGTTCACGACGGATCTAATTCGCACTTATGGCCCGGATTCCATGATCGGTCGGATCGCCTCAACGATTCAGGGCAGCACAGACACGACGCTATATGTGCTAACTGTATATTTTGGTGTGGTAGGTATCCGCAATGGACGGTATGCTTTGAAGGTAGGACTATTTTCAGATGTGGTTGGTTTTGTGGCAGCCATTGCCATTTGCCTGCTTGTATTTTAATTTCTGCATCGTTTTTTGAACGGGGGTTGTGATTTTGCTCATGGATGGGTATCATTAGCATGAGGTGAATTAGCGAACATGGAAAGATTGCAGAAAATATTGGCCCAAGCTGGTGTAGCTTCCAGACGTAAATGTGAAGAGCTTATTCAGGCGGGCAGCGTGGAAGTGAACGGGGTTGTCGTAACTGAACTGGGAACGAAGGCAGACCCTGATCAAGATATGATTACGGTAAAGGGACGCCCGATCAAAACCGAGAAAAAAATCTATCTGATGATGAACAAACCTAAAGGAGTCATTACGAGTGCTTCCGATCCGGAAGGCCGTAAAATCGTGTCAGACTATCTGAAAGGCGTTAAGGAACGCGTATATCCAGTAGGGCGTCTCGATTACGACACCGAAGGACTGCTGTTGCTTACCAATGATGGCGAGTTCGCCAATCTGCTCACGCATCCCAAGCATCATGTGCCCAAGACATATGTGGCAACTGTCAAAGGCGTTCCGCATGGTACTGAGCTGGACAAGCTGAAAAAAGGAATCGTGCTGGAAGATGGCATTACTGCACCAGCCGAGGTAGAATATAAAGATGTAGATCCGAATGGTAAGGAGTCTGTGATCCAGATTACCATTTATGAAGGCAGAAATCGCCAGGTAAGACGGATGTTTGAGGCCATTTCACACCCGGTCATCAGACTCAAGCGGATTGCCTTCGGTGATCTTTTGCTACAAAACTTGAAGCGCGGTCTGACCAGACCCTTAACCAAGGACGAAATCAACCGTCTCATTCAACTTGCCAAATCAGACAACACGAAAAAGAAACGGACAGGACGGGGGTCATAACCCCGGCCTTTTTGGTGTAAAGAGACTGTTGGATGAGAGTAAAGTTTGACCAAGCACGGGAAAATAGTAAAATAGAGAGAATGGTTTTTTTAGCGAAGGGGCTGGGAATATGTCAGAACAAAGCAACCGCATATTAATTGTAGATGATGAAGAACGCATTCGCCGCCTTCTGCGGATGTATCTGGAAAAAGAAGGATATGCAATTGACGAAGCTGAGGATGGTGAGATTGCCCTCCAAAAAGCGACTGCAAGCGATTACAGCATTATTTTGCTCGATGTGATGCTTCCGGGGATGGATGGGATTGAGGTGTGTACACGGCTGCGTCAGACTAAATCTACACCTGTAATTATGCTGACTGCCAAAGGTGAGGAAGTGAACCGTGTACAAGGCTTTGAAGTCGGAGCCGATGATTATGTGGTTAAGCCCTTTAGCCCGCGAGAAGTCATTTACCGGGTGAAGGCGATTTTACGCCGTTCGTCGGAAACTGCCTTTTTAACGAAAGAGGCGGTACCAAGCAATAGTATTGTTTTTCCGAATCTTATCATTGAGCATGATGCGCACCGGGTAACTGCGGGCGGGATTGAAATCAGTCTCACGCCTAAAGAGTACGAGCTGTTGCACTATTTGGCGGTGTCGCCAGATAAAGTCTTCTCGCGCGAAGAACTGTTGAAAGATGTTTGGAATTACGAATTTTTTGGTGATCTGCGTACTGTGGATACGCATGTGAAACGGCTTCGTGAAAAGCTGAATAAAGTATCGCCAGAGGCAGCGGCTATGATTACAACCGTGTGGGGCGTAGGTTATAAGCTGGAGGTTCCAAAATAACGTGAACTTCTGGAGATCGCTGGTAGGCAAGCTGTGGATCACCATCATTTGTCTTGTAGGCTCTGTGCTTATTTTTCTAGGGCTTTTTTTATTGCCGTACATCAACAGAAATTTTGCGGCGTATGAATCGACGGAAATCAAGCATTTGTTCACCTATACATGCATTGTCGGATTTTTATTGACGACCTTTTTTGCCTTATTCCTTTTTACTAAAATCACACAGCCTATGCAGCTGTTGATTCAGGCGGCGAATGCGATTCGTGAGGGGAGGTATGATACTCGGCTTTCGCTGGTGACCAGTGACGAAATTGGAGAACTGGCGAAAACTTTTAATCATATGTCCACGGAACTGGAAGCAACGATCCGCAGTCTGAATGAGGAGAAAAACCATTTATCCAGCGTACTGCGAAGCATGTCTGATGCCGTAATCACCTTCGACAGAAGCGGACAAATCATCTTGACGAATCCGCCGGCACAAAGTCTGTTGGATATCTGGAAAAAGCTGGAGTGGCAGGAGCGTGATCTGGAGGAGTTTGGAGCTTCTGTACCTGAGCCTTTGCAGTCTCTGTTCCATACTGTTATGGACAGGGGAGAGGATGTCGGAGACTATATCCATGTCAAGAAGGGCTCCTGGTCGGTGCAGATGGCGCCTCTGTATACGGATAATGCAATCCGCGGTGCAGTAGCTGTGCTTAGAGATATTACGGAAGAAGTGAAGCTGGAGAAGATGCGGAGCGATTTTGTGGCCAACGTATCTCATGAAATCCGTACACCTTTATCTATGATGCAGGGCTACAGTGAGGCGTTGCTGGATGGAATGGCGGGTTCCCCTGAAGAATCCGAGGAGCTGGTACAGGTCATCCATGATGAATCATTACGCATGGGAAGGTTAGTCAAGGATCTGCTTGATCTGGCCCGAATGGAGGCTGGTCATACAGACATGCACCGACAGGAAGTGGATATGAATGAGCTGATCGAGCGTGTTCACCGTAAATTTACGGTACGTTCAAAGGAACAGGGACTGACACTCGATTACCATGAGCAAGACCAACGTTTGCTGCTGCCTGAGGCAGATGAGGACAGACTGGAGCAGGTATTGACCAACTTGCTGGATAATGCTTTCAGACATACACCCGGCGGGAAAAAGGTTACTATTGCGGCGGATCGAATTTTGGGAGAACGGCATGAGTTAATCCGTATTCGGATTAAGGATGAAGGTGTAGGCATTGCCAGCGAGGATCTACCTTATATTTTCGACCGCTTCTACAAGGCAGATAAGGCCAGAGTACGTGGTGAGGATAAAGGGACTGGTTTGGGGCTTGCTATTGTCAAGAACATTGTAGAGGCTCACGGAGGCTCTGTCTCTGCTGCCAGCGTATTGGGGGAAGGGACGGAATTTACTATTTTGCTGCCGATCTCCAACAAAACAAAGCTGGGTCTGTAACAGATTTATAAGCCCCAGCTGATATACCCCGGTTTGCAGGCATCCTCGGAAGAGGGTGCTTTTTGTTGAAAAATCAACATTTATCTTGTTCAACGTGGAACATCCTGTTTCATGCATGATGATTGCTCTCATGACAGATAACGGTATAAGAGAAAAAGACGCCTGGGTAGCCAGGCGCCTCTCTTTATTATAAAACTATGGACTTCTCAATATGTCTGGAATTAATTTAACACTACTTCTTGGGCAGTATTTAGTTCTGGCAAACCAACGAGTTGAATCAGCACGTCTTTTGGCACGGCTTTATCGACGGTCAGGATCATGATGGCTTCACCGCCGACAATTTTACGCCCTACTTGCATGGAAGCGATATTGACGCCGTTCTCCCCAAGCAAGGTGCCGACACGGCCGATAATGCCTGGTTTATCATTGTGGGAGATAAGCAGGAAATGAGCTTCCGGTGCTACATCTACCGGGAACTGGTTCAACCGAACGATCCGTTCGCCATAGCCTGCCAGCAGGGTGCCAGATACACGTTGCTCTTCGCCGCTCTGCGTCTTGAGTGTAACGGTAATCAGATTGGTAAAACCCTTGGTGGCGGGCGCCTGAGATACGACAAGATGGATGTCACGTGTTTTGGCCAGATGTACAGAGTTTACAATGTTCACATCGCTGCCCAGATGACGGCTAAGAACACCTTTCAAAATATACCGTGTCAGCGGCTGTGTATCCACAGAGGACAAATCGCCAGCGTAATCTACCTGAATTTCACGTACAGCCTGATTCGTGATCTGAGCGGCAAAGCTGCCAAGCTTTTCTCCAAGCGAGAAATATGGCTGCAATTGCGTCATAACGTTGGATGGCACTGGAGGCATGTTGACCGCATTTTTAAAAGGCTCATCACGCAAAATATGCAGCACTTGCTCGGACACATCGATAGCTACATTCTCCTGAGCTTCGACAGTCGAGGCACCCAGATGTGGTGTGACGATAATTTTCGGATGACTCAGGAATGGGTGATCCTGTGCTGGCGGCTCTGACTCGAATACGTCAAAGGCTGCACCGGCAACGATACCTTCATCAATAGCTTCAACAAGAGCCATTTCATCGATAACTCCGCCCCGGGCACAGTTGATGATGCGCATTCCTTTTTTCATCACTTCAAACTGTGGACGAGCAATCATATGTTTCGTTTCCGGTGTTAATGGTGTGTGTACGGTCATAAAATCTGCGTTGCGGATAATTTCGTCCACGCTCGCCAGCTTAATGCCCAGCTTCTCAGCGCGTTCTTCCGTTAGAAATGGATCATAGCCGAGGATGCTCATGCCAAATGCTTTAGCACGTTTAGCCACCTCACTGCCGATACGTCCCATGCCGAGGACTCCAAGTGTTTTGTTACGCAGTTCGACACCGAGGAATGTTTTACGATCCCATGTACCGCCAATGGTTTTGGCATATGCCTGTGGAATATGACGTGCTAGAGCCATCATCATCGCAAAAGTGTGCTCACAAGTCGTAATCGTGTTGCCGTCAGGAGCGTTAATAACGATAATCCCGCGTTGTGTTGCTGCTTCGAGGTCGATGTTGTCCACTCCGACCCCAGCTCGCCCTACAACCTTGAGGTTCTTACCTGCCGTCATGATGCGTTCGGTTACCCGAGTTTGGCTTCGAACGAGTAATGCGTCATAGTCACCAATAATTTGAACCAATTCATCCTCGCTGAGACCTGTGTTCTTGTCCACCGTGACATCGTCTGCATCCATCAGCTGCTGGATGCCCAGGTCACTGATCGGATCGGATACTAACACTTTAAACATTTGGTTTCCTCCTCAAAGTTAACTTCTTTTATGGACAGGATGTACTTCAAACTGAAATACATTCCATAAAGAACATGAAAAAAACTTGAAATGCTTCTAAAAGTACAGGAGAGCGGTGTAAAATACTAGTGTGATAACGCATTGACGCAGAAAAGGGATAAAATAGTATTATGCACCAAACTGACGATCAAAAGTCTTACGCGGAGGCGCTTTGCGTTTTTCGGGCATCAAAAAAACCCCCGAATCACATACTATCTCCATAGTAAGGGACGAGAGTTATCGTGGTACCACCCTAATTCGCAGCCATTTCGCAATGGACTGCCTTCAGCGGTCATAAAATGACCGAAAGGATAACGGTTTTCTGCCGATTGCATCTAATGCCGGGAAGTATTCCACAGACCTCGGTGCAATAACTCAGGAGCGCTGAAAGTAGTTACTTCGTCACCGGCTTCCACCCAAGCACCGGTTCTCTGAGGACGAAATCAATACCTTTTCTCCATCATTGTTGTTGTCGCTAATAATTTTTTCATAATGTATCATGGCTTACATGGGCATGTCAATAGGACATGCGACATGTGTGGATAGCCGGCTAGATATATAGCTACAGAATGCGGAAAATTAAGATTTAAGTCTTCTTGAATCCGCCCGACTTTTTGGCTATGATGCTAAAGAAGACTATGCAGAGGACTAACTAACTATGAAAAAGCTTAAAGTGAAATGGAAAAGAGCGCAAATTCATGAATTGAACGACCGCTTGCTGCTTTACAATTTGTATCTAACTCAGGGGCTGACCCTGCTGATTGGCGCAATCTGGATATTTTTTCAGAAAAGAAATGTGTTAGAACTATTTGCATTGCCGAACACTCTGCACGTCTTATGGTGGGGATTGGGATTGGCCGCCGCTATGTTACTTGTGGATCTGTTGCTGTCCCGGATTATGCCTGAGGATGCTATGGATGACGGTGGTATTAACCAAATGCTGTTTCAAAATCGTCCGGTGTGGCATATTATTTGTATAGCAGCTATCGTCTCTATCTGTGAGGAACTCTTGTTCAGAGGTGCAATTCAGTACAGCTTTGGTCCTTATTGGACAAGCATTTTGTTTGCGGTGATTCATATCCGGTATTTACGGCATTGGATTCCCACTGGCTGGGTTTTTCTTAGCAGTTATGGATTGGGCTACATATATGTGCAGACCGGTAGTCTGTGGGCACCGATCATTTGTCATTTTGTGATTGACCTTATATCTGGCTTAGCGTTACGTTTTCGGAGGTATGAAGAATGAATCAGGAACTTAGCAGAGTGCAGACCTATGGTAGCCGTCGAAATGGTCGCAAAGGCAAGGAGGAGGACAGGTCAAAATCTAAACCAGTTCGCTCCCGTGCTTCACGGCCCGTGCCAGAATTGGCTCACGTTGCCGCTGTACCAGAAGTTGCTGTGACGCTGGAGGATGATACTCCTGCCAGTGAGTACCGAACGCGGGCAGAAATGTTTCCGTCCCGCCGTATTCGGGTAAGCAAGTGGTTTTTAAATTTTTTGAGTACTCTTTTTGTGCTGATTACTGCAGCGTTACTGTGGTGGGGCATCAAGGGTGCACCACCCATCAGTGAAATGCTTTGGTAAAGGCGCAAAATGATACGGTAAAAAGGCCTCCGTCTCCGCATGAATAGCGGAGAGTGGAGGCCTTTATTGCATCATCTACAGTTAAGACTGAGTATACGCAAGTCTCTATTTGCTGGCAGGAACCTCAATGCTTTGAGGATCAACAAATTGGTACCCCTTTTGCTCAAGGCGTGTCAATAGACTGTCCAGAGCCTCAGCTGTCCATGGCAGTTCATGCATCAAAATATTGCTGCCTGGATGAAGTTGTTCCGTTACGTTTTTGAGAAGTGCCTCCGTTTTATTAGGCTGATTCTTTTTCATTGTCCAGTCCAGAGAACCGACGGACCATGTCATGTATAGGAGACCGTTTTCCTTAGCGACCATGCGACCTACGTCTCCGCCGGCACCATGAGGGGGACGGAAGAATACGGGGGCTTGTCCTGTAATGTCCTTAACAACTTTTTGTACCGATTCAATCTGTTTTTTGACCTCAGGCTCAGATTTATTCTTCAGCACGATGTGATCCCAGCTATGGTTGCCGATGGGCTGTCCACGGTCATGGATAAGCTTAAGCAACTCAGGATGCTCTTTTACACGGTAACCGTTTACGAAGAAAATCGCTTTCGCTTTGTGTTTATCGAGTACATCTATGATTTTGTTAATCATGGCTGCTTCCTTAGGACCATCATCAAAGGTCAGTAACACGACTTTTTTTTCGGTGCCTTGTTGGTTAGGAATTACATTGTAGGCTTTGTTCAAGTGATACATTTTGTTATTGGTAGTTGCAGATGTCGCAGCTCCTGTTTCATTGCTTTCGCTGGTTTTATCATTTTGTGCATTGGTTTTACCCGCTGAGTTATGATCATCACTGCCTGCTTGCTTACTGCTGCTTTTTGGGGAAGAGACGCTGCTCTGATCTTTGGCGCTGTTACTTGAGTCAGACGCTACCGAATCCTGCTGTTTGCTTGTTGCCGCAGATTCCGGCTTGGTTGCAGTGCAAGCACTAAGCAGCAGACATGCGGTGAACAAAATGGCTGCTGTTTTTGTACCCATTATTTCATCTCACCTTCCTGTATTTTATACCGTATGAGTTTGTCACTACTGACGAACACTATGCTTGATTCTACCACAAAGGGAGGTTCTAATTGTGAAAACATCTTCATTTTTCCTGGGAATCGTCTTGGGCGCTGTAGCAAGCTCTTTGATCTCCCGCAACCGCGACATGTTGGGCTTATCCATGGACATGGGTGGAAAAAAAAGCGGCAATTTAGTGCAGAAAGCCCGTACTAAAATGATGGACGCGGCATTCCCCGGAATGGGCGAGATAACGCTAAATAAAGAAGACACCCATAAGGATCAAGACCATCATTCACCAACAGATAAAACCGCTCATAACGCCCATACTGCCAAGAACAAAGAAGAGAATATGAAGTTGATTAAAGACTTCATCAGAACAAGTCCCGATGTTAAGCGTGAGGTCGAGCAAATTTTGAAAGAAACTCATACAGCCGTACCGGGATTGTAACCCAGAAACCTTTATTCCGAATCATTTTGCGGCTTTTTTGTAAAAGCCGTTCAAATGATTCTTTTTTTTATCTTTTTATTGCGTGCATTTACGATTATAAAATGATAACATGATTACATAGAACCATTTTCATCACAGGCATCATAATTGCATCATAATCTGTTAATAACACTCGGCTGCCAGGAGGAGGGTCCAGTATGAAAATAGAAAGATTAAGTCAGGACAAGATACGGATTTTCCTTACCTTTGACGATTTGAGCGAACGCGGTATTCAAAAAGACGATATGTGGCAAGAAATTCCAAGAGTTCATGAGCTGTTTACCGAAATGATGGATCAGGCATACAGCGAACTGGGCTTCGACGCCACGGGACCGTTAGCTGTCGAAGTCTTTGCGCTTCCTGCTCAAGGAATGGTTGTTATCGTCACCCGGGGAAAATACGACCATCAACAGTATGGTTCGGGTCCCGATGAGGAGCTTCCAGAGGAAGTCTACGAAATGGAAGTCACGCTGGAGCATAGCGATTCCATCGTTTACGCGTTTAGCGATTTCGAAGTACTCATAGAAGCGGCTCATATGCTTCGTAGTAACACTACGGAAGCAGGTAAGCTGTATCATTATAGAGGAAAATGGATTCTGCATTTGGAACCAGAAGAAGTAGAGGAGTCCAAGCTTGCGGCTTTAATTGCGGTTCTTGCTGAATTTGGAGAAGGCTCATCCGTTACACCAGCTATGTTGGAAGAGTACGGCAAGCTGGTCATTCCTGAGCAGGCAGTTGCTGTCATCTGCACTCATTTTGACAGCCGTTCTTGATTCGTTTTATCGAAAGTGATATCGAAGTGAATTTGTCGGCTCTGCGCTAAAGCAGGGCCGACTCATTTTTATGGAGGGATGATCGGTGCTTCTGTTTTCGGTTTTAGCGGCAGCCACAGCGCCGGGTCTCGCCTTATTGATGTATTTTTACTTGAAGGACAGGTATGATTCGGAGCCACTGCACATGGTTTTTAAAGTGTTTTTGCTCGGCTTTTTGGTGGTTCTTCCTGTCATGATTTTTCAACGCGGGCTGCTGCTTTGGCTAGGGGATCACACGTTAATCCAGGTGTTCGGCATTTCAGCGGGAGTGGAAGAGTTTTTTAAATGGTTTCTGTTGTATCACATCATCTATAATCATACCGAGTTCGACGAGCCTTATGACGGTATTTTGTATGCGGCCGCAGTCTCACTCGGATTTGCAACAGTTGAAAATCTGTTATATGCCTGGGCGGGCCATGCTTCGATTAGCATGATGCTGATGAGATCATTGCTACCGGTATCCGGTCATGCGATGTTTGGTGTAATGATGGGCTACTACATGGGGAAGGCCAAGTTTTCAGAGGGCTTGAGGAGCAAATACATGTTGCTGCTGTCATTGGTGCTTCCATGGTTCTGGCACGGAGTATACGATTTGATTTTAACGAAATTTTCGCATGACTGGATCTGGTTTATCATTCCACTTATGGCATTTCTATGGTATGGAGGAATGGCGAAGATCAGTCGAGCTAATAACCGTTCTCCTTTTCGTTTGTTAAAACGGGAAGAAAAGGTTAACATGTAACAAAATGGGGCACACTGATCTGACAAACCTGTTAGAGAAAGAGGTGTCTTTTTTTTGCGTATAAAAGTAAGAATTCATTGTAAAAGATGTGGAGAACGTTTTGTGCTGAGAGGACGTATAGAGCAAGGACAGATTCAGACCGGCTTTAAACGCTGCATTTGCGATAACTGTGAGTTTATTGTTGAAGTCATGGAAAACCATGCATAAGAGAGCATTCTTCTTGTCACACTATCGGTAGTGTACTTGAAGAAAGGAGACTCCCAATATGTATAAGCGACTTAGTGCCGTATTGTTCCCGGTGGTTACCCTGATGATGATAGGAGCATTTGTGTGGGGTTATCAGCAAAGCCAGATGAGAAAAGAGGTGTCTCTTCAGGCAAATAGCATGTCGATAAAAGCGGAAAATCAATACCAGCGTGCGTTTCACGATTTGTCGTTTCATATGGATCAGCTGCATTCTCAACTCGGGAACGCGGTTGCTGTCCATAATACTTCACACGCGATGCACCGCAAATGTTTGATGAACGTGTGGAGGATTGCAAGTGAGGCCCAAAATGAGGTTAATCAGTTGCCTCTGAATGTAATGCCTTTTAATCATGCCAAGGATTTACTGTCACATCTATCCGCGTTTTCGTATCAGACCGCTGTCCGTGATCTGGATCACGAGCCTTTAAACGAGAAAGAAATTTCAAACCTGAAAACGTTATATAACAATTCCAAAGAAATTTCGAAAAACATGCAGGAAGTGCAGCAAAAGGTCCTTAGTAAAAATTTGCGATGGATGGATGTAGATATGGCGGCAGGTTCGCAAACTGGGCCGAAGGACAATACCATTATTGATGGCTTTAAAACCGTGGACAAAAAGGTGGAAAACTACAAGGAGCTGGATTGGGGACCGTCTGTAGCCAGCATCTATGATAAACGCTCTGTGAAAAAATTGAGTCTCCCGGCAGTGAATGCAGAACAAATTAAACGAAATGCCGCTGAATTTACAGGAAAACCGGAAAGTCAGATCCGTGTGAACGAAAACGGTAAAGGAACGGAATGGGCATCTTATACAGCTACCCTGCTAAATAAGAAGCAACCCGTGGCCAGTATGGATTTCACGAAAAAAGGCGGCAAGCTTATTTCTTATCATGACATGAGGGCAGTAGGTCCTAAAAAAGCAACACGTAATGAAGCGATTCGCTATGCTAGTGAGTACCTTGAACAAAAAGGTTACAAAGGAATGAAGCCAGTTGCGTATGATGAGAGCGGGAATTTAGCTAATATTACATTTGCGAGCCAACAAGGGGACGTGATTATCTATCCAGAAAAAATCACAGTCAGATCAGGCCTTGATAACGGACAAGTGATCGGTTTTCAATCCAGTGATTATGTGTATGAGCATAGTCATCTCCGCCGCATTCCGCAAGCGAAATTGAATTTGAATGCAGCACGAGCAAAATTGAATCCTGAATTTCGTGAAACTTACCACCGTAAAGCTTTAATTGAAAATGAACTTTCGAATGAAGTTCTATGTTATGAATTTGGTGGTAAAATCAATGGTTCCGTCTACCGGATATACATTAACGCCAATACGGGAATGGAAGAAACGATTGAAGAGGTTAAAGATTCAGATGAACCTCAGGTTACTGCAAGTAATGCGTAGTTGATTACATGAAAATGAATCAATAGTCACTCTAAACCTCCTTCATGAAGGAGGTTTTTTGTGCTTTAGTCATAGATCGAACAAATATAATGCTTAATATAGGCACAAAGTCGTGGTATTATATACCTTAATTAGAGCTTTTAATGGACAAGGATGGTGGATCATTTGTTTCCCAAAATTAATGATGTGTTATACATACAAGTGGCTGGTAGTGACCATAAGGACGAGATTTTTGAATTTAAGTCTCGTATTGCAGAAGAGGAGTCACAGAACTTTCTAATTGAAATTCCTATGTCACAAACAAGTGGGCATTTGAAAAAATTGTTTCTAGGGGAAGAACTGTCTATATTTTTTATGAGCGAGGGTGGGATTAAAAATTATTTTAATACCCACGTTACGGGTTTTAAAGAGGATATCCTCCGGATGGTTCGTATCCACAAACCTGCTCCAGACAGCATCAGCAAAATTCAGCGCCGCAACTTTCTTCGGGTTAAGGCCAACTTGGAAATTGCAGTAAAGCATGGTGCGAACGAGTCCAGATTTGTAGCAGAGACACATGATGTAGGAGGCGGGGGTGTTTCTTTTCACACCCAGGGAACTCATCATCTTGAAGAAGGAGAATCATTGTCTTGCTGGATTTTAGTTCCATATAAAAACGGTACTCAGGAGCATGTTCCGTTCCAATCTGAAATTGTGCGCATTCAGCAGATGGAAAACGGTCGCAAACTCATTATGCTGAAATATGAGGAAATCGCTGATCAGGAGCGCCAAAAACTGATTAAATATTGCTTTGAAAGACAGCTGGAATTCCGGGGGAAATCTTAATCATCCGAAATTTTTCTTTTTTAGTAAACCTGTCGCTTATTTTGCATCGCCTATAAATGTGTGGTATAATTTTCACGTCGCAGGCAATGCCTGCTTTTTTCTTGAGGTTAGGTTAGGAGGAATTCCCTGTTGGCAAGGCAACATGTATCTTCAAGTAACAAAATAAATGTAGCCATTGATGGACCTGCTGGTGCAGGGAAAAGTACAGTGGCCCGCCTGGTGGCGAAAGCACTTTCTTATGTATATGTAGATACCGGAGCCATGTACCGAGCAGCAACGTGGTACATGATGCGTAAGGAAATTCCTGCAGAAAATGTACAAAAAGTGCTTCAACATGTACCTGAGCTGGTGATTGAATTAGTACCGGACCCCACAGGCCAAAAGGTTTATTGTAACGGGGAAGATGTAACCACTGTGATCCGTTCGATGGAAGTGACTAGCAACGTGTCACAGTATTCAAGTATTGCTGGTTTACGTACACGTTTGACTGAAAACCAGCGTGAGATGGCTGCACGCAAGGGTGTCGTTATGGATGGTCGCGATATTGGAACAACTGTACTTCCCGATGCGGAAGTCAAGGTGTTCATGACCGCAAGTGTTCAGGAACGTGCCTCTCGCCGTTTTAAAGAACTGAGCGAAACTGATGATATCACTCTGGAGCAGCTAGAACGTGACATTGCGGCACGTGACAAGCTTGACGAGGAGAGGGAGGTATCCCCGCTTCGTTGCAGTGAGGACGCCATCGTGCTCGATACGACTCAAATGGGCATTCAGGATGTCGTTGATACGATCGTATCTTATTGCTTAACGGAGAAGGATGGAGAGATCAGCCAATGATATATACTGTATGCGCCAGTATTTTGCGTCTCATTTACCGCGTTCTGTTTAGACTTGAGGCGGTAGGCAGGGAAAATGTTCCTGCTGAGGGTGGAGTGCTGTTGTGTTCTAATCATATTAGTAATCTTGACCCTCCTACAGTTGGTATTTTGCTGAAGCGAAAGGTTCACTTTATGGCAAAATCCGAGCTGTTTAATGTTCCTGTACTGGGTCCACTAATTGGGAAACTGGGAGCTTTTCCAGTCAAACGTGGTGGTGTAAGTAAGGAATCCATTAAGCTGGCATTGAACATTTTGCGTGATGGTAAGGTTATGGGAATCTTTCCCGAAGGTTCCAGAGGAGCTGGGGGAATCGGTAAAAAGGGTGCTGCAAGCTTTGCGCTACGCAGTGGAGCGGCTGCCGTTCCGGTCGCCATTATTGGTGATTACAAGCTTTTCCGTAAAACGAAAGTGTTATACGGTAAACCTGTCAATTTGGACGCTTACCAAAAGGGTGCCGATATCGAAGGAGATCCGCTTGAACTTGCAACAGAAGCAATTATGTCTCGTATTCGCACGATGAAGGAAACGGGTAAGCCTACGAATAACTGAAGGCTTGCATGAATTGTGTCTAAGCTCGGAAAACTAGAACAAAAGTTTATTTATGTTTTGAACTCTGCCATGCGCAGGTTTAAATAAATGGTTTTTTTTGAATTGAGGAGGGTATTGACATGTCGGAAGAAATTAAAAATCAAGAAGCTGCTGAAGCGGCAAATCAAGACGAGCTCGATCAAATCGTCTCCCTGAAAAAAGGTGACACCGTTAAGGGTACAATCGTGAAATTGGAAGATAACCAAGCGGTAGTAAGCATTGGATATAAATACGATGGAGTTATTCCAATTCGCGAGTTGTCTTCTGGTTTGGATAACGCAGAAGAAGCAGTACAAGTAGGCCAAGAGGTTGAAGCTAGAATTATCAGCATTGACGATGGCAAGGAAAAACTTGTTCTGTCCAAACGTGCAATCGACAGTGAAAATGCTTGGGAAAAGTTGGAGCAACTGTTTGAAAGCAAAGAAGTATTTGAAGTTGTTGTGAATGATGTCGTTAAAGGCGGCATCGTAGTAGACGTGGGTCTGCGCGGATTCATCCCTGCATCCATGGTAGAACGCCACTTCGTTGAAGATTTCAGTGATTACAAAGGCCGCACATTGCGTGTTGTTGTAAAAGAACTGGATCGTGAAAATAACAAAGTGATCCTTTCTCAAAAAGACGTTCTGGAAGCAGAATTCGAAGCCAACAAGCTTAAAGTAATGGCTGAGCTGAAAGAAGGCCAAGAAATCGTAGGTACGGTTCAACGTCTTACTCAGTTCGGTGCTTTCGTAGATGTTGGCGGCGTGGACGGTCTGGTTCACGTATCTGAAATTGCTTGGACTCATGTCGATAAGCCTTCTGATGCAGTTTCTGAAGGAGATCAAGTGAAAGTGAAAGTCTTGAAAGTAGATCCTGAAAAAGGAAAAATCAGCCTGAGCATGAAAGCTGCACAGCCTGGTCCTTGGGAATCGGCTGCTGGACAATTCAACAACAATGACATCGTAACAGGCGTTGTAAAACGTCTGGTTAACTTCGGTGCATTCGTTGAAATCGCTCCTGGCGTGGAAGGTTTGGTTCATATTTCCCAAATTTCCCACAAACACATTGGAACTCCACAAGAAGTTCTGGAAGAAGGACAAGAAGTGAAAGTTAAAATTCTTGAAATGAATCCTTCCGAAAAACGTGTTAGCCTGAGCATTAAAGAAACTGAGGAAGCTCCTGAAGCTGCTCCTAAAGCAGAAAGAGCACCACGTGCATCTCGTGCACCTCGTGAGGAACTGAATAATCCTAACGTTTCCCTCAATAATTCCGGTCTGAGCATTACGCTCGGCGAGCGTTTTGGCGATAAGCTGAACAAATTTAAATGAGTTTAAATCAATACATTTTATAATAAGCATAACGTACACCATCGGCGGACCCAGAGGGTTCGCCGATTGTTGTTACGTGACCATATCGCTAATAGGTATGTTTTTTGCTATGATGATAGCGGAAGAATTGACAGGAGGAGTGAATTTATGGCAAGACCCGTTGTGGCTATCGTTGGTCGTCCGAATGTGGGTAAGTCCACTATTTTTAATCGGATTATCGGGGATCGTTTGTCCATCGTGGAAGATAAACCCGGAATCACTCGTGACCGTATATACGGTATATCGGAGTGGAATGGTAAATCCTTCAGTATTATTGACACCGGCGGCATTGAGATTGATGGTGAGGATGTCATTTTAAAATCCATCCGTATGCAGGCCGAACTTGCAATAGAAGAAGCAGATGTAATTGTATTCATGAGTGATGCGAAAGCAGGAATTACACAGTCAGATGAAGAGGTAGCTCAAATGTTATATCGTTCGGGTAAACCGATCATCGTAGCTGTCAACAAGGTGGACAACCTCAGTCGCGCCGATCTGATTTATGAGTTTTATTCTTATGGATTTGGTGATCCAATTGCTGTTTCTGGTAGTCATGGCACAGGGATAGGCGACCTGCTAGATGCAATTACGTCCAATTTGCCTGAGCTGGAAGAAGATCACTATGATGAAGACGTTATTCGTGTTGCCTTGATCGGCCGCCCGAATGTAGGTAAATCTTCACTGGTTAACGCCATTCTGGGAGAAGAACGGGTTATCGTTAGTGACATTGCGGGCACGACGCGTGATGCAATTGATACACCTTTTGAAAAAGACGGTCAAAAGTATGTGCTGATTGATACGGCAGGTATGCGTAAACGTGGCAAAGTATATGAAACGACTGAAAAATATAGTGTAATGCGTGCCATGCGTGCCATTGAGCGTGCAGATGTTGTACTGGTCGTTATTAACGGCGAGGAAGGCATTATTGAGCAGGATAAGCACATTGCTGGCTATGCTTATGAAGCGGGTAAAGCGTCGCTGTTTGTCGTTAACAAATGGGATGTCGTGGACAAGGACGATAAAACGATGCACCAGTTTGAAACGAAAATTCGCGATCACTTTCTGTTTATGACATATGCTCCGATTGTGTTCTTGTCTGCAAAAACGAAGCAACGCCTGCAAAAGCTGCTTCCTGTTGTACAGCATGTGGCACAGCAGCATGTATTGCGTATTCAGACACATTTGCTGAATGATGTAATTTCCGACGCGGTTGCCATCAATCCTCCACCAACAGACAAGGGACGTCGTCTGCGTATTAACTATGTGACCCAGGTTGCTGTTAAGCCGCCTACGATGGTTGTATTCGTAAACGATCCAGAAATAATGCACTTCTCGTATGAGCGTTATCTGGAGAACAAAATTCGCGCCGCCTTCAATTTTGAAGGAACTCCAATTCGTATCTTTACACGGCGCAAGTCTGACGAAAGTTAGGAGCGAATAGGTTGATTTTACAAATCGTTGCCATCGTACTCAGTTACTTGCTTGGCTCTGTCAGCTTTAGTTTGCTGTATGGAAAATTAAAAGGAATCGACATTCGCCAGCATGGAAGCGGCAATGCCGGTGCGACGAATACGCTGCGTGTGCTTGGAAAAGGCCCAGCTATTCTGGTACTGCTGCTGGACGTACTTAAAGGGGTTATTGCAGTGCTAATAGGGCACTGGTTAGGTGGAGAATCATCCTGGGTATCGGGTTTGTGCGGCATTGCAGCGATTGCGGGCCATAACTGGCCGATATATTTTCACTTCCGTGGAGGAAAAGGTATTGCGACTGCTATTGGTGTATTGGCATCGCTTGCCTTACTGCCCGCACTATATGCCGGAATCATTGCGATACTTGCAATCGTAATGACGCGTTACGTATCCTTGGGATCGCTCATATTTGTCATTTTGACTCCCTGGATATTACTCGTGCTTGGTTATGCATGGCCGTTATTTTGGACGGCTCTAATCATTTGTCTGTTCGCTGTGTGGAGACACCGTACCAACATAGTCAAGCTGGTACGTGGGAATGAGAACAAGCTTGGCTCCAAAGGAGGAGATCGTCTTGTCTGAGAAAATAGCTGTGCTGGTCGCTGGGAGTTGGGGAACAGCCCTGGCTTCCGTTCTTGCGGCCAATAACAACGATGTCTCTGTCTGGACGAGAAACGAGCAGCAAGCAGCTGAAATCAATGAGAAGCATACGAATGAGCATTATTTACCAGGCTCCATTTTGTCTGATCGCATTTCAGCTACAACTGATATGCAGACTGCGGTATCTGGTGCTAAAGCAGTGATTATCGTATCTCCTTCGGCTGCTGCTCGTCAGGTAGCACGTAGTCTGAAAGCTCATTTTAACAAGGATATGCTGGTAGTGCATGCCATTAAAGGTTTTGAAACTGAAACGCTTAAACGTATGTCCACGGTGATCTCGGAAGAACTGGAAGTCGCTGAGGGTGATATTGCTGTGCTGTCTGGTCCGAGTCATGCGGAAGAAGTGGTGAGGAAATGTCCTACAACGGTTGTTGTAGCTTCCTCCAATGAGAAGGCTGCGCAAGCCGCACAGGGTCTGTTCATGAACTCCTATTTCCGCGTCTATACAAACCGTGATTTGCTCGGCGTGGAACTGTCCGGGGCGCTAAAAAACATTATCGCATTGGGTGCGGGAATGTCAGATGGACTTGGTTTCGGTGATAATGCCAAAGCGGCTTTATTGACCCGTGGATTGGCTGAAATTACCCGTGCCGGAGTTGAGATGGGCGCTAACCCACTAACCTTTGCCGGCCTGGCTGGTATTGGCGATCTAGTGGTCACTGCAACGAGTCGTCACAGTCGCAACTGGCGTGCAGGGTCACTATTGGGACAGGGCCAACAGCTTGATGCTGTGCTGGAATCTATGGGCATGGTCGTAGAAGGTATTCGAACGACAAAAGCGGCATACGCCATCTCTCAAAAATTAGGTGTTCAGATGCCTATTACAGAGGTGCTATATGGAGTACTGTTTGAAGGACGTGACGTCCGTAAGGCCGTTGAGGCGCTGATGGGTCGCGATCCTAAGACCGAGATGGAAGTCATGCCACTTCAAACTTGGGAGCAATGGCATTCTTAAGGGCTCGGATGAGCTTTATAATATAAAGGCTGTCTCATGGTAGATTTTTTCTATAATGAGATAGCCTTTTTTAGTTAGGCGTTTGGCATGTCTTATGTATGCTTAATCACCTTTTGTCTCTGCCACTCATAGACTGAGTTGAGCAATGGCGGAGGAGGGGAGATTGTGAATAAAAACTTTCCGAAAGATGCATTGAAGGCCATTAACAAAAAAGGCGGCAAAAACATATCCGAAAATGCAGTGAAAAAGCTGGCAGGCACGGTAAAGGCGGACACGCTTCAAAGCGAAGCGCAACTGCGTCAGCTTATCAAGCAGGTGTCTGCGATGGCCAACATTCCGGTGTCGGAAGATACAGTAAGGGATATTGTTGGTGCCGTCAAAAAGAGCGGAATGAATCCTTCCAATATGGAAGCGTTGATGAAAATGATGATGAAAAAATAGACCGCTGGCCGCACGCCAGTTAGTATTATTCACCGTGAACCGGGAAGGTTCGCGGTTTTTTTTGTATTTTGGAGTAGGTAACCTCTTTTTCAGTACACAAAATATCGAACTGCCCTGTCGAACATGTTATAATGATGCCCATCAGGAAACGGAAGGAAAGACAGAAAAGGAGGCAATAATGTTGAAGGAGGCAATATCATCAGTGTTAGTGGACAGGCTTCCTCACAATCTGGCAGTTGCGCTGAGTAGCTTGGCAGAGAGCTGGTCAACAGTGTCGGTTCCGTGGATGCTGGGCGGAAGCTGTTCACTACTTGTGCAAGAAGTTGAACTGGATCGCCTGCCTCGGGACATTGATATTTATGCGGATATTCATGCCGCAAAGCAGCTTCATTCGCACCCCCTGGGTATGAGTATAGATCGACAGCAGGTTGATCGTAGCGGCTCTTACGTTTCATTGCTGAGCCACTATGATCTGAAGGGATTTCCAGTCGAGTTGGTGGGAGGATTTGAGGTATTATGTGGCGGAGCGTTATACCGCTTAGAGATCGAGCGACTACTTTGGTCGACTGGTG
This sequence comes from Paenibacillus sp. Lou8.1, assembly GCF_024213565.1. Lineage (NCBI taxonomy): Bacteria > Bacillati > Bacillota > Bacilli > Caryophanales > Paenibacillaceae > Paenibacillus > Paenibacillus sp. Lou8.1. The sequence continues at coordinate 62,693 of NZ_JANAVN010000016.1, forward strand.
TTCAGCTTGAGCTGGGGAGTGCTTCACTGCGTCTGATGCCGCTCAGTCATGAACTTTTATTCAATATATTGCGAAATCGACCCGACCGGTACAAAGCGATTGCAGATGTCATGAAGCGCGACCCGCGACGTCATATAATTGTACTGAAGCAGTTACTAGTCAGTAATATTTGGAATGAGGAGCAATTGGACAAGCTTGCAGAACTTCTGCCTTGGCCAGAGTTGCACTCTGTCATCCAGATGGGCAATGAAGTATAAGCTGTGTGTATTAGGATAAAGAGAACTGGAGGACCGTTCATGAATGTGCAGATTACGTTCAAGCCGTCAGGCAGGCGCGTGCAGGTCGGTCAGGGTACGTCATTGCTTCAGGCTGCTCGTAAAGCGGGTGTATATATTCCCACTCGTTGTGATGGAAAAGCAGCCTGTCTGATGTGTAAGGTACAAATATCACCGGGATGGGCTGAATTCGCAGGTCAACCAAGCGATGCAGAGCAGCGGAAGCTGGGACCTTTACTGGATGAAGGAATACGCTTATCCTGCCAGGCCCGTGTCCAAGGCGATATGGAGGTAACCATACCGGAGGATAAGCTCAAGGCGGCTATCAGGCGGCAACTGGAGCGTCAGGCGATGGATGATGAACTGTGGTAATGCCGATTATGTCAGGAGAATAAAAAAAGGATGGTTTCCGACGACTCTAAACAGTCAGGAGAAACATCCTTTTTTTATTTAGTCTAGCGACAAAGTCATGGGATAGCCTTGCCCCGCATATATTAGGTGAGTGGACCCAAACGTAAAATATCGTTTCTGCAATGATCGCTCTGTCGTAATCTATTTTTCAAAAAACTAAACATATTTTACGGAGGGGATACATATGATGGTATCAGTCCAAATGCATGTACGAGTTTACGCCGTTTCGCCGATTCCATCAGTCTCCTGAATCTCGGCGGCGGACGACTTCCGGGCATTTTAAAGGCTGTTCTGCCGCATCTGGGATCAAGCAGTTGGTTGAACACGAAGCGGATGCTCTTTAAGCATTTTTCCTTCGGAGACTTTTGAGGAGGGGATTTCATTGGAGAAAGTGGACATTTTTAAAGACATTGCCGAACGCACCGGAGGAGACATTTATCTTGGGGTCGTCGGCGCAGTCCGAACAGGAAAATCAACGTTTATCAAGCGGTTTATGGAGACGATTGTTCTGCCAAACATTACAAGTGAGGCGGACCGTGCCCGCGCCGTAGACGAGTTGCCGCAAAGTGCGGCAGGCAAGACGATCATGACGACGGAGCCTAAATTCGTACCGAATAATGCCGTCCAGATCAAAGTAACGGAAGGACTGGATGTGAATGTACGTCTGGTTGACTGTGTAGGATATGCAGTAGAAGGAGCAAAAGGTTACGAGGATGAAAATGGTCCGAGGATGATCTCCACACCATGGTTCGAAGAACCTATTCCTTTTCAGGAAGCGGCAGAAATTGGTACACGCAAGGTTATTCAGGAGCATTCGACGCTCGGTGTGGTAGTCACTACAGACGGCACGATTGCGGAAATCCCGCGCAGCTCTTATGTAGAGTCGGAGGAACGCGTCATTGAGGAGTTGAAGGAAGTTGGCAAACCATTTGTTTTGGTTATCAACTCCACTCATCCGCGCAGTGATGAAACACTCCAGCTTCGCAGTGAGCTGGCTGCCAAGTACGATATACCCGTCATGACACTCAGCGCGGCGACTATGACAGAAGATGATGTTACAGGCGTACTTCGTGAAGTATTGTATGAATTTCCGGTGCATGAGGTGAATGTAAACCTGCCGAGCTGGGTCATGGTGCTGAACGAAGAGCACTGGCTGCGAAGCAATTATGAAAATTCCGTTCGCGATACGGTTAAAGATATTCGACGCCTACGTGATGTAGATCGAGTGGTTGGCCAGTTTATGGAATATGAATTCATCGACAGGGCCGGGTTGAGCGGAATGAATATGGGGCAGGGCGTAGCTGAAATTGATCTGTATGCTCCCGATGAGCTGTACGACCAGATTTTGGTCGAAGTCGTCGGGGTAGAGATTCGCGGCAAGGATCATTTGCTGCAAATGATGCAGGATTTTGCCCATGCCAAACGGGAGTACGACCGCTTCGCTGAGGCGCTGGAAATGGTCAAGACAACGGGATATGGCATTGCCGCGCCGTCGTTGTCCGAGATGGCACTAGACGATCCGCAGTTGATTCGTCAGGGTACAAGGTTTGGTGTGCGGCTCAAGGCAACAGCACCTTCCATACACATGATTCGGGTCGATGTGGAATCGGAATTTGCTCCGATTATCGGAACAGAGAAGCAAAGTGAGGAGCTTATGCGCTATCTGATGCAGGATTTTGAGAATGACCCAATCAAAATTTGGGAGTCAGACATTTTCGGACGTTCGCTGCATTCTATTGTACGGGAAGGCATTCAGGGTAAAATCGCCATGATGCCGGACAATGCACGCTATAAGCTGCAGGAAACGCTGGGTCGTATCATTAATGAAGGCTCCGGCGGTCTTATTGCTATTATTCTTTAAGGCTAAGCCACACCAAAAAATCTTTAAGAGAACTACCGTGGAGAGCAATTTGCTCTCTACGGTTCGCAGAAAACAAAATATTAGACTGACCTCCAAAACCAGAGAGGGGTAGCCATGGACGAGAAAATAAAGTCCTAGACTACCTCTATTTTTATTGAGCTTTCGTTTCTCATTGACTGGCTATTCATTAAACGCGAAGTTCTGACATTCTGCAGGACACCCCAAATATTCAAATACTCTGCGTGCAGGTTCGTCTATTGGTAAGTACACTTCAATTCCAGGATACATGTGGCTGCTTACAGAAAGATGAATTTGCTTGTAACGAATAGGGACAAAATCGGCCATGGTTCCCATTCTGGCCAAAATGATTTTGGATTGCTCAACTTCATTTGCTGAGTCCTTTGGCTGCATATTCCAATATTTATTGAGGTCGTCGTATTTTCGAAATCTGTCAATTAACTTTTTATACCCATGGTCGTATCGGGAAAACATGTTATTCCTTCTAAAAGCTTGTATCCCATAAATAGCATGAGACTCCCATTGTTCGAACGACTCAGTATCGAAGGTGGAACGGGGCCGAATGGAAAAATCGGAGTTAAAATGAAAATCAACTTTATTCAGCTTGCCATTCATAAAAGAATCATAGGGGATATCAAATAACTGGCGAAACGGCTCATTTAACCCCTTAATATCTAAGGTATGAGTGACGATCATTGCCGGAAAAGGCAGATTACTCATGATCTGCTGCGCTTGCTCCAGCGCCAGCTCCAGAGACCGTCCTTCCAATTCGTAATGGATCGGAAGATAATCGGCGGCGAGGAGAAGATCGTTGCGCTCATCTGAAGTGCACTCCAGATACTCAGCAATATGGATCATCGTTTGCCGATCCGGTATTCGACGAGACCGTCCAACCAATAGATTTTTATATGTAGGACAGGCCTCATCATTAAGCTCCTGCTGAGTAAATCGTTTCAATAACGGGTGAGATTGCTCGGTATATTCCCGCTGGCGTTTCATACGAACAGCTTCAATCTCTCCCAATACGATTTTTAATGTTTTGTGCTGGAAGTCCTCATCCTTGTGCATGGTCATCTCTTTTCAATCCTTTTCATAATGAGGTGTAGTTCTACACTTGGTACACATGATTCCCTACAGTATACTACATTGTGAAAAAAGGGAGCTATTTACAAAGGGTTCTCAATGACAAACATGGAGGAGATCATATGGTTCGTGCAATTGTAACAGATCCGTTTGCTTCAGGATATTTTGCGATAAAGGAAGTTGCCGCCCCACAGGCCCAGCCTTGGGAAGCGATCGTTCAAGTACAAGCCTTCTCTCTTAATCGGGGTGAAGTTGTAGATGCAAGAAATAATGGAGGACAGATCAGACCAGGCTGGGATTTTTCTGGGATCGTCGTTGAGCAGGCTAAAGATGGCACGGGTCCGAAACAGGGAAGCCGTGTCGTAGGCCTTCTCTTGATGGGAGCATGGGCCGAACAGGTTGCTGCTCCTACTTCATTACTGGCTGAATTTCCCGATGATATTACCTTTGCCCAGGCGGCTACTTTACCAGTAGCTGGTCTGTCAGCGCTCTATACGCTTAGAAAAGGAGGAATGCTGCTCGGTAAGCGAATGTTGATTACTGGCTCGACTGGCGGAGTTGGAATTTTTGCACATCAGCTAGCCGCGCAATCTGGAGCTTTTACAGTAGGTGTTGCCAGAACAACGGAAAAAGCCTTACTTGTTCAAGAGGCTGGTGCTAATGAGGTTATTGTTGGAGATACCGCGATTCCATCGGTTGATGCATTTGGACCTTATCATCTAATTATAGATTCAGTAGGTGGTGATACGCTAGCTGCCTTACTGCCTCAGCTTGTGCCAGACGGAATATGTGTATCCATGGGACATTCGTCCTCACCTTACGCAACGATTAATATCAGGGGCTTAGGTGGTAGAACCTTGTATAGCTTCTTTTTAGGAGAGGAGATAAATCGCTATTCGCCGGCGGAAGATCTGAAATTATTAGGTGAATTTGTTTCCAAAGGCCAGTTAGTACCAAGGATCGAAGTGGAGACATCTTGGAAGGAAATTGGAACTATTGCCCAACAACTGATAGATCGGAGGTTCTCCGGTAAAGCAGTGCTCCAAATAAATTAGATGTGAGCTTTCTCATATTTAAAATAACAAAACAGGATTGTATCTTCGGACTAGGCTCCGTCCTGATTTCATATTTAAGCAGCAACCGTTTTCCGGTATTCAATCGGGGGGCGGTTGTTTGTTGTGTTTTGGCTTTAAAACCGGAAATTTTTCTATATTTCATAAAACCTATTTACATACTTGGTTTAAAGCGATATATTAAGTATCAAATTTGAATCATTTTGTGGATTGAACGAGGGGGAAATGAAATCATGAATATCCAAAAAGAGCTCCAAAGAAACAAAAAGCTAGGGCTAGGGGCTATCATGCTACTGGTGCTGGTTTTGCTGGTCACTGCATGCGGCGTGCCGAAAACAGAGAGCGGCACTCAAGGGACAAGCACTGCGGGATCGAATACAACAAACGGAAAAACGGACAATTTAAATCTAAAGGGTAAACGGGTTGCGTTGATCATGGAGTTTAACACGGGCACATTTTCGCAACAGTATGTTCAAGGCGTGGAAGAGGAAGTTAAGAAATTTGGCGGTACGCTGACTAAGTTTGTGGCAGATAACGATAAGGCTAAAATGGCTTCTCTGCTTGATAGTGCGATTAACCAGCAGTTTGATGTCATTTTGACTGATCACGGTGATGCATTGCTGGAGACAGGACTGAAAAAAGCAATTTCCCGCAATATTCCGGTTATCGTGTTCGATGCTGCCGTCAATGTTCCGGGTGCGGTAGTGCTCTCACAGGATGACCAAAGCATGGCTGAGTTGACGCTGGAGCAAATGAAAAAGGATATCGGCGGCAAAGGTAACATTGTGAAAGTATGGGTTGCTGGATTTGCACCGATGGAACGTCGTCAGGTTGCTTATGATGCATTTTTGAAATCCAATCCGGATATTAAAGAAATCGCGACTTTTGGTTCGGCTCAGAATCCTGCTTTAGATACGCAAGCCAAAATGGAAGCTGTATTAAAGCAATATCCTAAGGGCGAAATTACAGCCGTCTGGGCGGCTTGGGATGAATTTGCCAAAGGCGCAGCCCGTGCGATCCAACAAGCGGGACGTACGGAAATTAAGGTCTACGGCATTGACATGAGCGACGAGGACTTGCAAATGATCCAGGACCCGAAAAATCCTTGGGTGGCCTCGGCAGCCGTTGATCCAACAGATATCGGGCGCGTACAAGTGCGCTATGCATATCAGAAGCTGCATGGGGATAATCCGGAGGAGAAAGTCGTATTGAAGGCTGTATATGTGCAACGCGAAGCGCTGCCAGATAAGCAAATTTCCACATCCGAGCTGTCCCAATATGTGGAGGGATGGGGCCAAAGTGAGCAGGGCTATAAGGATTGGATGAAGGAATATGAAACGTCCAAATAAAATGTTTGCATCATGCAAAAGGCGCGCTTCGGCGCGCTTTTATCATAAGCAGGCGTGAGGGGGCACCATGAGTTCACAAGTATATACATTGGAGATGAAGAAAATCAGCAAACAGTTTGCTGGTGTAGATGCGCTGCAAGCTGTGGATTTTACGGTGCAGGGTGGCGAAATTCACGCTCTGCTGGGTGCCAACGGGGCAGGGAAAAGCACATTGATGAAGATTTTGTCCGGTGCGTATCGTTCCGATCAGGGAGTTATCGTAGTTGGTGGCAAGGAACTAAACATTAGTTCACCGTGGGAGGCCAAAAGAGCGGGAATCCACTGTGTGTATCAGGAGGTTGATTCAGCGCTTGTGCCTCAGTTAACCGTCGCTGAAAACATTGTAATGGACGATTTGTCTGCACCTGATGGTCGATGGTGGGCTGCGCCGGGGGCTATGCGCAGACGAGCGCGTGAGGCATTAGCACGTCTAGAGGTAGATATTGACGTACGACGATATGTGTCTGAACTGACGTTGGCAGAAAAACAACTTGTACTTATCGCACGTATTCTGACACAGCAAGCAAATACGATCATTTTTGATGAGCCTACGGCGCCGCTCAGCGAGGAAGAAACGCGACGTTTGTTCCGTACAATCCATACACTCAAGGATGAGGGGGTTGCATGTATTCTCATCACACACCGATTGCCGGAGGTTATCGAACACAGTGACCGTGTTACGGTGATGCGTGATGGTGAGCGCGTGTTCACGGGGCCTGCTTCTGATTTAAGTGTAGGCGACATCGTTACGCATATGCTTGGGAAAACATTTGAAGAGGAATTCCCAAAAACAGAGGTACCGATTGGTGAAACGATATTGGAAGCAAAAGGGCTTCACAAAGGATTACGAGTGCACGGCGTTGATTTACAGGTCCGACGTGGTGAAATTCTCTCTATTGTGGGTCTGGTTGGTGCAGGCAAGACGGAGCTGTCACGACTTCTTACAGGAGCAGACAAGCCGGATAAGGGAGAGCTGACCTTTAAGGGGCGCTCCATTCGATTGAGAGAGCCAGCGGACGCGGTAGCTCGAGGAATTGTGTCCATACCCGAGGAGCGGCGTAAGCAGGGGGTGCTAATTGAGGAGAGTGTAGAAAGAAACCTCAGCCTTCCGCTATTGGGGAAGCTGAGTGTCCTTGGTTTCATCAGTCGGCGTAAAGAACGAAATAACGGTAATGGGATTGTCGCCTCTCTCGGTATTAAGACGCCATCGCTCCGTCAGAATGTTAAATATTTGAGTGGCGGGAATCAGCAAAAAGTTGCGATTGGGAAATGGCTGCATTCGGGAGCGGATGTATTTGTTTTTGACGAGCCAACCAAGGGTGTGGATATAGGGGCAAAAAGTGATATTTTCCGTATCATTGGCCAGTTGGCGGAGCAAGGAAAAGCAATCATCTATCTAACCTGTGAATTTGCTGAAGGGATTGGCATTGGTGATCGGATTGCAGTGATGTATGATGGCAAAATTATAAAGGAATTTGCGCGGGGCGAAGTGGAACAGGAACAGCTTCTGTTGTATGCCAGCGGCGGTGAAGAGGTGCATTCATGAAGGAAAAATGGTTAAACGTCTCATTTCGATACGGTGCCGTAGTTGTCATTATAGGTGTATTGGCGTTTTTTTCATCTACATTACCTTATTTCTGGACTTATGATAATTTAATGGATATTCTAGGATCGATTGCCATTGTTACTTTCGTTGCCATTGGTGTGACGTTGTCACTTATCGTGGATGGTTTTGACCTGTCGGTAGGAGCTACAGTATCTTTGACAACGGTCGTTTCAGCTTCTTTGATGGTCTGGTATGAGCAGCCTGTTGCGGTGGTCATTATTGTGTCTCTGATTGTCGGCGCTTTGGTAGGACTGTTAAATTCATTATTGATCATTAAATTGCGTATTCCTGATTTGCTCGCAACCCTTGCAATCATGTATATTGTAAGCGGGATTCACAAAACGTACGCTCAAGGCTATACCATATACAATCATATGCAGTTTCCCGATGGCAGCAAGGCGCCGGGGGAGATATCTCCTGCATTTCTTTTGCTGGGGCAAGGTAAATGGTTGGGTATCCCGATTTCGGTTATTTTACTGTTACTGGCTGTGGCGGCGGTGCATGTTTTCTTGACCTATACAAAGCATGGGCGTCAAATGTATGTAACGGGTGGAAATGAGGAAGCTGCTCGTCTGTCGGGCATACGGGTAAAAAAAGTCCGTACTCTGGCCTATGTTGCTTCAGGCGTATTTGCGGCGATTGCCGGTATTTTGTATGCCTCGCGAGTAGGCTCAGGCCAAATTGACGCAGGTTCCCCTTTGCTCATGGAGGCGGTAGCTGCAGTATTCGTCGGTTTTTCGGTCTTTGGTGCTGGTAAACCCAATGTCATTGGTACATTTATTGGTGCGGTATTGATCGGTGTGTTGGTTAATGGATTAACGATGATGAATGTGCAATATTTTGCCCATGATATTGTCAAAGGAGTAGTGCTGGTACTTGCGCTGGCCGTTACTTTTTACGTGTTAAACCGTCGTCGTACTTGAAATTGTCTGTGGACTGTATTACTATAAACCTTGTTCCACGCAAGAAGGGTGCCATAAAACGCCAGTTTCGGCCTATATTGCGGAGGTTAGGTATATTCTATGTATATTTAACGACGAAACGGAAACAGATGATAACATTATGGAAGGCAGTACGCCGCCCGGGTTATTTTATACAGGCGACCTCATATCGGTCATTAACACCGATAACCTTAATGCTGGACTACACTTGAATTGGGAGGTGAATATTATGAATAAAACGGATTTGATCAATCAGGTTTCTGAAAGCACTGAATTGTCCAAAAAGGACGTAACCAAAGCAATCGATGCAGTATTTGAGGCGATCTCTGGAGCGCTGCAAAGCGGAGATAAAGTACAACTGGTAGGTTTTGGTAACTTTGAGGTTCGTGAACGTTCCGCACGTAAAGGACGTAACCCGCAAACAGGAGAAGAAATCGAAATCCCTGCGAGCAAAATTCCGGCATTTAAACCGGGTAAAGCGCTCAAAGACGGAATTAAATAAGATTTCTTACATATTCCCAATGCGCTGAAAAGACCGTGAATTTGATTCACGGCCTTTTCTTTTTGCCCTGTTTACTTCGTGGTAGATGTGCTATGGTCTGAAGAAGAGGAAGCTGTTCTGGCGTTTCGCGAGGCATAAGCGATCAGCACCAGGGGTTTACCCGTTAGCTCAGCAAATTCATGCTCTAGCTGTTGAAGCCGTTCGATTTGGGCAGGGCTGAGATTGGCGGGAAGATAGTTTTTCATCAGATCCGTTCCTTTCTTTAATGGATGGGACTGCACGGATAGTATGGCTCGGGACACGCTAATTGTTGCAGGTAGCTCGGGAAGCATGTAGTTGACAAAACTAGCTTGAATCTCCATCATAAAAAGTATAGCTTCGGCTCTCAGGGAGGAAAAGGACATGGAAGATAATGTGACGGGTAGCAGTGAGTACGTCGTAATTAAAGCGAAAAGCAACGGATGTCAGGTTTTTGGTCTGACTAGAGGTCAGGATACACGCTTGCATCATTCAGAAAAATTGGACAAGGGCGAGGTACTGATCGTCCAATTTACGGATCATACTTCTGCTATTAAAATTCGCGGCAAAGCCGTTGTGATGACTAAGCACGGGGTAGTAGATACTGAGGATTAAAATGCAGGCATAGCCTGCTTTTTTTTGTTGTAGAATGAGAGTGAGGACCTTTACCGTAGCAAACCCACATTATGAGGTAGAGGTCAGGGGAGGCTCTGATGAAACCTTGGATTGTATTCGGTGGCTCCATTCTCATAACCATCGCAGCAGCTGTGTTGCTGCCGTCCTTACAGGTGCTGGACTCGGGAACCGCAGCAGTTCGTGAAACACAGGCGACGATTTCGCCTCAGCAACGGGTGCTGCTGTCGGATGACAATCTGGTGGATACGCTGAACGAGCTGCCGTTGACCACACCGATTGCAAGCGCAAGCTGGGAACATTCAGTCCTGACCCTGGATGTCAAGCTGTCCAAGGAAGAAACTGCCCCACTAGAGATTTATCAAAACATGGCGGAGCTTGCCGCTTTTAGCTTTTACGGAACGACGAATGTACGGCAATTGCTGCTTCGGGTGGTGACGCAGGACGAATGGTCAGGAGAACGGCATTTGCTGCTTGCATCAGATATACGCCGCAACGAGTGGACGAACGAGGCATTGGAACAGCTGAGAAGCCGGGAAGGCGCGGAATTGCCAGAGGAATTGAAATCCCGTTTCCGCATTACAGTAACGCCCATGTGGCAAAACAGGTTTAACGGTGTATATACAGATTAGATATTTCTGCCGGTGGACCTACAGTACTTTAGTCGCGAATCATTTTAAATTGTGATATAATATAAGGCATTGCAATTATTTGAGTATAGCAGAAAGTCATGTCTCGGAGGCTTAGGATGAAACCGTATCGCGTACCCCAATTAGCAAGGAAATATGTGGAATACGACATGATTCAACAACATACGGAAATGCCGGCTTTTCCTGACAGCCGTACCCGTTTGATGTTTGTGTTTTTGAACCGGAATGCGCAGGAGCTGCATGCCAGTGAGGACGAACTGTACGCATTGGTAACCTCACTTGTGCAGATGGGGCTGGATACGCATGATATGATTGATACTCTATCCGGTATACGGAGCCCGGAGGAGATGCGTTCCAGACAGCTGAAAGTGTTAGCAGGGGACTATTTTAGCAGTCGTTTTTATCAGTTGCTTGCACTGGCAGGCCGCATCACGGCCATTTCGAAGCTGAGTGATGCTGTATGTGAAGTGAACGCAGGGAAAATGAGTCTGTACTGGGGAATGAAGCAATTCCGATTGGATGCAACTCAGTATTTAACTCAGATGGTTCGTTTCAAAAAGGAGCTTTTTTTATCATTCACTTCACTTGTAGCAGAACAGGATCAGGAAATTTGGAAGCAGCTTCTCAACAAATTTGCCCTCTGTGATACCTTGGTGGAGGAATGGGGGAAGCGGACAGAACCGGACAAGTCCCGTTTCGGATATATGTTCTGGCATATTTATAGTAACGGGGACCGGAACGAGCAGGTATTGCTTTCAGAGAGTGGTACTGACACTGAAGCATGGCGTAAGCTGGTTCTGAAATACAAAGCCGAGGATGCGATACTGGACAAGCTTCGCACGGCAGTTACACACATCCGGCAGATCCTGTCAGATGATCAAAATACGGGGATCGAGGAATTTGAACGCATGCTTGAGCCTTTCCTGAAGCTGCTAAATAGTCCGCACCCAGTTGTGAGGGAAGGTTAGGTGAACGTGATGGGACCAAGCGACACCAAGCCGAAAGAACAATTCGTTCATGGCGTGTTTGAAAGTATAGCAGGTAAATACGATTTGATGAACGATATACTGAGCTTTCGCAGACATAAGGCTTGGCGGAAATTTACGATGAAAAAAATGAACATGCATCGCGGCGATACGGCAATCGATCTTTGCTGTGGCACATGTGACTGGACGCTTGCGATGGCGCGTGCAAGTGAAAGTGGTCACATCGTAGGACTGGATTTTAGTCAGAACATGCTCAATGTTGGCGAGCGTAAGATTACATCAGAATCCCGTGAAAAGCAAATTAAGCTTGTTCAGGGCAACGCGATGGAACTACCTTTTGAAGATAATTCATTTGATTATGCGACGATTGGTTTCGGTCTGCGCAACGTGCCTGACCTGCGCCAAGTGTTACAGGAGATGCAACGAGTCGTCAAACCTGGCGGGCAGGTCGTATGTCTGGAATTGTCCAAACCTACTTGGCAGCCGTTCAAGGGAATTTACTACACATATTTTCAACACATCTTGCCCATGCTCGGCAAATTGTTCGCCAAACGTTATGAGCAGTATAAATGGCTCCCTGATTCGTTGGCGCTTTTTCCAGGAAGGGATGAGTTGGCTGGCATCTTCCGTGAAGTCGGATTGAAGGATGTTCAGGCTCATTCTCTCACCGGAGGCATTGCGGCATTGCACATTGGAATCAAGGAGAGTCAGCATGTTTAAGAAAATTGCTATTTTTTTGGAAATGATTAAAATTGAACATACGTTATTTGCGCTCCCATTTGCATTCATGGGGGCTGTATTGGGGTCTGTTGTCGTGACAGGCAACCTTCCCTCCTGGCCGCAGATCGGCTGGATCCTGCTAGCTATGGTTGGCGCACGTAGCGCGGCTTTTGGCTTCAATCGTATGATTGACCGGGTGATTGACGGGAAAAATCCGCGCACAGCAGGACGCGCTATCCCAGCGGGGTTGCTCAAATCGAGCGAAGTGGTGATTTTTATTATCGTCAGTTTGGTGTTGTTATTCTGGGCATCATTCAAGTTAAGTCCGCTGGCGTTCAAGCTGTTTCCGCTGGCCTTTTTTATGCTCGTTTTTTATTCTTACACCAAGCGTTTCACTTGGCTTTGCCATATTGTACTTGGTCTGACCATTGGTTTGGCGCCACTAGGCGCGTGGGTTGCAGTAACGGGACAAATAGATTTGACCGCTATCGTACTATATCTCACGATTGCATTTTGGACGGCGGGATTTGATGTAATTTATGCTTGTCAGGATATAGATTTTGACCAAAACGAAGGAGTTTATTCTATTCCTGCCCGTTTTGGTGTAGCAGGTGCGCTGAACATCGCTCGGGCATTCCACGTCATTACGGCGATCGGATTTATTGTATTGTTCTTTATTGCAGATTTAAGCTGGTGGTATCTGGCGGGCATGATTATTTCGTACATTATTTTATTTTATGAACACTATATCGTATCTCCAAAAGATTTGAGTCGATTGCAGACGGCATTCTTTACTATGAACGGTGTACTTAGCACTGTCGTATTTGCCTTTACACTGATTGATTTGGTGGTGCGTCAATACTAATGAATAATCAGGTGAGCGGACATCAAGGCAAACGAATCGTTATTGGCATTACAGGCGCGAGCGGAAGCATTTATGGTGTGCGACTGGTAGAGACTCTGCTGGACTTGCAATACACAGTTCACCTGATCGTTTCCAATGCTGGCTGGCGGGTGTTGAAAGAGGAGTTGGGCTGGAATGTGACTGACCGGGAAGGGGCTTTGAATGAACAATTCGGAGGCCGTCCCGGTTCTCTTGTATACCATCCGTTCACAGATATTGGAGCTTCGATTGCGAGCGGCTCTTATTTGGTGGATGCGATGATTATCATGCCATGCTCGATGGGGACGTTGTCAGCAGTGGCACACGGTTCGTCCGATAATCTCATGGCGAGGGCAGCGGACGTGATGATGAAGGAAGGTCGTCCGCTGATCCTTGTGCCTCGTGAGACGCCTCTACATGCCATTCATTTGGAAAACATGCTTAAGCTTGCGAGACTCGGCGTCAAAATGATTCCGGCTATGCCGGCTTTTTACTTTCATCCCAAGACGCTGGATGATATTGTGCTGTTCCTCGTAGGCAAAGTATTGGACAGCTTGCGTATAGAACATCAATTGTTTACGAGATGGGGGGATTCCGATGCCGACACCGGACACCAAGACAATCACAATCGGAAAAATTAAATATACAAACGCTTGGCCTATTTTTCATTTTTTTAATCCTTCTAAGCTTCTCCATTCGGCGGAGATGGTATCTAAAGTTCCGGCTGAATTGAATCGAGGTATGCTGACTGGAAGTTTGGATATTAGTGCGATGTCTTCCTTTGCGTATGCATCGGGTGCTGAGGAAATGCTATTGTTGCCAGATTTATCCGTCAGTGCAGATGGTCCTGTGCAATCCATTTTACTATTTTCACGCAAGCCGCTGGACGAAATCAAAAACGGAACCATTGCACTTACGAATACGTCTGCTACATCCGTGAATTTGTTGAAAATTTTGATGCAAAAGGCATGGGAAGGTCAACCTTCCTATTTTGACTGTGAACCGGATCTTGACTTGATGCTGGAACAGGCAGATGCAGGGCTATTGATTGGAGATCACGCGATTAAGGCATCTTGGCGAAGTGAAGATTTGTATGTTACGGACCTCGGAGAAGAGTGGAAGCGCTGGACGGGCTACAGTATGACTTTTGCTGTATGGGCAGTACGACGTGCTGTTGCTGCTCAGAATCCTGCCGCGGTGGCTGAAATTGCGAGTGCGTTCCGCGCAAGTAAGCAGCGTAGTCTGTCGGACCTGACGCCTGTTATTTCTGAAGCATGCGAGGAAATTGGAGGTCTGCGAGATTATTGGGAGCGCTACTTTACTAATCTGTGTTATGATTTTGGAGAGAAGCAACAACAAGGTTTAGAGCTTTATTTTCAGTATGCGCATGAACTGGGGCTGCTTGACCGACGAGTGAAGCCGCTTCTCTGGAGTGACAATACGCTGACACGGGTGAAAGAATGAAACGATTGGATTTGTTTGGTTTATTAAAGAAGGATATGAACTTTATAGAAGAAGAGTTGTACCGCAGTATCGACAGTACGGAGCCGTTGATTAATGATACGTCGCTTCATCTGCTTAAAGCAGGGGGCAAGCGTTTGCGTCCCGTATTTGTATTGCTGGGAGGCAAGTTTGGAGAATATGATCTGGATAAGCTCAAGCGTATAGCGGTACCTCTAGAACTGATTCATTCTGCCTCTCTCGTTCACGACGATGTGATTGACGATGCGGAAATGAGACGCGGTCAACCCACCGTGAAGTCCAAATGGGACAATCGGGTGGCTATGTACACCGGAGACTACATATATGCACGTGCGCTGTCTATTGCTGCTGGACTGCCGAATCCCGACATTCACCGGGTACTGTCTAAAGCGCTGGTGCAGATGTCCATTGGTGAAATGGAACAGATTCGTGATTTTTTTAATGTGGATCAGAGTGTGCGTAATTATTTGCTTCGCATACGGCGCAAAACTGCATTGTTGATTGCGGTTAGCTGCCAGTTGGGAGCTATGGCTGCAGGGGCACGGGAAAGTATCAATTCCCTGCTGTACAGCTATGGCTATAACGTAGGTATGGCTTTTCAAATTCAGGATGATCTGCTCGATCTGTGTGGCACGGAAAAAAAGATTGGCAAGCCGCCGGGCAGCGATATGAGACAGGGGAATATTACGCTTCCAGTGATTTATGCGCTCGAACAGCCTGAGCTGCGTGCAGATCTACTGGCTGAAATCCGCCGCATTCAGGATGGGGATGGGCAAGGAGATGCACGCAAAGCGGTGGATATGATCAAAAAAAGTGAAGGAATCGCTAAAGCTGAAATTCTCGCCGACCGATATATTAATAAAGCGCTAAACGCGCTGGACTTACTACCGGATGTCAAAACAAAAAAGACGCTACGCGATATTGCTCATTTTGTAACACGCCGCTCCTACTAAAGTTGTGTTTTGGGTTTGCTGTGACAAAATACTTTAACCGTTTCCAAGCTTTCTGTTACAATACAGTTTAGTACTGTATAAATACATTAGATTGGATTGGGAGTGAGCCGATGGATCGTACTTTTTTGATGGTTAAACCGGATGGTGTACAACGTGGATTGATTGGACGTATCATCAGTCGACTGGAAGACAAAGGCTTCAAAATGACGGCTGGCAAGCTTGTGCAAGTATCTAGAGAACAGGCAGAACGGCATTATGCGGAGCATGTGGGCAAGCCTTTTTTTGAAGAGCTTGTAGGTTTTATCACATCAGGCCCTGTGTTTGCTATGGTATGGGAAGGGGATAACATCGTTACGCTCTCCCGCTTGTTGATTGGTAAAACACAAGTAACTGAAGCTCTTCCGGGCACAATTCGTGGAGACTTTGCAGCACATACACCGTTTAACCTCATTCATGGTTCAGATTCACCGGAGAGCGCAGAGCGCGAGATTGCAAATTTTTTCCTGCCGGAAGAATCCGTTCGGTATGAAAAAAGTGTGGCGACCTGGGTATAAGTTTAATTACGTATGAAGAAGGATGGTAGCATGACGGATATGGAACTGGGTCAGACGGACCCCGATTACACAGCGTTTATCCGCAAAATCAAGGACAGCACAGGTATTGATCTTGCACAATACAAAGAAGCACAGATGAAAAGGCGGTTAACTACGCTTCGCAACAAAAACGGGTTTCCCAGTTTTGTTTCTTTTTATGATGCCATGATGAAGGAAAAACCTCTATTCTATGAATTTCTGGATCGGATGACGATCAATGTTTCGGAATTTTGGCGAAATCCCAATCGGTGGGAAGTGCTGCGGGATACAATCTTGCCACAACTGCTTGTAGGAAAGCAGAAGCTTAAGCTGTGGAGTGCGGCCTGCTCGACTGGTGAAGAGCCTTATAGCCTGGCTATGGTTCTCGACGGAAAAGGGATTTTGGGGAATTGCTCCATTACAGCTTCCGACATTGATGATGGTGCATTGGCAAAAGCCAAGGAAGGTAAATATTTGGAGCGTTCGCTCAAGGATGTACCTGAGCAGGTAGCTAGCAAATATTTCAAGCCGGATGGTGCGATGTATCGAATTGATGACCGTTTGAAACAAGCCGTGAAATTTCAAAAGCAAAACTTGCTGCTGGATCGGTTTGAGGATGGCTATGATCTCATTATCTGTCGAAATGTAATGATTTATTTTACAGAAGAGGCCAAACATACGTTGTATCAAAAGTTTGCAGCCAGTCTTCGTCCCGGCGGTGTGTTATTTGTCGGTAGCACAGAGCAAATCTTTTCTCCTAACCAATATGGTCTGGAATCGACGGAAACCTTTTTTTATCGTAAAAAAGCATAAGCCTGCATATATCATCCAAAGTTTTGTAGGAACTTATTTATATCTTTGAGTAATTGATGGTTGGCTTATCAGCAAAGCACGTCCTTTAGCTCCTTTGGCTAAGAGGCGTGTTTTTGTTTA
This sequence comes from Paenibacillus sp. Lou8.1, assembly GCF_024213565.1. Lineage (NCBI taxonomy): Bacteria > Bacillati > Bacillota > Bacilli > Caryophanales > Paenibacillaceae > Paenibacillus > Paenibacillus sp. Lou8.1. Next base: position 79,681 of record NZ_JANAVN010000016.1, read on the forward strand.
TCTGCATACACGTGGCTTTTCTTGTCAAAGAAAGGTGCGTATACTATAATGAAGCACAGTTAAAGGTTTTAGCGATGCACAGTTTAACAGTTTAAAGGGGGAACGCGTCATGAGTTTACGTTATTTAACCGCGGGGGAAACGCATGGTCCCCAGCTAACTGCCATTGTAGAGGGTATGCCGAGCAATTTAAAATTGGATTTTGAGGAATTGAATTTTCAGCTGCACCGTCGTCAGAAAGGATATGGACGGGGTCGGCGTATGCAGATTGAAAAAGATACGGCGAAAATTGCCGGAGGCGTACGTCACGGCTATACCACGGGGGCACCGATTGCGCTGGTTGTGGAAAATAACGATTGGAAGCACTGGCAGAACATTATGAATATTGAGCCTATTGAAGGCAGTGATGAGGAAAAACGTCGGGTTCACCGACCACGTCCGGGTCATGCGGATTTGAATGGCGGAATGAAATACAACCTGAAGGATCTTCGTAACGTGCTGGAGCGCTCCAGTGCACGCGAAACAGCAATTCGTGTGGCATGCGGCGGTTTGGCCCGTCAATTGCTGGCTGAGTTCGGAATCAAGGTGGCAGGTCAGGTCATCCGCATTGGGGAAATCGAAGCTCCTTACCGTGATCTGCCGATTGATGAGCTGATTGCCGTGACAGAAGCCTCCTCGGTGAGAGTAACCGATCCAGAAACCGAAAAGAAAATGGAAGCATATATTGATCTGATCAAGCAAGAAGGTGATTCAGTCGGTGGGGTAGTGGAATGTATTGTAGAAGGTGTTCCGATTGGTCTGGGCAGTCATGTACAGTATGATCGGAAGCTGGATGCACGTATTGCACAAGGCGTCATGTCGATTAATGCATTTAAAGGCGTGGAAATCGGCATTGGCTTTGAAGCAGGAGAATTGCGCGGTTCACAGGTGCATGACGAGATCCTATATGATGAGGAACGTGGATATCACCGTCGTACCAATCGTTTGGGTGGTTTTGAGGGTGGCATGACGAATGGAATGCCAGTTGTGGTTCGTGGCGTAATGAAGCCGATTCCCACACTTTACAAACCTCTGCAAAGCGTCGACATTGATACAAAGGAAGCGTTCACTGCACAGGTTGAGCGTTCGGATGCATGTGCAGTACCCGCGGCTAGCGTAGTCATGGAGCATGTGGTAGCTTGGGAGATTGCGAAAGCTTTGCTAGAAAAATTCGGCGGGGATTCGATTGAAGAGATTCGTGCGAATATTGCATCCTACGAAGAACAACTGGGGCGGTACTAAGATGAGTACGCTGACGGTACAGCTTGGGGAACGTTCTTATCCTATTCATATCGGACGAGGGCTTTTACATCGAGCCGGAGAGTTGTTGAAGGAACGAGGAATTGCGCAAAAAAGCCCGTTGTTGATTGTTTCTGACGAAAATGTAGCGGGATTCTACTTGGCAACATTGGAGAGCAATCTTCAGGCATCTGGCTACAAGACAGTGTCCTTTGTCGTTAAGCCAGGTGAAACCTCCAAGTCGCTTGCTGTATTTGAGCAGGTTATAACAGCAGCCATTGAGGGCGGCTTGGATCGCAATTCAGCAGTTATTGCACTTGGTGGTGGTGTGGTGGGCGATTTGGCTGGATTTGTGGCGGCTTCTTATATGAGAGGTGTCAAGTTTGTACAGATCCCCACTACGATCCTTGCCCATGACAGTAGCGTGGGCGGTAAGGTTGGCATCAATCATCCTTTGGCGAAAAATATGATAGGAGCCTTCCATCAACCGGAACTTGTGTTGTATGACGTAGATACGTTGTCAACATTACCTCCTCGTGAGGTATCTGCGGGGCTTGCTGAAATGATCAAGCATGGCTTGATCTGGGATGCTGATTTCGCCCAGTGGTGCCGTGACCATGCGACTGATTTACTTGCGCTGGATGCGATAGCTCTGGAGTACGGCCTGGAAAAGGGATGTTCCGTAAAAGCCGAAGTAGTGTCGCGCGATGAACGAGAAAATGATTTACGCGCTATTCTGAACTTAGGCCATACGATTGGCCATGCGATTGAAGCCATTGCGGGGTATGGTGAGTTTTTACACGGGGAAGCCATTTCTATCGGTATGGTCGGCTCCGCACTTTTGGGCGTGAAGCTGGGGGCAGATCCTTCTTTGGTAGATGAAACGAAGGAGATGTTGTCTTCGCTACGGCTACCGACCTCCCTTCCGTCACATCTCGATACAGATCGGCTGCTGGACGCGATGATGCATGACAAAAAGTTCAAAGAAGGCAGCATTACTTTTGTCGTCCCACGTAGCATCGGGCACGTGGAGGTTGTGAAGGATATTTCCGTCTCTTACATCCGACAAGTTATTGAACAGTTAAAAGAGGGGGCGTAACGATGTACAATCGGGGAATTCGTGGCGCGACGACCGTAGTGAATAATGAAGAAAACGAAATTTTGGAAGCAACATGCCAACTACTGGAGGAAATTGTATCCTACAATGAAATTCAGCCGGAGGATATTAGTAACGTATGGATTACGGTGACCCATGACCTGGATACTGCCTTTCCAGCCAAGGCCATTCGTCAGCTTGATGGCTGGGATATGGTTCCGCTCATGTGTGCATTAGAAATTCCTGTGGCAGGCAGTTTACCCAAGTGCATTCGTTTGATGGTACAGGTGAACACCGATAAATCCCAGCGTGAAATTAAACATGTATATTTGAACGGAGCGCAGGCGTTAAGACCGGATCTGGCTTCCCAAGGGAAATAAGCGCCCGTTTTTAAAGTTGATGGTTGCCAAAGTAACATCCCATGAGATATAGTGTGTGTAGCAGAGTTAAGTAGAGTAGAGTTAGCCAGAGACAGAGTTGAGATGAGAAGAGTGCAGCCTTAGCCAATTCCATATGAGATTACAGAGACCGGCGGTAGCAGGTAAGCTTTTGTCTATGAAGAGATATTCTTCTACAGAGAAGCTTATTTGAAGCAACCTGCGTGTTTATACAAAAGGGATGAGTGTATACTTATCTATTTGCTGTAGTCATTTACATATGGAGCATTCTTATAATTTCAATAACTGACAGCCTCTACCTTACCGGTAGAGGCTTTTTTATATTCTCTCCTATGGTTCTGCGCCAATTTGGAAAGGAAGTGATCTCATGTTAACGCCGCATGTGGAGCAAGTGATAACGATGGCGAATGAATTTAACCTGATTCCTGTGTACAAAAAAGTGCTGGCTGATATGGAGACGCCGATTCGGATTTTCCGTCGGTATGCCGAGCGGGACCGTGCCTTTCTGCTAGAGAGTGTAGAGGGAGGCGAACAGTGGGCGCGACATTCATTCATCGGTACAGACCCGTTTCTAATGGTCTCGGGTAAAAAAGGACGTTTGATATTGGAACAACACGGTAAACGGCAAATATTAAACGACAAGCCGATTGAAGCGCTCAAAGCATTACTTCGTAAATACCGTAGTCCGAAACTGAAAGAAATGCCTCCATTTACAGGCGGGGCTATCGGATTTTTTGGATATGACCTGCTTCAATATTATGAAAAGCTACCAGAGCATTCGGTAGATGATTTGAATATGGATGATATTCGTTTTATGTTCTGCGATCAAGTCATTGTTTTTGATCATGTGAAGCAGCAAATTTTGCTGGTCGGCAATGTTCATGTAGGCGAAGGGTTCCGCGATGAGGACATTCGTGCTGCTTATGCTGACGTGGAACGCAAGTTGGAGGAAACGGCACAGTATCTGCGCAAGCAGTCTCAGCCTGAGCGATTAGGATCAGCCTCCATTCCTGATGATGTGGAACTGGGTGAGATCCAATCCAATGTGACGAAGGAACAGTTTATATCAAACGTAGAGCAGGCGAAGGAGTATATCCGCTCCGGTGATATTTTTCAGGTTGTACTATCCCAGCGTTTTCACATTGATACAGAGGCCTCACCTTTACAGGTATACCGCGTGCTGCGCACGATGAACCCGTCGCCATATATGTATTATTTGAAAATGGATGACGAGATCATCGTAGGCACTTCGCCTGAGGCACTCGTCAAGGTGGAAAACGGCCGGGTAGAAACCCGTCCTATTGCAGGAACGAGACCGCGTGGGGTAACGGAGACAGAAGATGTGGCACTTGCTGAAGAACTGTTAAACGATGAAAAAGAACGTGCAGAACATCTGATGCTGGTCGATTTGGGAAGAAATGATTTGGGCCGTGTATCACAGTTTGGCACAGTCAAATGCGATACGTTCATGGAGATTGAACGCTATTCCCATGTCATGCACATTGTATCCAATGTGTCAGGTGAGCTACGGGAGGACAAAGATTTCTTCGATGCTTTCCTGTCTTGTCTGCCAGCCGGCACCGTATCGGGGGCTCCGAAGCTACGAGCCATGGAGATTATTGCTGAGTTGGAGCGGGAAGCACGCGGACCCTATGCAGGGGCGATTGGATATTTAGGCTTTTCAGGCAATATGGACGCTTGCATTACGATTCGCACGATTGTGTTTAAAAAGAACCGGGCCTATGTCCAGGCAGGCGCTGGAATTGTGTGGGACTCGGTTCCGGAAAGCGAGTATCAGGAGACGGTGAACAAAGCGAAGGCATTGCTGAAGGCAATCCGTACGGCAGAAGTGATGTTCCCGGCAACGACACAGCCCTATAACAGCGTCATCAACCAGGATTATTTGTACACTCCGTAACACACAAAAATCTGATTTTGAGGAGGAGACGACAATGGAACGACATGACATGATGCAAGTGGGGTTAAGCCGGATCATTGAGGGACAGCACCTTTCGCGTACGGAGGCCCGTAGCGTAATGGAACAGATTATGAGTGGAAGTGCTACACAGGCGCAAATTGGCGGGCTGCTGACGGCTCTTCGCCTCAAAGGGGAAACGGTAGATGAAATCACTGGTTTTGCCGAGGCTATGCGTAGCTACGCTAGTCCAGTGCAAGCTGAAGAAGGCAACGGTCGTCTGCTGGACACATGTGGAACCGGAGGTTCGGGGATTCACAAGTTTAATATTTCCACGATATCCGCGATCATCGCAGCTTCGGTGTCTGTACGGGTAGCAAAGCATGGCAATCGTTCTGCAAGTGGCCGTGCCGGGAGCGCTGATGTCCTAGAGGCATTGGGAGTCAACATTCATTTGACGAGTGATCAGGCTAGGTCATGTCTGGACCGAATCGGCATCTGCTTTTTATTCGCACAGCTGTATCATCCGTCTATGAAGCATGCCGCCGCGCCGCGCCGCGAGCTGGGTGTGCGGACGGTATTCAATATGCTAGGTCCTTTGACGAATCCGGCTGGTGCGGATCGGCAGCTGTTGGGCATTTATGACGCCAACAAAACGGAAGTCATTGCCGAGGTATTGAACCAGCTCGGCTCCAAACGGGCCATGGTTGTCAGTAGTCTGGATGGGCTAGATGAAATTAGTATTTCAGCTGCGACACGAGTATCCGAACTGAAGGACGGCAAGGTTCACACGTTCGAGCTTCATCCGTCGGATCTGGGCTTGCAGACGCATTCTCTTGATCAAGTGCTGGGCGGCGACGCACAGGTTAACGCAGATATCATACGACGAATTTTAAACGGAGAGCATGGGGCTTATCGGGATGTTGTGTTAGCGAATGCAGGAGCGTGCATTTATGTATCAGGTGCAACGGCTACCTTGACGGCCGGAGTAGCACGAGCGGCAGAAGCCATTGACTCAGGACTGGCAATTTCTAAGCTGGATCAATTAATACAGGCAACGGGGGAATATCAATATGTATCTTGACAAAATTGTGGTGACGAAGCGACAAGAAGTGGAGCAGCTTAAGGAGCATTTTCAAATAAGTAAGGCTGAACGATTAATTGCTGATTTACCTGCGACGAGAGGATTCGAAAATGCGATCGCGAGCAGACGCAATCGTCCGCTCGGACTGATTGCTGAGGTGAAGAAGGCTTCCCCATCCAAAGGGTTGATTCGACCGGATTTCCATCCGGTGGACATTGCACGTGCATATGAGGGAGCAGGAGCGGATTGCATTTCTGTACTGACAGATGTGACGTATTTTCAGGGGAGCCCTGAATATTTACAGCAAATTCGCGATCAGGTGAAGATTCCGCTGCTGCGAAAGGATTTTATCATTGATGAACGGCAAATATATGAAGCTCGTCTGCTGGGAGCGGATGCGGTGCTATTGATTGCCGCTATCCTGGAACCCCGTGTATTAGGGTCTTTTTTACAGATTGCCAAGGACCTCGGGCTGGACGCGTTGGTAGAGGTGCATGACAGTGAGGAGCTTAAAGCAGTGCTGGAGCTGGGGACAGCAACCTTAATTGGCGTAAATAACCGAAATCTGCGGACATTCGAGACTCGTCTCCAGACGACAGAGGAGCTGATCTCACTAATTCCTAAAGGGGTTACGTTCATCAGTGAGAGCGGAATTGCGGGACCGGAAGATGTTAATTATCTGCATTCGGTAGGTGCACACGGTATCTTGGTGGGGGAGCATCTGATGCGCAAGGAAGATGTAGGACAGGCTGTAGCCGAATTGATGGACGGGGTTAAAGCATGAACAAAACGGGCGTAAAAATTTGTGGACTTCAAAGCGTTGAAGTGCTAAAATCTATGGTAAACTTACCGGTCGATTATATAGGTTTTGTGTTTGCTGACAGCAAGCGCCGGATTGACGGCGTGCAGGCTGGAAAGCTGCTTCGCGTATTAGATGAATGGACCTCAGGCAGCAGACCGCGCAGCGTGGGTGTATTTGTGAACCCTGGTGATGCACTGTTAAATGATGTGATGGAGAAGGCACCCTTGGATGTCATACAGCTGCATGGACAAGAGAGTCCGCAGCGCTGTCGGGAGATTAGGGAGCATTTTGGTATACAGGTATTCAAGGCATGGTCTGTGGACAATCAGGGACAGACAGAACGCTCGGCGGACGAATTGGATGCCTATGTCGGGACAATTGACGCTTTATTGCTGGATACATACGATCCCCTGTATGGCGGCGGCTCTGGAAAAACGTTTGCTTGGGATCGAATTCCTGCCTATCAGGCTTGGACCCATCAACATGGAATTCCTTTGTTTGTAGCCGGCGGGTTGACTGCCGATAATGCGGAAAAGCTGGTTCATGAGTATCATCCCGATGGGCTGGATGTATCCAGCGGTGTAGAGACGAACGGAGTCAAGGACATTGCAAAAATCACAGCATTTGTGGAAAGGGTGAAGCAGGCATGACACAATTACCTGATAACAACGGACGTTTTGGAACATTTGGAGGACGTTTTGTACCGGAAACGTTGATGAACGCACTGATTGAATTGGAGGAGTCCTACCGTAAGTACGCGGATGATCCCGAGTTTAAAGCAGAGTTGAACGGGCTCCTTAAGGACTATTCTGGTCGGGAAACGCCGCTTTATTATGCGGAGCGTCTGAGTCAGCATTTGGGCGGAGCTAAAATTTACTTGAAGCGCGAAGATTTAAATCATACCGGTGCCCACAAAATCAATAATGCATTAGCTCAGGGACTGCTGGCGAAGCGTATGGGGAAACAGAAGGTCATTGCTGAAACAGGCGCAGGACAGCATGGTGTCGCGACAGCGACTGTGGCTGCGTTGCTCGGATTGGAATGCAAGGTGTTTATGGGCGAAGAGGATACTGTGCGCCAGCAGCTGAACGTCTTTCGGATGCAGCTTTTGGGTGCAGAGGTCATTCCGGTGACATCAGGTACACGTACACTTAAGGATGCCGGGAATGAAGCTTTGCGTTACTGGGTCAGCCATGTCCATGATACGTTCTATATTTTGGGTTCAGCTGTCGGCCCGCACCCGTATCCGATGATGGTGCGGGACTTCCAACGTGTGATTGGTGATGAAACACGTCGCCAGATCCTAGAGAAGGAAGGCAGACTTCCGGATGTCATCGTGGCAGCGATCGGTGGCGGAAGCAATGCCATCGGCATGTTTTATCCTTTTATTGAGGATCAGGGTGTCGCATTGATTGGCGTGGAGGCCGCTGGAAAAGGTGTCGAAACGGAATTCCATGCAGCTACGATGACCAAGGGAACACAAGGGGTCTTCCAAGGCTCTATGAGTTATCTGCTTCAGGATGAGTATGGACAAGTGCAACCTGCGCATTCCATCTCGGCTGGATTAGATTATCCAGGTGTTGGACCGGAGCATTCATACCTGAAAGATATTGAGCGGGCCAAATATGTTCCGATCACGGATCAGGAAGCGCTGGATGCACTTCAGCTCCTCTGCCGTACCGAAGGAATACTTCCTGCATTAGAGTCGGCACATGCAGTTGCGCAGGTCGTCAAGCTGGCACCTACGTTGACGGCAGATGATATTATCGTTATTTGTTTGTCTGGACGCGGGGATAAAGATGTGGACTCCATTATCAAGTATTTGGGAGGAAATCCGTCATGAATTTAATTGATCAGGCGTTTGGTCGCCTTAAAAATGAAGGCAAAACGGCATTAATTCCTTTTCTGACGGTAGGCGACCCGGATGTGGATACTACAATAGAGATCATTCGGCTGTTAGAGTCGGCCGGAGCTGACATATTGGAACTGGGTGTACCCTATTCCGACCCGCTGGCGGACGGTCCTGTAATTCAGCGCGCGTCTGAGCGTGCATTGAAACGGCAAATTTCCATTCGCACGTGCATGAAGACAGCTTCTCTGGCCAGAGCGGCAGGTTCAAGTCTGCCTTTTATTCTGTTCACGTATTATAACCCTGTATTACAGATGGGTATGGATGCTTTCTTTGCAGGCTTGCAGGAGCACGGTATCAGCGGTCTGATTATTCCGGACCTTCCGCTTGAGGAAGCGGAGGAACTGGGAGGACGGGCCGCAGAGGTGGGTGTGCATCTGATTCCTCTGGTGGCTCCAACTTCTGAACAGCGGATCGAACGAATTGTCCGTCAGGTCCGTGGATTTGTATACTGTGTATCTTCGCTGGGTGTAACTGGGGAAAGAGCTTCCTTTTTTGAAGGTATAGAGGGCTTTATCGCGCAGGTCAAACGGCATACGGATATTCCGGTAGCGGTTGGCTTCGGGATCTCTACTCAAGAGCAGGTAGTCCGGTTTTCAAACATTTGCGATGGAGTTGTGGTCGGCAGTGCAATTGTACGTCAGGTGGAGGAGGCCATTCCATTGCTGAATGATTCTGCGCGCAGACAAGAAGGTCTTTTGCAAATTCATAATTTTGTGGCACAATTAAAGCAGTAACTGTCAAAATAGAAAGTAATAAATATGTTCTGATTGGATAGAGGAGGTAGGGGCATGCAACCTAAACCGCATATTGTACATTTGCCAGTATATCAGCCCGGTAAACCGATTGAAGACGTAAAACGTGAGCTGGGACTCGATGAAGTCATCAAGCTCGCCTCGAACGAGAATCCGTATGGTAGCTCTCCCAAAGTGTTGCAGGCCATTCAGCAGGAGTTTGCCAACATTAGTGTATATCCTGACGGAAGTGCCGTAGCTTTGACACAGGCACTAGCTAAACGGACGGGTTTAAAAGAGGAACAGTTTATCTATGGCTGCGGATCTGACGAAATTATTGCGTTGATTACGCGTGCTTTCCTCCTTCCCGGGGAAGAAAGCATTATGGCCGATCAGACATTTTCCGTATACAAAAGTAATGTGGAAATTGAGGGAGCGGTTGCAGTTGAGGTGCCTTTGCGTGACGGTGTACATGATTTGGATGCTATGCTGTCTCACATCAATGACCGTACAAAAATTATTTGGATCTGTAATCCAAATAACCCGACGGGCACGATTGTACCTGAAGCAGAGCTGATTGCGTTTTTGGACCAAGTACCAAAGCACATCATGGTTGTTCTGGATGAAGCCTACGCCGAGTTTGTGACGGATCGTTCGTATCCCGACGGCATTCGTTTGTTGCCAGCGTATGAAAACCTGGTTGTACTACGCACCTTCTCCAAAATCTATGGGCTTGCTTCGCTGCGCATTGGTTATGGTATGGGAGCCGAGTCAATCATTCGCTTGATAAATCAGGTTCGTGAGCCGTTTAATACATCACGGGTAGCGCAGGCTGCGGCCATTGCTGCCTTGGAAGATCAGGAATTTGTTCAAGAATGCCGGGATCGTAATGCAGAGGGCAGAGCTTATTTGCAAAATGAGCTCAAGCGTCTGGGGCTGGAGTCTTTCCCGGCACATGGTAATTTTATTATGCTGGATGTACGTCGTCCATCCGGTGAGGTATTTCAGGAGTTGCTTCGTAAAGGTGTGATTATTCGCGCAGGTCATCATAAATATCCGACATATATTAGGGTGTCGGTTGGATCACAGCCGCAAAATGAGTTGTTTATTCGTGTGCTGGAACAGGTCCTGGGGGCGGAAGCGGCGAAAGTACGCCTATAATTTCCGCAGATGGGATTTGATAATTGATGAAGATTGCCATTTTCGGCGTGGGACTGATTGGTGGGTCCCTCGCACTTTGTTTTAAAGGGAAGCCGGATATTACTGTTGTCGGCCATGCCCATCTCCCTGAACTGATGGAACCGATGTTAAGCCGTGGTGTCGTGGACACCGCGACTCTTTCGGTTGAAGAAGCGGCAGAGGATGCCGATTTTATTTTTTTATGCGTACCTGTGGGCTTATTGGAACATTATCTCGAACTGTTAAGCAAGCTACCGCTTAAAACGGGTTGTATTATTACTGATGTAGGCAGCACGAAATCGGCAATTGCCAAAAAAGCATCAGAAATTTCTTTGCGCAACGCTTACTTTATCGGTGGTCATCCGATGGCCGGTTCGGAGCGTTCCGGTGTAAAGGCTGCTTCCGCATTGTTATTTGAAAACGCATATTATGTGCTTTCCCCGGCAGAGGGTGTGCCTGAGGAAGCGTACAGTTCACTGGAACGTTTATTAAAATATACTAGTGCTCATGTTGTGCGTGTCCAACCTGATATGCATGATGATATTGTCGGTGCGATTAGCCATCTTCCGCACATTATTGCAGCGGCACTGGTGAATCAGGTGCGAAAGCACAATGATGAAAATCCGTTGTACCGTACATTGGCTGCGGGCGGGTTCCGTGATATTACACGGATAGCCTCTAGTGATCCGGTTGTGTGGCGGGACATCTTACTGAGCAATCGTGAAGTTTTACTAGGCCTGTTGGAAGAATGGAACGGACAGATTGAGCGTTTTACCCATTTACTGAGAATACAAGACGGTGAGGGAATCGCTGACGAGTTTTTGACAGCTGGGCACTTCCGCAGTGAACTGCCAGAGCGTCGTAAAGGAGTCATCGTCTCCACGTTCGATCTGTATATTGATGTACCGGATACCCCAGGGATTATCGGGCGAATTGCTATGGAACTGGGGAATCACAGCATTAATCTGAGCAATATGCAAATCATTGAAAGCCGGGAGGATGTCCCAGGCATCATGCGGCTTTCCTTCCGTCAAGAGCAGGATTGGGAGCGTGCCAAGACTCTGCTGGATTCGATGGGGTATAAAGTGGTGGTGTGAAGGGTGGAGAAAGTATGAGTGTTCGTTAAGGAGGTACACCGCTCCGCGATCCATTTGATCTTACGATCGCTGTTGCAGGGGGATTCTCTGGACTTTTTAAATTATCTAAAGGTAAGAATCCCCCTGCAAAGGCGAACGCTACGCTTCTCTAGATTCAAATGGATCGCTGCGCTACGGATCGCCTTAAAAGTACTATGCTTTCTGGGAGTGAAATAATAGGAAAAGTTTTAAAGCGGGTGAAGAAACTTTCGCCCGCTTTTTTGTTATTTGAAGAACAAATGAGACAATCCTTCTCACTAATTATTATTAAAGAAAACAAAAAAAGACCACCCGGGTAAAGCCCCGGGTGGTAGCTACTTTTAGTGAAGTAGCTGAGTAGGATAGGAGTGGAGAGAAACCATACTGTACTTTTATTATATGTATACGTTTTCATTTTGTCAATAATTTTTTTGAAGCGTTTTCTTTTTGCGTATTTATCCTTATTGGTGCATTTGAATAGAATACTTTCAATGGGTTTGTCATTTAATCTTGAAAAAATTTAAAATCCCCTGAAAAGCTGTATAAATGAATCAGGTACCAGCGTTAGGGAGGCATTGATAGAAATCGTGGGGATTTTGGACTTTTTTACTGACGGACATTTTGTGGTACAATGGGTAAGTCCATTTTGGATGTTGAATATTGTTGGGGATAGCACCGTTAATGTTGGCACTACATAGGGTAAGAAAATAACAAATGTTCCATGATGCTGTTTCATCCATTTGCGCAGAGGGCGCAACTTTTTTTGACCTGTTCGGTATATATAGACAGAATCGAACGGGAAAACAGCACATGTATGGGCGAGGAGGGTCTCACTCGGATGATGACAGATTCCCAGATGATTCAGGAAATCAAACAAGGTAATGTTGAGGTTTATTCAGAATTAATGAGGCGGCACCAACGTAAAATTTTAGCTTTTGTTTATCATATGCTGAAAAGTTCGAACCTGGAAATGATTGCTGAGGACTTGTGCTCAGAAACGTTTTATAAAGCGTATCGGAGCCTGCACTCTTTTCGCGAGGTAGACGCATCGTTTTCCACTTGGTTATATACGATTGCACGCAATACGGTGCTAAGTGAGCTTCGCAAGCACCGTAGCGGTCAGGTTCCATTGGAGGAGAGCGGTTATGTACCGGTAGCTCCATCGGATGTAATTCCGGAGCAGGCCGTCCTTCGCGGTGAGAAGGTAGAGATGGTGCGTGAAGCGATCAATAGATTGCCTGAGAAGCAGCGATCTGCGCTGATTTTGCGTGAATATGAGCAATTGGATTATCAGGAGATTGCGACTATTTTAGGACAGACGGTCAGTGCAGTGAAGTCATTGCTTTTCCGGGCAAGATCCAGTGTGAAGACGCAGTTGGAGCCTTATTTTTTTGAGCCTCTCTATGAGGAAAACGAAGGGATGAGCAGCCAATGAAATCCAGGGACACTGAGGATTTGTTCGCTACAGGCAAAAATGTATCGAAACAAGACTCGGAGCGCAGACGGGCCAAAAGCTCGTCTGCTGGGTGGGAGCATGGTTCGGAAGAAAAAGAGTGGAATTTGTCAAAAGAAAATCGGTCCGATATTCGTGATATTTCCTTTGAAATAACAGATGAAAAGCTAGAGGCAATGAATCGCAGAGTCATGGATCGAATTTATGAAGAATCACCGTGGCTTGTTCCGGGCGAGCATCGACGTGCGCGTGTGAACCCAGCAGCCCGTAAGTATATGTCTGTATGGATCGCCGGCTTCTTGGCCGTATTTTTATGTAGCTTCTTGTTTTTGAACTGGAACGGAAGCTCCTCTCAGGAAAATCCCCCTCAAGCAGCTCCTGTCATGGACACAGGTATTTTACCGACAGGCCTGTTGAAAACTACAAGTACATCTCCACAATATCAATACCACATTAAAGATGTGAATAGTGGCATTATGGACCCGCTGGTTGCTAGCATTGTTCCTACTTATCCGCAATACTGGATGTTGTTGTCTGTATTGGCACTTGCGCTTGCTTTATTTTCTCTGGGCTGGATCCATCGGGCGAGAAGGGTCAGAAATTAGCAGGACAGCTGGGCTCCAATATGAATTCATAACAATGCCTGAATAACAAAACAGCGGAGGAAACGACACGATGCTTATTGGCTTGATCAGACATGGATTGACGGATTGGAATGCGGTAGGGAAAATCCAGGGTCACAGTGATATTCCCTTGAATGAGGAAGGGCGTCGGCAGGCACGCTTGCTGGCAGAACGATTAAAGGAAGAACCTTATCATTGGGACGGGCTTATTACAAGTAGTCTCTCCAGAGCGAAAGAGACTGGGGAGATTATTGCTTCTGCTCTGCATCTCCCGTTGTTAGAGCCTGATGATCGGCTAAGAGAACGTGCTTATGGTCAGGTCGAGGGCATGACCCAGGCCGAGCGTGAAGAGAAGTGGGGAGTCGACTGGCATCTGCTGGATCTAGGGCAGGAAAGCGATGCGGATCTTCAGCTTCGCGGGCTAGCTTTTATGGAAGCCATTTGGACGGAAAATCGGGACAAGAATCTGCTGGTCGTTTCCCACGGCGGTTTTTTGGCTAATTTGTATAAGGCTCTGTATCAGGAAAAATTCACGGAACGAATCGGCAATTTGTCACTTAGTGTTCTCCAGCGTGAGGATATGGATTGGGCACCACTTTTGTATAATTGCACGAAGCATTTGCGAGAGAAAAGTGACTGTAACTCAAAAAGTTAGTGAAAGACCAAGGCTTCTACTCATTGTAGGAGTCGTGGTCTTTTTTATTTTTTAATTATAGCTTTGCAAAAAAAGAGGTTTAGAGTCTGAACAATCCGTCAAAGCTGTGGGTACAACAGGTAAGAATCAATTCCGGATGACAGTCCAGTGACGAGGCGATGGAACAATGAATCTGGCGGATATGCTGACATTTGCGGATATTGTGCATTTGAACAGAATCGCGGTGTATTACGATTGTGACTGTAAACCTAATTCCAAACATGAGTTGATCCAGGGGATTTTGACGAAGCTCGGCAGTAGTAGTTTTTTTGAGACGCAGGTCAAGGAGCTGAGGTTGTCAGAGGTAAGGTTTTTGAACGCGTTGCTGTTCGATGACCGACCGTATTTCAGCATGGAGGAATTGATTGCAATAGCCAAACAGTCTGTTGAGGAGGACGAGAATCCTGGTGAGCGGCCAAGGGATATTGTGACCCGTCTGCGTTCTAGTGGCTGGTTGTTCAACGGTTCGACGCACAATACGAGGTATTTGTTCCAAATTCCGTTGGATATGAAGGAGCGCTTTCGACGTGTTATGGTACATGACTTCCAAAACGGAATGACCCGGGTAAGCGAACCGTCGTCGTACCGGGATGAAGGGCATCTGCTGGCAGAGGATTTACGGCTTTTCCTTCAATACATGGGGCAGCATGAGGTTCCGCTAAATCCCGAGGGAGCTTGGTATCGTCGCAATCAGCAGCAGCTGATGGAACATTTGCACATTGCGGAGCCGCTTTTGGGTAAAGGAGGATGGCGTTTCGGGTATGGCTCCTCTTTTAAGTTTTATCCAGACCGAATGGCACTACTTTATGATTATGCCCGTCACTCCAAGTACATTGAGGAGAAAGGGGACCAAGTTGTGCTGACGGCAAAGGGAGAAGCGCATCAGGAGCATACAATTGAGGAAGAAATGATACAGCTATTCAGGTTTTGGTTAAGATTGTATAAAGGAGCCGTTCCTAATTTGCTGTCTCTAGTCTACTGGATTGGAGAATGTGCCAGGCCCTGGACGTCCTCAGAGTCGCTTTTTGTACATATCGGCCCACTGATTCGACCGTTTTACTATGATACGCCCCGTTCGGTCTTTGATCAGAGGATTATACGAATGATGCTTCACTTGGGTATGCTTCGTCAGGGTGAACATTCGACGGGACCATCTGTACAGATGACGGCCTGGGGGCTGAAATTGGCGGGAGAGTGCCGCATTGGGCGGAACGACTCGGGTATACGGCTCCATTGACAAGCAGCACACATATTGATAGAATTTCACCCAAAATGAGAGGGTGAAGTTGTTGCTGATTCACTATAACGGAAACATGCCACAGCTCCATTCATCTGTCTATATGGCAGAAGGAGCAAAAATCGTCGGAAAAGTAACGATCGGTCAAGATTCCTCTGTATGGTTTAATGCCGTACTGCGCGGAGATATGGCGCCTATCATCATCGGTGAACGCTGCAATATTCAGGACGGTGTCGTGGGACATGTGAACACGGATCAGCCCCTGTTGCTGGCGGATGATATTTCGGTAGGTCATGCTGCAATAATCCACGGTTGTACGGTAGGCAAAGGCACTTTAATCGGTATGGGGGCCATTGTACTCAACGGAGCGGAGCTTGGTGAATATGCTTTAATAGGAGCAGGGTCGGTCGTTACGGAAAATACCAAAATACCACCCTATACTCTTTCTCTCGGTACACCTGCCAAAGTGGTGCGCGAATTGACAGATGCAGATTTGCAGCGGATGTCACGAACGGCACTCAGCTATGTGGCGAAAGGAAAAGAATATAGGATCTCTTAAACTCATGTTGGAGGTGCATCCTATGGATAAAATGAAGGTTACTTATGAAGTAATGTTGGGCCTGTCTGCTGAAATGGTTTTGGACGAGGCATTACGTAAACACCGGAGTGAAAAACTCTACAAGGATATTGATGAGGCGCTAGCCTCCGGAGATGAAGTAGCTTTTCGTCATCTTACGGATGAGCTGAAAGCAATGAGTTAGAACAATCTTAGGAATCCTAAGTTGGATTTCAGACGAATCTTTAGTTCAAGATTATAATCATCAAACCTGACTGTAGCGGCGGTCAGGTTTTTTTGATACGCTTGGATATGATATAGTCTTTGTAGGATGGGACCTGTACAAGGCAACTGTCGTATGAACGGAGGATGAAGGACGTGTCGTTATCTTATTTGTGGAGCCGGTCGTTCTTGACGAGCCGGCCTTTTTTGTGGCTGCTGTTCTGGTGTAATCTGGTCGGAACGGTGTATGGGTACATATGGTATGGGGGGCAGTTGGAATATACACTAAATTATCACCCAATGTGGCAGATTGTATTTGTGCCTGATAGTCCGACGGCGAGTCTGTTTTTTACGATCTCTACAGCATTTTTGCTCTATTCTCCGCGTCTCAAGAGTTTGAAGGTCATTCGCCAGATCATCGAGGCGTTGGCTGTTGTCACGAGTGTAAAATATGGCATCTGGGCTTCAGCTATTATTTTTTGGGGAGTTGCGCAGGGGGGACATATGATATGGCAGGATTGGATGCTGGTGGCATCTCACACGGCAATGGCGGTCGAAGCACTGCTGTTCGTGCGTTTTTTCACCTGCAAATGGACTGCTTTATGCCTAGCCGCACTCTGGACATTGTTAAATGATACGATGGATTATACATTTGGTATATATCCGTATCTTCCGAGGACGCTAACGGATGATGTACCACAAGTGCGTGCTTTTACCTATATACTGACCCTTGTCAGTATTATAGCGGCATGGCTTGCCATGTTTGCTCGCAATCGAATGGGAGTAGAAGTGGAGAAATAGAGATGAACATTGTTATAAACCAAAAAGAATATATATTTAAAAAAGGAACCGTGATGATCATAAAATAAGAAAGAACTTTAATCATTTAGCCAAACAAAGTTTTGGTTTTGATTTTGAAGCTTGGTATCAATTGGGCTTTTGGAATGATAAATATATCCCTTACGTACGGCAGGGCAACTGTGATGCTATGTATTTGTTCGCAATGATAGTGTGAAGAATTTTTACACTAAATTCGGGTTTGTTTCAGCACAAGAATATCAATTGAACCGGAAAGTAATCATAAACCACTTGGACATTAAAGTTGAGAAATTGAATCTGGAAGAGCAGTCGGATTTAAAGTTACTGAAAAATAAAAGTGCTAGATTAAATCCGTATTCACTTTTTGCTGCGGAAAGTAGTGAATGGCTGGTTTTATTCTATGCCATCTCGTTTTTTAAAGATAAATTTATGTATATACCTCAATATGACACGATTGTGGTTGCAGATTTTGAGGGGGATACCATTTGTCCTAAAGCAAGTTCTAGTCTCGGTAACCTTGCCATACAGTAAGGTGAGGAGGGATGTCCCATGATTAGGGGTCAGGCGTTGCAAATTATGATACGTATTGTTTCGAGTGTTGTTTTATCTATGGTCCTGCTGCTGTCCGTCTGCGTCCCTCCAGGTGTGGCAGAAGCGCGTGATCAGTCAAAACCCGTAGGAAATACAAAAGAGATTGAGGAACTGGATCATGCAGCTGCGATACTGTACCGAGATGTGATGGACGGGAACATTGAAAAAGCGCGCGCGGATGTAGCCGAAGTGAGTCGATGGTTTGGCACTGGACAGGTGCAGGCAGCGTTATCTGTAGAGGCCATTCATGCTTTGTCCGGCAGCATCCTTGAGGTGCAGCAAGCTACACAGTCCGTCCAAGCATCACCGGATGAATGGGTGAAGGCTGCGGCCAATTTACGACTTGCGACAGATGCGCTTGCACATCCGCGTCAGCCCTTATGGCAGCAGTATTATAAGATTTTAAAAGAAGATGTTAGTGGCTTGAACAGCCAGTTTGCTAAAGGCAACATGAAGGGTTTCAAAGCTGGAGCCGCAGTGCTGGAGGACCACTATGAGACGATCCGTACAGCAGCATTGATTCATGGCAGAACAAGTGAAGTTGTCCGGGCTGATTCATGGATTTCCTACGTCAAAGGATTGGGAGATCAGCAAAATGCAGATGCCTCAGCGATTAGAGGGGCGTTGGATCAGGGAAATCCGACGTTTAATGCCCTGTTTGGACGTGAAAAAGACGCCACTGCCCTGGCGCCATTTATCCCGCGTGAAAGTGAGCGCCGGGCAGAATTGGCAATCGGCATGATTGTCCTGCTGGCGTTGGTCTATGCAGGTTATCGTAAATATCGAGCTGGTTTCTCTGGATAACGATGCAAAATTCGAATATTCGCGTCGTTGGCTGCTGAGCCATCCATATAGGTTAGCCCATCGCCCGGATTTCCGGGCTATTCCTCTTTGAACCCCTCCCCATGTACATCATGCACATCCTGTATGATAATAAACGCCCGTGGATCAACCGATTTAACAATTTGGTGCAAACGTCGTATTTCCTGACGAGGCACGACACAATAGGCAACATGCTTGGCCTGCTTGGAAAATGCACCTACAGCCGGAATAATAGTAACTCCACGATCCATGTCCCTAATAATAATATCCGCAATGTCCATCGTCTGGTCGCTGATAATCATAAAGGCTCTGGCAGAATAGGCCCCTTCTTGTATAAAATCAATAATTTTGGACGCGATGAACACGGCGACTAATGTATATAGAATTTTTTCTTTTGGTATGTAAAGTAGTGAAGCACCGATAATGACGATATCAATGACCAGCAGAATCCTTCCCATACTCCAGCCAAACTTCCTGTTTAGAATACGAGCGATTATATCCGAGCCGCCCGTGGTGCCGCCAAAGCGGAACACAATACCTAATCCGGCCCCAAGCGTAACCCCCGCATATAATGAAGAAAGTATAAAATCGTGTTCAGTTTGAAATGTTCCCATCCATCCGAAATGAATCATTTTTTCATACAACCACAGAAAAAAAGTGAGCGACCCGATACCCACCCCTGTATATAGAATTTGCTTGCCCCCAAGCATTTTCCACCCAATTAAAAATAAAGGAATGTTCAGCAACAATGTGGAGAGAGAGGGTGAAATCGAAAAAGCATAATTGAGCAGCAGGGTAATCCCTGTAATACCACCTTCCATCAGTTTACTGGGTATTATAAAATAAAGCAGACCGAATGCATAGATGGCGGTCCCGAGCACAATGGGTAAAATCAGTTTAAGCTGTTCCATGGACTTGGATATCTTCATATGATCCCTCGCAGTAGCAGTTTAAGGAAGAACGACTTCATGCTGATTTTGCTAAATCGCAGTTCCTTATATGTAGTATACCTTTTTACGGTATCTTTAAAAGACTGATGACTGTAAGTTGGGATCATAAGTACACAATTAAAAAAAATTTGTTTTAAAATGTGCTTTACGATAACATATGAATAAACCTGCACATGGGGGGATTGCGTGTTTCATGGAAAAATCATTAGATGAAATTCAACGTGAGGTAGACCAGTATATATCTCAATTTAAGGAAGGGTATTTTAGCCCTTTGGCGATGTTGGCTCGGATGTCTGAGGAAGTCGGGGAACTCGCGAGGGAAGTCAATCACTCCTTTGGCGAGAAACCGAAAAAAATGGATGAGGCGGACAATTCGATTGAGCTGGAGCTGGGAGACATTTTGTTCATCACAGTTTGCTTTGCGAACTCGCTAGGTATAAATTTGACCGAGGCTCATGATAAGGTCATGCAAAAATTTAACACGCGTGACGCGAATCGCTGGACCAAAAAGGACACCGATTAGGCGTTTTGTACATATGCTGTACCAAACCGGTTACCCGGAGGTGCAGTGTCATGAAGGCGGAGGAATACGTTCAGAAAGCTTATCAGTGCATTTTGCAGAACGATTTTGAGCAGGCCGTGGAATGGTTTGAAAAAGCAATTTCAGCTCAGCCTGATCATGCGGAGCATTATTTCCGGTGCTCGGTTACCTATGCTCGTAGTGGTCGTTTGGAGCAGGCTCTCGCATATGCAGAGCATGCGGTTCGTCTCGCTCCACAGCAGGATGAATATGTTCTCCATCTGCATGCGCAGGAAGCCAGGCAGCATACGGAGAAGGCCAGAAAAATGCTGGATGTCGACAGAGCTACGCCACAGGTGCGTCAGGATGCGATTTTGCTACTGGAACGAGCAATAGCCCTCGATCCGTTATGTGGGGATGCTTTTTTGCTGCTCGCATTGATTTATGATGAATTGAATGAGTATAAGCTAGCTGTGCAGGCTGCTCGCGAGGCGGCTGCACTGTTTCCTCACAATGTGCAGCTTGCCAACCTCATGAAGAAGTTATGCCAGCAGATGAATGAACAGATCTAACACAAATGGATGCATAAGGAGTTGTAGGGATATGTCAGAACCAATAAAAGTGGCTGTTGTAGGAGCAGCAGGGCGTATGGGCCGTGAAGTTGTCAAATTGGTTCTTCAGGATGAGGAACTACAGCTTGTGGCCGCAGTGAACAGAACACATGCCGGCAGTGATGCCGGCCTTCTCGTCGGATTACCGGAAGCGGGTATCGCTATTGTGGAGGACGTGGAGCAGGCTTTACTGGATAGTCGAGCGGATGTCATGGTCGATTTTACGGGGCCGCGTTTTGCGTACGCACATACAGCGATTGCTATCAAGTATGGAGTACGTCCGGTTATCGGAACGACAGGGTTTACCCCCGAACAGATTAATGAACTGGACAAGCAGTGTCGTGAGCAGCAAATTGGTGGTCTGATCGCCCCGAACTTTTCGATTGGAGTCATTTTGATGATGCGGTTTGCGGCTCAGGCAGCGAAATACTTCCCACATCTGGAAATCATCGAATATCATGGTGACCAAAAATTGGACGCGCCATCGGGCACAGCCATTAAGACCGCAGAGCTGATCGCCGAACAGCGTGAAGAGCTACGACAGGGTAACCCGGAAGAGGAAGAAACGTTAGAAGGATCACGGGGGGGGTACTATCAAGGGTTCCGTGTTCACAGTGTCCGTCTTCCCGGTGTGTTCGCACAGCAAGAAGTAATCTTCGGAGGGTTTGGACAATCTCTGAAAATTCGTCAGGATTCTTATGAACGAGCGGGCTATATGCCGGGTGTTAAAATCGGTATTCAGAAGGTTATGGAGCAGCCAGGACTTGTATATGGATTTGAGCATTACATCGATTAAGAATACGCGAATGATTTGACGAACGAAATTATAGAATGAGGCAGGAGGAACTTTGAATGTTAAAGATTGCATTTATAGCGCATGACCGAAAAAAGGATGAAATGGTAAATTTCATAACGGCCTATGAGCATGTTTTTACAGATCACCAGTTATTTTCAACAGGTACAACAGGTCTGCGCATTATGGAGCAAACCAAGCTTCAAATTCACCGTTTCATGTCCGGGCCGCTTGGAGGAGATCAGCAAATCGGGGCTATGGTTGCACAAAATGACATGGACTTGATTATATTCTTGCGTGATCCGCTTATGGCCCAGCCGCATGAGCCGGATATTAGCGCTCTGTTACGTCTGTGTGATGTACAAGGGATTCCTCTGGCAACCAACGTTGCAACTGCTGAAATACTGGTTAAGGCGCTAGACCGTGGTGATTTTGCTTGGCGTGAGCTGGTACATAAATATAAACCGGGGATTGACCAGCAAGGTGATATAAAATGACACTGGACATCTTGATTTTCGGAGCCCATGCCGACGATGCAGAAATAGGAATGGGAGGCACGATTGCCAAGCATACAGCCGCTGGTTTAAAGGTGGGCGTTTGCGATTTGACGCGGGCTGAAATGTCATCCAATGGTGATGTGGATACTCGTATGGCAGAGGCAGAACACGCTGCAAAAGTACTCGGACTTGCCGTGCGGACGAATTTAGGTCTGCCGGATCGTGGATTATATGTAACTCCAGAACATGTAGCTGCAGTTACAGCAGAAATACGGCGCCATGCACCAAAAGTCGTATTTGCTCCTTATTGGGAGGATCGGCATCCAGACCATGTCATGTGCAGTAAGTTAGTGGAGGAAGCGGTATTTAACGCCAAGTTGCGACGTTTTATGCCAGAAAATCCTGCGGTACAGGTAGAGCAACTATATTTTTATTTTATTAATGATATTGGCAGAACGGATTTAATTGTGGATATCACCGAGCATTATGAAGCCAAAGAACGGTCTTTGTTGAGTTATGCTTCGCAATTTCAGACATCACCTGGAAAGGATACAGTATCCACACCCTTAAATCAGGGATATGTGGAACGCGTAAAAGCTCGCGACTCGTTGTTGGGTCAACGCAAACTGATTTCGTATGCAGAAGGCTTTGCGTCCAAAACGCCATATCTGGTTAAGCTATTCACATAAGAATTCTATACTTGAGCATTTTGCAGAATGTTAAAATAAATCGGCAGGAAAGTTATCACTGATGAGCGGAAGGAGGCAGCTTAGCTTGAATGACAAATTGAAAATTGGCATTACCTGTTATCCGTCGTTGGGTGGCTCCGGCGTAGTGGCTACTGAGTTGGGTAAGTTGCTGGCAGAAAAAGGGCATGAGGTCCATTTCATTGCCAATAGCATTCCGTTCAGATTAGGCGGGGCGTTTCAGAAAAATATTTTTTATCATGAGGTTGAAGTTAACGATTATTACGTGTTTAGATATCCACCCTATGATTTGTCACTCGCGACCAAAATGGCCCAAGTCGCACAAATGAAGAATTTGGACGTACTCCATGTTCATTATGCAGTACCTCATGCAGTATGCGCTTACTTGGCGAAGGAAATGGTGGGTGATCATCTGAAGGTGGTAACCACCTTGCACGGTACGGACATTACAGTGTTGGCACAGGATGAGTCGTTGAAGGACCTGATTCGGCTGGCTATTAACAAAAGTGACGCTGTGACAGCGGTTTCCAAGGATTTGATTCGGGAGACGATAGATGCGTTGGAAATTACACGACCTATTGATTTAACCTACAATTTTGTAGATAAACGGGTATATTATCCACGAGATGCCGCGGCGCTTAGAAGAGATTTTGCCCAACCGCATGAAAAAATAATGATGCATATTTCCAATTTCCGTCCTGTCAAAAGGGTGGGAGATGTGCTGGATATATTTGAAAAAGTGCAACGTAAAGTACCTGCGAAGCTGCTGTTGGTGGGAGAAGGACCGGATCTTCCAAAAATCCGTTGCAAAATCGAGAATTTAGGCCTGCAAGATAAGGTCTTCTTTTTAGGTAAGCAGGATCAGATCGCAGAAGTGATTTCTATGGCGGATGTGCTGCTGCTTCCCTCGGAAAAAGAAAGTTTTGGTCTGGTTGCACTGGAAGCAATGGCTTGTGGAGTGCCGACAATCGGTTCTCAGGCAGGGGGAGTACCTGAACTCGTTGTGCATGGAAGTACGGGGTATCTTGCTGAAATCGGTAATACTGAGGCAATGGCTGATTATGCAGTAGAGCTGTTGTCCGATGAAGCGATGGCGGAACGTTTCCGTGAAGCGTGTCTGACCCGCGCCCGTACCGTTTTTTGTGATGAGCTGATTACCCGTCAATATGAAGAGATATATTACCGTGTGTTGGGACGCGAGGTGCCGGATCTTAAACCGATCAGCGTTTAAGGGGGCGGACTCGCGTCCGTTTTTTATATTGAATACTTGCAAAGGGGGAAACCCTATGAATACAAATACTTGGCAATATGCTGACCAAGAGATGGCATTTCATGGCAGAGAGGTCATACATACACTAACAGCAGCAGGCCACGAAGCCTACTGGGTCGGTGGCTGTGTGCGGGATGAGCTATTAGGAAGAGCCATTCATGATATGGATTTGACTACTTCGGCTGAGCCTGAACAGGTCATAGCGCTATTCCCTCACGTCATTCCGACAGGAATTCAGCATGGGACGGTTACGGTCATGCAGGGTGGCCATGCGTTCGAGGTAACCACTTTTCGTACGGAAAGTGGTTATGCCGATCACCGCCGTCCAACGGAAGTTGCCTTCGTAAAGGATATCCGTGAGGATCTGATGCGACGGGATTTTACTATGAATGCGATTGCGATGGCAGAACACGGAGAGCGTGTCGACCCATTTGGAGGAGAAGCCGATTTACGAGCCGCTCTCGTTCGTTGTGTAGGCCGAGCCGAGGAACGTTTTGAAGAGGACGGGTTACGAATGCTGCGTTGCATCCGTTTTGCCTCTGTGTTTCGGTTCCGTGTTGCTTACAACACCTGGAAAGGCATGATTCGGCGCAAAGAGGGACTTCGTTACATAGCCATGGAACGTGTGCGGGTCGAGCTGGAAAAGATGCTAGCGGGCCCTGATCCCTTACGTGGGTTGGAGATGCTGAGCCGTAGCGGATTGCTCGGTTGTACGAAGGTTCCGGTTCCTTGGGAACAATGTGAAGCATGGGCGCTCAAGGGGATCGTTCAACTGCAAGAAGAACTGCGGTGGGGCCTGCTCTTAATGTCTTGTAGACTTACCTCAGAGGCAGCGGACGAGCTACTAAGAGCTTGGACCTTTTCCAACGCGGTACGACTTCGGCTGGTTCATCTGCTGGAATGGGAGACCGAATTAATCTACAGTGCTGGTGTCATAGCTGGCGATTCCGTTCCGGAGGAGTCTGACATTGTCAACGATGAGGCACTGCGTCGTAGCTGGATTCGACTGCTAATTAGACTGGGAAAAGATACAGCTTCAGACTGGCTTGATCTTTACAAGACACTGCCTGCTTCATTCCGCGGATTACCGCCGTGGGTAGAAAAGCATGTGGCGAAAACAGCCGAACTGGCAAGCTCGTGGACAAAGCAGGCTGTAGTCGTTCGTATCAAAGATTTAAATATTACAGGAAATGAACTGGTTCAGGCGATGAATCGACCAGGCGGCCCTTGGCTGGGTCAGATGATGGAACAGCTTTTACAAGCTGTTGCCTACGGAGATATTCCGAATGAAACAGAAACATTGCTTCAGGAAGCGAAACGGGTGATGAGTAGTGAATAATCATGAAAGATTGTTAGGCATACTGGAGGAAGGTACATCCGATTACGTATCAGGGGAGGAAATCAGCCGACGCCTCTCGGTTAGCCGAACAGCAGTATGGAAGCAGATCAACAAACTGCGTGAGTTGGGCTACAACATTGATGCCTCCTCGCGTCGGGGTTATCAATTGATATCCCGACCGGATCGGCTGCAAGTCTCCAAATTGGCCGATATGTTAAATACTCAATCGTTTGGCCAGCGTATCGTTGTACTGGATTCGACGGTTTCCACTCAGCAAGATGCCATGGGTTTGGCAGAAGAGGGCGCGCCAGAGGGGACAGTAGTGCTTGCGGAGGAACAAACGGCAGGTCGGGGACGTTTGGGACGGAAGTGGTATTCCCCTCGTGGCAAAGGAGTCTGGATGAGCATTGTGTTGCGTCCTACCCAGCCCTTGGCTTTTACCCCCCAGCTAACGCTACTTACAGGTGTAGCAGTGTGCAGGGCCATTCGTCGGCTGACGGGTGTGGAGGCTGGTATCAAATGGCCAAACGACGTGCTGATTCATGGTCGCAAAGTATCCGGTATTCTGCTGGAATCTGCAACAGAGGATCAACGGGTTCGATACTGTATTGCAGGGATTGGCATTGATGTGAATTTAAATAAAGAAGATTACCCGGAAGAGTTATCGCAGGTGGGAACGTCCTTGAAAATAGAAGCAGGGCGTGAAATTGACCGTACTGTGCTGGTCGCCTCAGTGCTGGAAGAGATGGAACAGCTAAGTAAGTTGTATGCCGAGCAGGGGTTTCAGCCTATAGCCATGCTGTGGGAGGCTTTGTCCGTGACTATGAACCGTAGCATACGGGCACATACCGGACAAGGGGTAACTGTAGAAGGCACAGCTGTTGGCTTGGACCCTTCCGGGGCACTCGTAGTAGAAACGGATCAGGGAGAGCGAATTCAGGTCATTTCAGGGGATATACAATTGTAGAAGCAACCCTAGCTATGAAAACGACCGAAATCGCTCTATTCCCTGTGCAAAACTTCACGTGAAAAAGCTGATGTTTTTTGTTATACTGTGCAGGAGGCGGCATCGGACGGTCCGAGCTGCACTCCAGGGGCACATGCTCTACTTTAGCAAGTTTGTAAGACCATCATAACTTCATTTGAAGGTTACGTTGGATTCTGCTCTGAGCCGAACAGGACCGAGACAGAAGGGACGATCTCAAAATGAGTGTCTTTTTTGGCTGTTCGGACCTTTTGATGACGCAGATGTACAGGCGTTCATAAAAGGTTATTTTTTGTGCCAAAAAAAGATGGAAGGGAGCCATTTACAATGGCAGGAAAACAAGCACTGAATATTGTGAAAATGAAAAAAATGAAGCAAGAGGGCATTCCGCTCAGTATGCTGACCGCCTATGATTATCCATCGGCTAAAATAGCCGAGGAGGCGGGAATTGACATGATTCTCGTAGGTGACTCGCTGGGTAACGTAGTTCTTGGTTACGATTCAACCATCCCTGTAACCTTGGATGATATCGTGTACCATTCCCGGGCAGTCGCAAGAGGCGCGGAACATACATTTATCGTAGCGGACATGCCTTTTATGACATATCACAGCAGCGTATCAGAAAGTCTTCAGGGCATCCGCCGTCTGATGCAGGAAGGACATGTGCATGCTGTTAAATTGGAGGGCGGAGCTGAAATTGCTGATGTTGTAAAAGCAACTGTTCAGGCAGGTGTGCCTGTATTGGGACATATCGGGCTTACTCCGCAATCGGTTAATCAAATTGGTGGCTATCGCATTCAAGGCAAGGACGAAGCGGACGCACGCCGGTTAATGGCGGACGCCAAGGCGCTGGAGCAGGCGGGTGCTTTTGGCGTTGTATTGGAACTGGTAACTGAGGAAGTGGCAACAGCGATTTCTAAAGAGCTTTCCATTCCAACCATTGGAATTGGTGCTGGACGTGGATGTGACGGTCAGGTACTCGTTTATCACGATCTGATTCAGTACGCATCGCCTTATTTCAGCAAACGCTTTGTTAAAACCTATGCCGATGTAGGCGGCTTGATTCGCAGCAGCATTGAGCAGTATGTGAGTGATGTAAAAGGGCGGGCATTTCCGGCCGCGGAGCATGTGTTCAGCGCGGATGACCGCGTTGTGGAATCCCTGTATGGTAAAGCAAAAGGACAGACACAGGAACAAGCTAAGGAAAAGGTGGAATCACGCTCATGATCATCGTTAGAGAAGTGGCTCAGCTGCGCAAGATTATTGCTGAACGTCGGCAGCTTGGGACAAGCGGAACAAAAAAGGTACACGGTTCTACCTCTTTACAGCAACATAAAGTCGGCTTTGTACCAACAATGGGATACCTGCATGAAGGGCATGCGAGCTTGATGCACAAGGCGCGTGAAATGGCGGATACGGTGGTGCTTAGCATTTTCGTAAATCCGATTCAATTTGGACCAAATGAAGATCTAGACAGCTATCCTCGCGATGAAGCTCGTGATTTGGAGGTAGCGCGGCGCGAAGGCGTGGATATTGTTTTTTTACCAACTGTAGCAGAAATGTATCCACAACCAACCCAAACCAAAATTCGTGTATCCGCTTTGACAGATCGTTTGTGCGGTGCTTCCCGTCCTGGCCATTTTGATGGTGTGACTACGGTGGTAGCCAAGCTTTTTAACATGATAGGTCCTGATTTGGCTTTCTTTGGAATGAAGGATGCGCAGCAGGTTGCTGTGCTCCAGCAGATGGTGACTGATCTCAATATGAACGTGATTATCGTACCTTGTCCCATCGTCAGAGAGGCGGATGGTTTGGCCCTCAGCTCCCGTAATGTGTATTTAAGTGCAGAACAGCGCGAGCAGGCGTTGGTGCTGTCTCAGTCACTGCGTAAGGTGCAAGAAGTGAGCGAAGATATAGTAACAAACACAATTACGATTCGTCAGCTACATCAAATGGTGGAGTCCACCATTACTTCCTCTCCTTTAGCAGACATTGATTACATTGAAATATTAACTTTTCCCGGTCTGGAGCCCCTTCTTCCCGAGCAGCGGCTATGTGATGTTCAGGAAGACGTCATCGTAGCGCTGGCTGTGAAATTTGGCAATACCAGACTGATTGACAATATAAGAATACAGAATGCGGAGGTGCTTTCCCATGTTTAGAACCATGATGAAATCCAAAATTCACCGCGCTACGGTTACGGAAGCTAACCTGAACTACGTGGGGAGTATCACTATAGATGAAGATCTCATGGAGACATCGGATTTGTTGGAGAATGAAAAGGTTCAAATTGTAAACAATAACAATGGAGCTCGACTGGAAACCTATGTTATCCCCGGACCGCGTGGGAGCGGCGTAATCTGTCTCAATGGTGCGGCAGCCCGTTTGGTGCAGCCTGGTGATACAGTCATTATTATTTCCTATGCTTCCATGTCGAATGAAGAGGCCAAAACATACAAACCAACAGTGGTATTTGTTGATGAACATAATAAACCAGCCCAAACGATGAACAAAGAAGTACACGCGACGATCATGTAATGAATGGGAGTGCGGATGAAACCCGTCTTTTAAGCGAAAAATGTGAGTGTATTAATCCATCTTTCATAAGGGCGGGATGCACATGTTCCAGCATGTATTCGCAGAAATGAACAGCATGTTAGATGATATCGTGAAGCATTACCCATCAGCCCAGGGCTCCCGCAGGCAGGAGCTGCTACAGCACTGGAGTCTGCTGCGGAGAATGAGTGACGGAATTATGGATGAGTGGCTGGCCTTTGAGGAAAAAATGGTTTGCCTGCGTGCGGCCGGGTTTTCCGCGGAGACCGATATGTCTGACACGGAGCTGCCTGAAAAAGAGCTGCCAGCTTTTAATCGGGGGCAAGGGTATTATCGATTACTCATGTACCCTGAGGCGATCCAACAATTTGAGCAGGTACTACAGCATTTTCCGAACAGCTGGCAGAGTCGCATGTATATGGGAATGGCCTATTTTCAACTAGATGATCCAGCAGAGGCTGTATGCCATTTTCAGAAGGTGCTGGACCTGACTGAGCAGGCAGGACTGAAGGCGGTCATCTATAATGCGCTAGGCTGTCTGTTGGCAAAGCAGGCTGACGTAGAGGAGGCGCAAAAATGTTTTGCTCTCGCACATCAGTTCGATCCTGCGTTACCCGAGCCGCTGCACAATATGGAAGCCTGTCTGTCCGGTACCGAAAAGCTTCGATACGACAGCTCCATGATGACCTGGATGTAGTTGTCAGACACCGAGCAAGACGATGCATGCCCACCTCTCAGGCGGCGTGTGCATCGTCTTTTTTGGCTGTCTTAATTTCCAAACAGGCGATCTTCTGCTATGCTAATATACAGAGTTATTATTTTTGTAAGTGTCATAAGAAAGGATTAGCCCGAATGAAATTTGCGGTATTGGATTTTGAAACGACAGGCACCCAGTCCGCGGATGACATCATTCAAGTCGGACTTGCAATTATAGATCATGATAACAGCATTTCCCGTGTTTACGGCTCTTATGTAAACCCTGGCAGATCTATTCCCCCTTTTATCACCGGGTTGACCGGAATTACAGACGATGACGTCAAGGATGCTCCTGCACTTGAAGAAATGATGATGGAGCTCGTGCCTATGCTGGACGATGTTGTACTGGTCGGTCATAATGTGGCGTTTGATTTTAATTTTTTGCAAAACGCTCTGGATCGGTGCGGTTATTTGCCGTTTAGCGGAAGAATCTTGGATACAATGGATTTTCTGAAAATTATGTTTCCATCGCTATCTTCGTATCAGTTGGGTTTTGTGTCTTCTGAGTTTGGGCTGGCGCATGATCGCCCTCACCAAGCAGACAGCGACGCGTTGGCTACGGCTGAGGTGTTTTTAAAGTGTCTGGGTGAGCTTCAAGCATTACCTTTGATAACGATACAGCGGCTTAGCGATTTGTTTGCAGAGGAAGACAGTGACCTTGGATGGTTTCTTGATGGGGTGCGTGAAGAGAAAGAGCTTGATCCTATTCAGGATCTGGAGGGACATCAGTTTTTTCGTCAGCTTGCGCTAAAAGTGGAAGATTGGACGGAGCTAGCTGCTCCGCGTAGAGAAGATGACCCGAATCCACTGTCAGGTGTTTCCTTTGAGGAGTACATGGATGATGTGCGGGACAATTTGCGTTCATCCTTGAGCCAATATGAGGAGCGCGAGGCGCAGATACAGATGATTGAGGGTGTAAATCAGGCACTGAGTGAAGACAAGCATCTGCTGATCGAAGCAGGTACAGGAACAGGGAAGTCCCTCGGCTATTTGCTCCCATCGCTGTATCACAGT
Source organism: Paenibacillus sp. Lou8.1 (assembly GCF_024213565.1). NCBI lineage: Bacteria > Bacillati > Bacillota > Bacilli > Caryophanales > Paenibacillaceae > Paenibacillus > Paenibacillus sp. Lou8.1. The sequence continues at coordinate 110,204 of NZ_JANAVN010000016.1, forward strand.
GTGAAAAAAGGACAGCGAGTTATGGTAAGTACACATACGATCAACCTGCAGGAGCAATTACGCGAGCGCGACATTCCGATGCTGACCAAGGTGATTCCGTTTCCGTTCCGGGCTGCTATTTTCAAGGGTCGGGGACATTATTTGTGTCTGCGTAAGTTTGAACATAAAATAAACAGAAGAGACTTCGCGACACCGAAGGAAGATTTAATTACAGCTGCTCAGATGATCGTCTGGTTGACGCTAACAGAAACCGGTGATGATGAAGAACTGAATCTGAGCAACCGTGGTGGAGATTTCTGGGAAACGGTGGCGAGTGATTCAGAGTCCTGTCTTGGTCGTTCTTGCCCATGGTTCCGCAAATGCTATTATCATCGTGCACGCCATGAAGCAGGGATAGCGGATGTTGTTATTACGAATCACTCTAAGTTGTTTACAGACGTCAAAGCTAGTCACCAGTTGTTGCCAAGCTATGAACATCTGGTGATTGATGAAGCCCATCACCTGGAGGAAGTAGCTGGTAAGCACCTAGGTATGCATATGAAATATTTCACACTCGTGCATACACTGACGCGACTGTTCAAAGACAGCAAGAATGGACAACTGCCTTCACTTCGTCAACAGTTGGCGAAATCGGGGCACGAGAAGTCGACGGATTGGGCCTCAACCATCGATCAGATGTATCCGCTCGTGTTAGAGGTTAAGGAAACTTGGGACCTGCTAAGCGACAAGCTGTTTGGCATGTTGCCAGAACGAAGCGATGCGACACCGGGTGAAACAGGACAGTTTTCTTCCCGTCTCAAACCTTCAGCCAAGCCTGCAAAGTGGGATCAGGCGGGGGCTTTGGAAAATCAGCTATATGTAACGATGAGTGAAATTTTGCGCAAGGGCGACAAGCTGATGCTGGACGTCAAGGAAGAACATGACGATTATGCGGCGGATAGCCTTATTACAGATATCACGGGTCTGCTCAAGGATCTGGCGGGGATTCGAGAAAATTTGCGCTTTTTTATGCGACTCGATGATGAAACAACCGTATACTGGCTCGAAGCGAGTGGGCAATTCCGCAGTAAATCATTACAATTTTATGCGGTGCCCGTCGATGTGAGCCGCCAGTTGAAAGAAATGTTTTTTGACAAAAAAAGAAGCATTATTCTGACGTCTGCTACCTTATCGGTAGATAAGTCGTTTCAGTACATGATCGATCAGCTCGGCTTGCAGGAGGCCGCAGATCAAGAGCGGCTGATGACTTCGCAGCTTCCGTCACCCTTTAATTACAGGGATCAGGTGTTGCTGGTCATTCCACGGGATTTCCCAAGCGTGAAGGGCAGTGTAGGAGATGCACACTTTGTAGATATGCTCGTTAGCTCTCTAGGAGCGACTGCTCAGGCGACGCGGGGGAGAATGCTCGTTCTGTTTACTTCCTATCGGATGCTCCGGCAAGTGTATGAGCCGCTCAAAGAGGCCTTAGCATCCAGCGAAATTACTGTGCTGGGACAAGGTGTGGACAGTGGGAGTCGCAGCAAGCTAACCCGCCGTTTTCAGGAAGCCAAAGCTTCTGTATTGCTGGGAACCAGCAGCTTCTGGGAAGGCGTCGATATTCCGGGGAAGGCTCTGACTTGTCTGGCCATTGTTCGCTTGCCGTTTCAACCGCCGAATCACCCGTTGCTGGAGGCAAAAAGCGAGCTGCTCCAGCAGCAGAAGAAGAATCCATTTATGAAGCTGTCTGTACCACAAGCGGTCATTCGCTTCAAACAGGGATTTGGTCGGTTGGTTCGTACAGCGAGCGACCACGGGGTCGTTATCGTTTACGATACGCGTGTGATCGAATCCTATTACGGAAAGCACTTTTTGTACTCGTTACCGGGACCAAAAATGGAGCATATGCCATCGGAGCAAATGGTGCCCCGCATCGCCGAATGGCTCCAATCCGCCCCGGAGACCGAGGCATAACGGACGGACACTAAGTATGTTCGTTACAATTAGGGGGAGCAAGTATGAAATCAGATAAAATTTCAGAGGCTGTCGTACGGAGGTTACCCGTATATTTACGTTATCTGAATGCACTTCACAAACGGGAGGTGGCTACGGTCTCTTCTCAAGAGTTGGGACAGAGGCTAGATTTAAACCCGGCCCAAATCCGTAAAGATCTCGCCTATTTTGGAGATTTTGGTCGGAAGGGTATCGGTTATGATGTTTCTTATCTAATTGAGAAAATACGCCATATCCTGAAAATCGATCAGCAAATTAATGTAGTATTGGTCGGAGCGGGTAATCTGGGGCAAGCCCTTTCGAATTATAACGCTTATTTAAAAGACAATATGAAGATTGTAGCGGTATTTGATGCGTTTCCAGATAAGGTAGGGACCAAGATCAATACATTGGTCGTGCAACCGATGGATGAACTGGAAACGACTGTGAAAGAAAAAAACATTCGAATCGGGATTATTACCGTACCTGATTTTGAAGCACAGCACGTGGCTGACAGGCTTATTGATAGCGGAATTGGAGCGATCCTGAACTTTGCACCGACTACTCTCAAGGCACCGGCCAACATTCGGATTCATGCCACAGACTTTACAACTGATTTGCTTAGCCTCGCTTATTATTTGGAGGACGGAAAGGAAGAAACACAATATGACAGTGAATAAATGGATGATTAAAAACGGCTCTTTTGCCGTAAATGGACCAGAAGCTGGGGTAATCCATGGTTTTATGATTGTGGAAGATAGCCGCATTACTTACATTGGCGAGACTTTGCCTTCGGGTGAGGAAGAGACGGAAGCGATCGATGGTAAGGGGCTTTTGTTTTTACCTGGTCTGATTAATACTCATGGTCATGCGGCGATGTCTCTGCTGCGTGGGCATGGAGATGACTTGGCACTTCAAGTATGGCTTCAGGAAAAAATGTGGCCTATGGAAGCCAAGTTTACATCTACGGACGTGTACTGGGGTACGTCGTTGTCTGTGCTGGAAATGCTGAAAGGTGGAACAACGACCTTCCTGGACATGTACGATCATATGGATGAGGTGGCTCGTGTGGCTGAAGAGTCAGGTATTCGTGCAAGTCTGATGCGTGGAGCAATTGGACTATGTTCGGAGGAAGAACAGCGAATCAAGCTGGCTGAGGCCGTAACTTTTGCGCGTAACTGGCATGGTAAAGCAGACGGGCGTATTACAACGATGATGTCACCGCATGCGCCATACACCTGTCCACCTGCGTTTATTGAAAAATTCGTACAAGCTGCGCATGATCTGGATTTGCCGCTGCATACGCACATGTCTGAGACGATCGCCGAAGTGGAGCAAAACGTACGTGACTACGGTTTGCGTCCAGTTGCACACTTGGATAAGCTTGGTTTTTTCTCCCGTCCTTCGCTTGTTGCCCATGGCGTTCATTTGAATGACGAAGAAATAGCTTTACTGGCTGAACGTGGTGTAGCGGTTTCGCACAACCCAGGTAGCAACTTGAAGCTGGCAAGTGGTGTGGCAAGAGTGCCTGAATTGCTGCGTGCAGGGGTTACCGTTTCTCTCGGAACGGATGGTCCTGCCAGTAATAATAACCTGGATATGTTCGAGGAAATGCGTCTGGCAGCACTTATTCACAAGGGTGTATCTGGTGACCCTACGGCAGTTCCTGCGAGTGAAGCGCTGCGTCTGGCAACAGAATACGGTGCAAAGTCAATTGGTTTAAAAGAAGTAGGAGCGTTGGCAGCAGGCAACAAGGCTGACTTTATCGCGCTGGATCTGAATCAGGCACATTTCTTGCCGCGTACAGATCTTATTTCCCATGCGGTATACTCAGCAAGCGCCAAAGACGTGGTTCACGTATGGGTAGACGGTCGTCAGGTTGTGAAAAACGGCGAATGCCTGACTATGGACGAGGAACGCATCAAACATGAGGCACAAGCCGCCTTTGAAGGGCTGCTGTCGCGCTAATTCAGGTGTCACATCCCCTTAGAGAGGAAGCACGGGTTTGAAAAATAAGAAAAAGTGGATAGCGGTCGCCATTTTGGCCGTAATACTGATCCTGGTCAGCATTTTCTGGTATTATTCCTATGTTACTCAAGACCAGGTGGCTGAGAAAAATGCCGCTATCATTAAGGCCAAGCAATCAGGTGGTCTGGTTAGCACGACTCAAACATGGAAGTCTGTGTGGGATCAGGTATATTGGGTGGTTCAAGGGAAAAATGCACAGAATGAAAATATAATGGTGTGGGTTCCTTTTCAAAAAGTGGAAGGACAACCTAACGTACCTGCCGCAGATAATAGCGGTGTTCACACCGAACTGCTGAAGAATGGAGTCGATGAGCAAAAAATGACGGCAATAATTCAGCAGCAGCTTCCAGGTGTAAAAATTGTAAGGCTTCAGCCGAGTGTGTTCAATGGCGAATATGTGTGGCAGTTGTTTTACGATGATGGAAGTCATCATTACTACAGCTTTTATCGTTTCTCAGATGGGGTAGCGACGGGTGTAAAATATACTTTGCCCAATAACTAGCTGGTTGAGGATTAGCAGATGTGGAATGAATGACTAGTAAATAATTGAAAGCTTAAGAAAAAGACGTAAATGCGATGAAATTCGTATTTACGTCTTTTAGTCTTGCTATGCCGTAAAATGGGCTGAAAGCCAGTGAAGCATCTTTACCAATCCATTTTCTCTCTAGGGCAAATTCATCTTTATGGCGGGCAGTACGGAGTGAAAGATTTGAATCTGGAGAAGCGGAGCGTTCGCCTTTGCCGCCGGATTTTCTCCGTAAGAATCTAATCGAAAAAAATCCGGTGGCAACAGCGATCGTAAGATCAAATCCTACACGCATCGTCTCGCCTCCACCTTAACCAAAGATTTTGCCTCATCACAACTCCTCCACACATTGCCTTCGATATTAGATATACGTTATGATATACTATATTTTATAAGTGATAGACAAAAATGATAGAAAAAAGAATTGCTGATCGCTGTAAGATCATGCAATTTGGTTGTTTGTTGACATTCGTCCCGTTTCTTCTGGGTTTTACATTTTGAGAGGAGGATGTTGTTTGAAATTGCGTGCAGTTCCTATCGTTGTGGCGGCAGTTTTGGCAGCTTTGCTGCTATTTGGGGGATGGTTCATTTACCGTCAGGTTACAATGCAAAGCCCTCTGGAAAAACTGGTTTCTCAATATCCAGGCGTGACAAGCGCTCAAATAGATATTAAACAGGATCAGGTTGTATTGAAACTAGATCTCAAACCGCAGGCGGATGTGGCCGGATTAGTCGATGTGGTTAAGCAAAAAGGACAAACCATCATTGGCAGCCGTACCATTAAGCTGGATATTGAAGATCGTTCCAATTCAGCACTGAATCAATGGTGGTCTGAGGCTATGTTTCCTGTAGCCGAAGCGATGGAAAATAAAAAGTATACTCAAATTTCATCTACAGTTGAGCAGATGAAAAAGAAAAAGACGGGTATCAAAGCTGATACCGACATGGATTCGAACAATGTCTATATCCGACTCAGCGAAGGGAAAGCGACCAAATTTATCGTTTTGCCACGTCAATCTCAGCAAATGGGGGTATGGCCTAATGCCTAGATGGATCAAGGAAACATTAATCGGCATAGTGCCGGTGACTATTATATTTCTCGTTTTTATTGGGGTGAATATTATCCCTCTTCTAGTTGCTGGCGTGATGCTCAGCGGCTTGTTAATGCTCATGCATGCACGTGGTGGCTTGGCCGTAGGTGCTGGGCAAGAACGTAAACGCAAAAAAAATGGTCCGGACAAGCTGACTTTTGAGGAAATCGGTGGGCAGGAAAGCGCTAAACAGGAGTTGCGTGAGGCCCTGGACTTTTTGAATCGACATGATGAAATTTCTAAGTTTGGTATCCGTCCATTAAAAGGTGTTCTGCTCACAGGTCCTCCGGGAACAGGGAAAACACTGATGGCGAAAGCAGCCGCACACTATACTAATTCTGTATTTGTTGCAGCCTCAGGTAGTGAATTTGTTGAAATGTACGTTGGTGTTGGTGCGGGTCGTGTCCGTGAGTTGTTTCGGGAGGCACGTACTCGTGCAGCCAAGGAAAAGAAGGAAAATGCGATTATTTTTATTGACGAGATCGACGTAATTGGTGGTAAGCGTGAGGGTGGACAGCAACGAGAATATGATCAGACTTTGAATCAGTTGCTGACAGAAATGGATGGCATTTATTCGGCAGATACACCGCGGATTTTGATCATTGCAGCAACAAACCGTAAAGAAATGCTGGACAGTGCCTTAACGCGTCCAGGGCGTTTTGACCGTCATATTCAAGTGGATTTGCCTGATAAGAAGGGCCGTCTTCATATTCTTAAAATTCATGCCAAAAACAAACCGATTCAGGAAGATGCGAATCTGGACAAAATTGCTGAGGAATCTTACGGGTTTTCCGGCGCACAGCTGGAGAGCGTGATGAATGAAGCGGCAATCTATGCGATGAGACAGGATCAGAAAATGATTGCGCAGAAGCATCTGTCGATGGCAATTGACAAAGTAATGATGGGTGAAAAGACAGATCGAGAATCGACGTTGGAAGAGAAAAAACGTGTAGCGATTCATGAACTAGGACATGCTATTATGGCCGAAATTGTTCGTCCCGGTAGCGTAAGCCAGGTAGCACTTAGCCCACGTGGAAAAGCGCTTGGCTATGTGCGCCACAATCCACAGCAAGAGCATTATTTATACACCAAGCAGTTCCTGGAGGAGCAGATCATGATCTCGCTCGCAGGGGCCACAGCGGAAGAAATGTACTATGGCGGTCGCAGTACCGGCTCAAGTAATGATTTTGAGCAGGCGCTGAATATCGTCCATACGATGATGACTTCCGGTTTGACTTCACTTGGCATTATTAACATGGAAATGGTAACCAAAGAAGAACTTATGCGGGAAAATGGCGAGATTATGGCTGACCTGCATACCCGAACTTTGGAGTTGCTGGAAAAGCATCGTCCTGTGTTCGACAACTCACTTGACATCCTAATGAAGGAAGAAACTCTGTCTGGAGACCAATTTAGATGTCAATTTAGTGAAAATGCTTTATTACCAGCATAATTTTTTATGCTGGTTATTTTTTTTTACTTTTAGTCCGTGCTAAGATATTATTATCTATTGGGACATAAACATGTATTTTTCGACAAAGAAGGATACAATATATGAGAGTGACCAGGAAAGGGTGGAGTAAAGAATCATGCAATTTAAAAAAATCGGCGTCATCGGCGGCGGCACCATGGGACAGGGGATTTCTGAAATGCTCGCGTCCAAAGGAATCGATGTGCTGCTGGTAGAGCAGACACCAGAGAAACTAGACTACGCCTACAATATGATTGAAACGAGTCTGGACAAACAACTGGAAAAATGGGCAATTACTCAAGCTGAGAAAAAATTGATCTTATCCCGTATTCAAAAAGTAATCCATTTGGCGGAGCTCGGCAGCTGCGATATGGTCATTGAGACTATTACAGAGAATCTGGACGAGAAGAAAGCAGTGTTCCAAGAGCTAGATTATGTGTGTCCAAGCAATATTATTCTTGCAAGTAATACATCTACGCTGAGCCTGACCGAGCTTGCTAGCTCGACTAAGTATCCTGAGCGTGTTATTGGTATGCACTTTATTTATCCAGTATCCCGTATTGATCTTGTAGAAATTATTCGTGGTTTGAAAACTTCGGACGATACATTTGAACACACTAAAATGTTCGTGGAAGAAATAGTGGAGAAAAAAGGAGTCATGATTTATGAATCTCCTGGATTCGTAACAAGCCGGATTATCTGTCTGCTGATTAACGAAGCGGCCCATGTACTTCAAGAGGGCGTGGCTTCCGCTGAAGATATTGATGACGCTATGCGAATCGGCTATAACTTCCAAAGCGGTCCTTTGGAAATGGCTGACCGCTTTGGTCTAGATTCCGTTTTGGCTGCTCTGGAGCGTATGTTCCGTGAATTCGGCGAATTGAAATATCGTCCGTCCATCGTACTGAAGAAAATGGTGCGTGCAGGTAATCTGGGCGTGAAATCGGGCGAAGGCTTCTTTAAGTACGACAAGGATGGTGACCGGATATGAAAATTCTCGTAATCAATGCAGGGAGTTCTTCCCTGAAATACCAATTGTATGATATGACGGACGAGTCCGTTCTGGCAAAAGGATTGGTAGAGCGCATCGGTATGGATTCCTCCATTCTTACGCATAAGCCAACCAATAAAGAAGAATACACCGAAGTTAGCGAAATTTTGGAACATACTACAGCCATCCGTAAAGTGCTGAACGCACTCACAGATGCTGAACATGGTGTAATCTCCAGTACTAGTGAAATTCAGGCTGTAGGCCACCGTGTGGTTCATGGAGGCGAAATCTTCAAACAGTCTGCAGTTGTAACGCCTGAAGCGAAGAGTGAAATCCGCCGCTTGTTTGACCTGGCACCACTGCATAACCCTGCTTCCATGATGGGGATTAAAGCGGCTGAATTGAATATGCCAGATGTACCGCAGGTTGTGGTATTTGATACCTCGTTCCATCAAACCATGCCTGAAAAAGCTTATATGTACGCCATTCCAAGAGTGTTGTACAATAAGTATAAGGTTCGTCGTTACGGTGCCCACGGCACTTCCCATGATTTTGTAAGTAAGGAAGCTGCTAAATTCCTTGGTCGTCCTTTGGAAGACCTGAAGATTATCACTTGTCATATCGGTAATGGTGGTAGTGTAACAGCAGTTCAAGGCGGTTTGTCTGTTGATACTTCCATGGGTATGACTCCACTGGAAGGTCTTATGATGGGTACTCGTAGTGGTGATTTGGACCCAGCAATCGTACCTTATGTCATGAACAAAGAAGAATTGACTGTCAATGAAGTCAATTCCATGCTGAACAAGCATAGTGGACTTTTAGCTATTTCCGGTATCAGCAGTGACATGCGTGAAATCACAGAAGGTATGGAAAAAGGCGAAGCTAATTCTACATTGGCATTCGAAATGTATGAATACCGTCTGCGCAAATACATTGGATCGTATGCTGCCGCAATGAACGGGGTAGACGTAATTGCATTTACAGCAGGTGTAGGCGAGAACTCCATCGTTCTGCGTAAGAGAGTGTTGGAGCAATTGACATTCCTCGGTATCGAGCTGGATGAATCGTTGAATGCTATTCGTTCTGGCGAGCCTCGCCGGATTACAACTGCAAATTCAAAGGTAGAAGTACTGATCATTCCAACGAACGAAGAACTGGTTATTGCCCGTGACACGTTCCGTCTGGTTCAGTAGTTCGGTTCGAAAGTATAAACTTTATGCATGCGGACTTACGTTTGAGTTCCGCATGCACCAAACAGCGAGAGCAAACAGCCTGACCCAGGGGGAAGGGCTGTTTGATTTTCGGTTAAGAGGAGAGAGACGGTCATGACGAATAAAAGTACGATTGCCCAAGTGGGCCGCCATGTAGGGGAAACGGTTACAATCGGTGCTTGGGTAAACAATAAACGATCTAGTGGTAAAATTCAGTTCCTGCAACTGCGCGATGGTAGCGGGTATATTCAAGGGGTTATCGTGAAAAGCGAAGTGTCCGAGGATATTTGGAATGACGCCAAATCCTTGACTCAAGAGAGCTCCCTTTACGTTACTGGAGTGGTGCGTGAAGAACCGCGTAGCCAATCGGGCTTTGAATTAACGGTTACAGGCATTGAAATTATTCATTTGACCGAAAACTACCCGATTACACCCAAAGAGCATGGTGTAGATTTCCTGATGGATCATCGTCACTTGTGGCTGCGTTCCGCCAAGCAACGTGCTGTTCTGATCGTACGGGCGGAAATTATCCGTGCGGTACAGGAATTCTTTAACGGCAACGGCTTTACGAAGGTGGACCCACCCATTTTGACTCCTTCCTCTGCAGAAGGCACAACAGAATTGTTCCACATTAAATATTTTGATGAAGATGCGTATTTGACACAAAGCGGGCAGTTGTATATGGAAGCCGCGGCAATGGCGCTGGGCAAAGTATATTCCTTTGGTCCAACTTTCCGTGCGGAAAAGTCTAAAACACGTCGTCACCTGATTGAGTTCTGGATGATCGAGCCTGAGATGGCTTTTGTGGATCATGAAGAATCCTTGCGCGTTCAGGAGCAGTTTGTAAGTCATATCGTGCAATCTGTTCTGAAAAATTGTGCGAAGGAGCTTGAAACAATCGGACGCGATGTTTCGAAGCTGGAGCAAATTCAAGGCGAATTCCCACGTATTACGTATGATGAGGCGATTGCCTTCCTTCAAGGTGAAGGTTTCGATATCCCATGGGGAGAAGACTTTGGTGCTCCTCATGAAACGGCGATTGCTGAAAGATATAACAAGCCTGTGTTCATTACACATTGGCCGACTCACATTAAGGCATTCTATATGAAACCCGACCCGACCCGTCCAGAGGTTGTTTTGTGCGCCGATATGATCGCTCCTGAAGGCTACGGCGAAATTATCGGGGGTTCCCAACGGATTGATGATCCAGCATTGATGGAAGAACGTTTTAACGAGCATAACTTGGCTCGTGAAGCCTACCAATGGTATATGGATCTGCGCACCTATGGTACCGTTCCGCATTCCGGCTTTGGACTGGGCCTGGAGCGTACAGTAGCATGGATTTGTGGACTCGATCATGTACGTGAAACGATTCCGTTCCCACGTATGCTGTATCGTTTGTATCCGTAACCGATGACCGGATCATTCGACAAGACATCAGCGGCAGAATGGGCGGAGGGAGTAGCCTTTGCTATGGAAGCCGGAATGGTCCAGATTCCCTACGCCCTGCTCAAGCATTATCGGACACTTCGGCTGACGGATGGTGAAATGCTGCTACTGATGCAGTTGCTTGCCTTTAAACAAGCGGAACGTAATGAATTTCCGACATGGGAACAATTGCAGTCACGTATCGGATGCACTGCGAACGAAATCGCACTCTATTTCAGTAAGCTCATGAAAGAAGGATTTTTGAGAATCGATTCCGTAGAAGACCGCAGCTCATCCGTACAATTCGAACGTTACAATTTGACGGGGCTGTACCGTAAGTTGGCAGAATGTATGATCGCTGAGCGTAATGAGCAGCACGATGAAGATGACATTTTGTTTGCCGGAAAGCCGGATTTACTGAATGGAATATCAGAATCCCCGCTTACAGAAGAACGGAATTTGTTCACGATTTTTGAGAAAGAATTCGGGCGCCCATTGTCACCGATGGAATACGAGACGATCACCAGCTGGGTGGATCAGGATCGGTATCCCGAGGAGCTGATTTTGCTGGCTTTGAAGGAAGCGGTATTTGCAGGGAAAGTACATTTCCGGTATATAGACCGTATTTTGCTGGAGTGGAGCCGAAACCGTGTTCGTAATGCACAGGATGCCAAAGAATACGCCCAGCGATTCCGTGGTGGCGGACGCAATTGATATATCGGTCTAAATAGGCTTTAATGATAGAGGACACACCATTCCGTCAGGAGGGTGTGTCCTTTTTTAAATATTTTTTTTCGAAATATGCAGGGGAAGGAAATTTCCTGGCGTCTATAGTATTGGGAAGGGGGAGAGCGTCATTGATATAGAGAGAATCATTGAACGAATACGGTCCGGTGACCGGCAGGCGTTCCGTGAGATCGTAGAGCTGTACAGCAAGCATGTATTTCATATCGCCTATTCGGTACTGCATGACAGCAAGGAAGCCGAAGATGCCGCGCAGGAGGCGTTCGTTCAGGTGTACAAGTCTCTCCCCCAATACCGGAACGAAGGATTTAAAACGTGGCTGAGCCGAATTGCGCTCCACAAAGCGCTGGATATTAAGCGCAAACAGGACAGACGACCCGCAGAGCTTATAGACGTGGCACAATCCCTTGTACAGCTCCCTTCCCGGGATGAGGATGTGCTGGCCCGTCTCATCCGCGAGGAGCAAACTGTAGAACTATCGCAAAAAATTGCCCAGTTGCCCCAGCAACATCGGGATATTATTCAAGCCTATTATATGCAGGGCAAAACTTACGATCAAATTGCAGAAGAGACGCAGGTAGCTTTAAAAACAGTAGAGTCGAGACTCTATCGGGCGCGGCTATGGATTCGAAATCACTGGAAGGAGGAGGAATGGCAATGACTGACCAACAAGATAAACCGTGGATTGAAGGGAAATCGAATGACTGGCATGCTTACATTGCAGGAACTTGCACGATAGAAGAATCTGCCCGGCTGGAAAAGCTACTGCTGGAAGACGAACAGGCGCTGATGTTATATCTTGTTGCACTGGAGCAACTGGAGTCAACTTTAAAAGATTATTCTGCCTGGATGGATACGGAGCGCTTCACAGATCAGGTAATGGCCGTTCTTCCCGAGATAGAAGCTGAACCGAGTCAAGTTATGTTCAAAAAACGCCGCTGGTTTGAAAAACCTGTGTTTCATTATGTTGTCGCCGCAAGTCTAACGTTGATCTTGTTGTCCAGTGGAGCCTTTGACAAAATGATGCCGCAAACAGACGGAAAGCCGATTCCTCCAAAAGAACGCGTTTCTTACAGTGAAGAGGTCATGCGAGCTACAACAACCTGGCTCGATAAATTAAAGCCCTAAATCATCGGATAAAGGCTGAGATGAAAAAACTCAAAAATAGCAACCTTCAATTGGGAACTTTATCAAAATCCCATAAATAGAAAGGAAGTGTAGCGATGCCTTATACGGAAAGAAGCAAGCTCTTGGCATTTCTATTGAACATCATTCCCGGTGTGGGACACTATTACTGGACCCGAAAAGCCAATGTGTTTGTATACACCATTTTGTTTTTCGGATGTTTGGCAGGAGGATTATTTCTTGCATTCGTAGTAAGAGACGAATCGCCTTTATTATTCGGTATGTTTGTTGCCGCCCTTTTTTGGGGACTCAGCATGCTGCATATCATGATTAGCTTGTTGCGTTATGATCCTCGTGCAGTCGCTGCTCCATACCCCCCTCATGCAGGGCCCAATCCATATGATTTTTACTCGCAAAATGGACCTTATGGACAGGCTGGTTTAACAGGGGAGGTACCGGAGGGGGCAACACACGCAGATACGGATGTACCGGGAGCAGGAATGGGATATGGCCCGGGCTATAATAACCATTATCAACAAGGACACTATGGTATGGCAGGATCACCTGCTTTTCAAAGAGGATCGGAGAATGAGCGCTTTTTTACGATTTTGCTGTCGTTCATTCCTGGATTGGGACACCTCCATTTGGGGCTGATGCAGCGTGGTTTGTCTTTTTTACTGTCCTTCTTTGGCTTTGGTGCGATTCTTATCTTTATTACTAGCATTACTAACGAATCCGGATTTTTGGCCTTTGCGGGCGTGTTGCCGATTATTTGGCTGTATTGCATGTTTGATGCGGTGCAGCATGTACATCGCAAACAAGCTGGAGAAATTCTTCAGGACCGGACTTTGTTTGAGGAACTGGAGCATGGAAGAATCGAGGGACGTCGAAGTAAAATGCTGGCTACCATTTTATCGGTATTTCCCGGTGCCGGACATATGTATATAGGTTTGCAAAAGCGCGGACTCCAACTCATGCTTTTGTTTTTAGGAGGCATCTATGTACTGGATGTGCTGCATCTTTCACTCTTTTTATTCTTGCTTCCGGTGGTTTGGTTTTACAGTTTTTTTGATGCATTGCAGCAAGTAAGCCGTTATGGACGGGAGCCGCTGATCGACAAACCTGTGATCGGTATGTTTGCACAATATCACCGCTGGGTAGGCTTGGGGTTACTATTGCTGGGCGCCTATTACATCTTAATCAACGTACTAGTTCCTACTCTGGATCGTCTGTTTCCAAACAGAGAGATTTATAATTTGGTTGACATGTATCTACGGACGATTATCGTATCCTTATTGTTGATCGGCGGTGGTATTTGGATGATGATTGGGAATTCCAAATCTAAACGAGTAAAGGAGAAGCAATAGAATGGATACTGAATTTTCAAAGAGTGAGGCTCCCTTAAAGGGAGTCCATCATCCTCATAGCGATGGAGGAGGTGCCACAGGTATATTGGGTACATCATCTAACAAAAATAGCTCCTCTAAAGCGTCAAACACTCCGGCAGGGGTGTGGAAAGTTGGAAGGCTGTCAATGGGACTTTTCCTTGTTCTGCTGGGGGGCGTAACGTTTGCCTCCAAGTTTTGGGGAGCGGGCATTCTGGACCAGGCGTTAACCTGGTGGCCTGTCGTTTTTGTTTTGCTGGGATTGGAAATTTTAATGTATACTGCTTGGAAAGGGACGCGTGAGCGCATTCGTTATGATTTATTCAGTATGTTTATTACGGCGGTATTGGTTTTTTGCTGTATCGGATTTGCCTTGGTCAGTTCATTTGGGATCACTCCGCAAGTCAGAGAAATAATGAGTTCGGTTCAGGAAACAAGGGTTCTCCCAGACTGGCATGAAAAACTGCCTGCCGAAGTGACCAAGGTGATTGTACAGGGAGAAGATCCTTATGCGGTCAAAATTGACGCAACCACCTCACCGGAGGTGCATGTGTTCGGAAGTTATGTATACACAGGTAAAGAGGATGAAATAAAAGGACAAGATTTATACCAGACCAAGCAAATCGGCGATACATTGTATGTATTACTGGGTCAAATTCCGACACGTTTTATGCAGACTCAGCAGCAGCTTGATGTTACGATTGCTGTACCTGAGGGAATTACGGTTACTGTGCGCGATAGCCGAGGAAATATAATTGAAAAATAGGGAGATCTTCCGGCTCCAACTTTACATTTCGTATCATTCACGCGATACTGGAAGGGAAGCCTGAGATGTCATCCATGTTGCTAGCTAATGGTGTATTTGCTTATCAGGCGAAACTTGATGATGTGCAGTCGAATAGCGATTGTGATCGGAAATGAGGGAGAAAAATGATTTCATTGAATCCTGATACGCTTACAGGGCGTGAAAATTATAAGCTGTTGACCGGAAGTATCATCCCAAGGCCGGTAGCCTTTGTAACGACTTTGAGCAGCGAAGGGGTGCTGAATGGTGCGCCGTTCAGTTATTTTTCCATCGTAGCCTCTGAACCGCCACTGCTGTCTGTATCCGTACAACGTGTCGATGGAGTATCCAAAGATACAGCACGTAATGCGATGGAGCACAAGGCATTTGTCGTACATATCACAGACGAGGACAATGTGGGAGCGGTGAATGTGACGGCTTCCCGTCTGTTGCCGCAGGAGAGTGAGGTTGCACTGGCAGGCCTTACCCCAGTCAAAAGTACAAAAATCGAAGTTCCCGGTGTGGCAGAAGCGAAAATACGCATGGAATGTATTCTGGAACAAGTTATACCGTTGGGAGGCAAGGAGGACTCACCTGCCTGTGATCTGTTAATCGGACGCGTAGTGCAGTATCATTTGTCCGAGGAAGCATACCAAAATACGTATGTGATTGCTAAGGAGTTGCGTCCAGTAAGTCGGTTGGCTGGGAACAACTATGCGAAGCTAGGAGAGCAATTCACGCTGGAGCGTCCCCAATAGGGGGCGTTTTTTTACAGCATGCCTAAGATTTTATGTGGCTAGTAGAATAGAATACCCTAATAATAAAAAAGAGAACGTTCCTGTGCTATCGCTTAGGCTCCGTTCTCGATATTCAATGGCCACTTTTACAAATAATGATAAGCATCTTTGATATTTATGAGTTTATTTACTTCAAAGTTTTCAGTAGCAGGGAGCGATAGGTCGTTTCAAACAAAAATTCAAACGCCTCCAAATGCTTTTTAGCCTCAAATACATTACGGCCCCACGCATAAATGCCGTGGTTACGCAATAAAATTCCAGGCACCTGATCATTTAGCACACTGGGCACCAGCTTGGCAATCGAGGCAATATCTGCGTAATTAGGCAGCACAGGAATATCAATCGCAGCATTTTCGTCCCAAATGTTAAAAGCCTTGATCAGCTCAATACCTTGGATAGGTACAGCGCCTTGCTCACCGTAATATTCGGAAATCAGATTATTAAACACGGTATGCACATGAAAAACGGCTCCGCAGCCTGTTAGGCGGTAAATTTCGCAATGTATAAGCGTCTCTGCGCTTGGCTTGAGGTTTGTCGCTTCTGCCGCTTTTCCGTACTGGTCTACGAACAGAAAATCTTCCGGAGTACGCTTGGTTTTATCCTTACCGCTGGCGGTCACTGCAAAATAAAATTGTTCGGGATGAAAGTCACCGATTCGGATCGACAAATTGCCGCTCGTGCCTGGGAACCAGTTGCGAGCTGCGAATAGTTCTTTGACATCAGCGAGTTCTTCCAGTGCGCGGCGTTTTTCTTCCAATCTAATGTCTGCCAAGTTAAAACTCATTTACAGCACCCCTTGCTCCTGTTTTTGCTTTAAATCCTCGATAATGTCATCAAATGTTTCAAAGGGTACATGTGATACGCCAAGCTCTTGACACTTTAAAGTCAGATGCGAACGGGAGTACACAAGATCGGCAATTTTGGCTCCTTCAAAATCGGTCAGGCTGTCGCCGATCAAAATCCGTTCGTATTGTTCGGAAGGATATTGACGAATCACAGTCGTTTTACACATGCCACAATCATTTGTACACGGTTCCTCACATGGATGCGGCCAAGTAATCTGGATGCGCTCCCCGGAAAAATCCGCTCCGTTGCAATAGACGTGGTCGTGTGGAATGTCAAAGGGTTTTAGCAATGGATCAATAAAAAAATCAATGCCTCCACTGGTGACGAAAAATTGAATCTGCTGCTCTCGTACATAGTCCAAAAAGCGTGCAAAGCCCTCGCGTATACCAGCTTGTCCAAGTACATATGAGATAATTTCGTCCTTTTGTTCCGAAGGCATCAGGGCGAACATCGCACCTACGCCTTCACGAATGGATGTATGCCCATTTACGATTTGATGCATGATGGGCTCACAGCCTGTAGGCTGAAAATGCTTCATGATGGCGACAATATTGTCGCTGTTCGTAATTGTCCCGTCAAAATCGCAAAAAATGACGGGCTTTTTTGCTATGCTCATCGTTCGCCTCCCCATGTGTCGAGCGCAGATTGCAGCTCGGGGTGAGTACGGGCATATTCTGCCAGGGGGACATTCTTCTGTACCGCTTCAATCGCCTGCACAAAGGCGCGCCCACCAGCTTCTGTACCCAGCGGATGTCCGTGAATGCCGCCCCCAGCGTTGACAACAACGTCAGTACCAAAATCACGTACAATGAGCGGCACGAGGCCCGGGTGAATCCCTGCGGAAGGGACAGGCATGCTGGCCTTCAGCGGTAGATCAGGGTTGATCAGCTCATCGCGGATTGCCATGTTTTCGTCACGCGGCATCGTCACTGAGCCGTAGGGAGAAGGGAAGAGCACGAGGTCAGCGCCAGCCAGCCGCATAAGCTGACCGAGCAGGACGGACGCCGATATACCATAATGCGGCGATGGATAAGCAGCACCCGCTAACGAAGGATGGGCTGCAATCGGCACCGAGACGGCGGGATCGCTGCTAAGTTCATGCAGCACATCATAACCGTAGGCCAACACGTTAAACAGTAACGCGTTGGCACCCGCATCAATGGCCTTGAGAGCTTGCGTCTTAAGCTGCGAGGTCGGTCCAGTTAAATTAGCGGCATACAGCAGCTTTTTACCGGTTTCACGCTCAGCCGCTTCGGCGGCTTTGATGCAGGCTTCGACACGTTTTTCAATCGGCGTCAACGCGTTTTCAAATAAGATCTCGTCGTCCTTGATCAGATCAACGCCACCGATAGCCTGCCGTGTAAACTGTTCACGAAGTTCGTCCAAATTGAGTCCAATCACAGATTTGAAAATGCTCATGAGCAGGGGGCGATCATACACGCCAAGCTGCTCGCGCAAGCCACTGATACCGAATTTCGGTCCTGGAAAAGCAGAGCGGAATGCTTCCGAGAAACCCAGCTTCGTTAGCTTAATTCGGCCGTCCATCGAAATTTTGCCGAAGACCGTGACCAGCAGAGCGGGAATGTCTCGGCTGAAGTTGACATCCGGGTAAGCGATGGTCAGGTCCGCGTACCGTTCACCGGGACCTCCATCGTGAATATCCACAGAATGAACCGAGCCAAGATGCTTTTGCATCGCGTCCCGTTTGGCTTGCGGGAGCTCAGTCCAGCTGCCCACCGTCATGCCGATGGCAATAGATTGGGCCTTTTGGTTAAAATCGGCTTTGTCATCGTATACCCGGTAGGTCGCCAAGCAATAGCTCATTCAATTCCCTCCTTGAGTACAGCTCCCATCTCGCGGGATCGTTCAGCGCACCGCTGCACCGCCGCAATCACCGTTTCGTAGAAGTCACCTTTGTCCAGCATTTCCAATGCAGCTACCGTAGAGCCATTAGGAGACATAATTTTGTGGCGAAGGGCAGAAGGCTCCTCTCCGGTTTGCTGCACCATACGTGCCGCTCCAAGCGCGGTTTGCACCGTTAGTTCGTGCGCTTGCTCAGGGGTCAAGCCACCACGGATTCCTCCGGCAATCATGGCTTCCATCAGGTAGTAGACATACGCAGGGCCGCTTCCAGATATCCCGGTCAAAACATCCATTTTCTCTTCTTCTATAACCGTTACCGTACCTACAGATTCGAACATTGTAAGCACGTTTTTACGCTGGTTTTCGCTGATCTCCTTGGAAAAGCTAATACCTGTGGCTCCCAGCCCAATTGAGCTGGATGTATTGGGCATCGTCCGTGCGATCGGCTGCTTGCGACCCAGCAACGTTTGCATCGTACGAATAGACAATCCGGCGATTACCGAAATGATCAGCTGCTCATCAGACAGAAGTGGGCCGAGCTGTCCAAGTGCTTGTGCAGCATCCTTGGGCTTCATGGCAAGCACAATGACCGGAGAACGACGCAGAAGCTCGGTTTTGGCGGCATCCTCGGTTTGGAACAAGACTCCATATTGCTTTTGAAGTTCCTCAAGGCGAGCCTGATTACTGCGGTTGATGACAGTAATACCACTAGGTTTGACAACAGAACGAGCCGTCATTCCGCGAATAATAGCCTCTGCCATTGATCCTGCCCCGAAAAATGTAATTTGCTCATTAATTAAAACCTTTGTTTGTGATTCACACATAGATTCATAACCTCCAAGGATACAGATTGATTTAAGTTATTATTCCCTGATTTGTCCAGTACCGTACACGCGATATTTGGTTGAAGTCAAGGCAGGCAATCCCATTGGACCGCGGGCATGTAATTTTTGTGTGCTAATTCCGATCTCGGCACCAAACCCAAATTCGAAGCCATCCGTGAAGCGAGTGGATGCATTGTGGTACACGGCTGCCGCGTCCACTTCTTGCAGAAAACGCTCGACATGGGCTTTGTCCTCGGTGACAATACACTCTGAATGCATCGTACCGTAACGGGCAATATGCTCCAGTACTTCGTCCAGATTGTCCACGACCTTTACGTTCATAATGTAATCATTATACTCGGTGCCATAATCCTCTTCTGTAGCAGGAACAGCCCAAGGAGCCAATTCTCGTGTGCGTGCACAGCCGCGTAGCTCAACCCCCGCATCACGAAAGCGTTCTGCCAATTCTGTTAAATGTGCTTTTGCATAATCCGAGTGTACGAGCAATGTTTCCATTGAGTTACACACGGACGGTCTTTGCACCTTGGCATTCAGTGTAATCGCTTCGGCCATTGCGGTATCCGCTGTAGCGTCCAAAAAGGTATGGCATACACCAGCTCCGGTTTCGATGACAGGTACGGTAGCGTTCTGAACGACATTTTGAATGAGTGAACGCCCGCCGCGTGGAATAATTACATCCAGCAAGCCGTTCAAGGTGAGCATTTCGTTGACCGAGGCACGGTCTGAATCTTCAATAAGTTGAAGTGCCTCGCGTGGCACAGCGGTTGCGTCTAGTGCCTGCTGGAGTACTTCGATAATCTTGCGGTTGGAGAAGAGGGCGGCCGAACCACCGCGTAGCACAACCGGATTGCCTGTTTTCAAGCACAGGCCCGCGGCATCCACGGTTACATTTGGACGCGCTTCATATATGATGCCGATGACACCCAGCGGTACACGTATCTTCTCAATTCGCAGACCGTTTGGACGTTCAATTTGCTCAAGGGTGTCGCCGACCGGGTCAGGCAGTGCCACAATTTGGCGTAATCCTTCGGCAATAGCTCCGATTCGGTCCTCGGTCAGCTTGAGGCGGTCGAGCAGCGATTCCGATGTTCCCTGTTCCCGTCCACGTTTCAGGTCATTATGGTTTGCTGCAATCAGCTCTTCAGTATGGTTTACTAGAGCTTCAGCCATAGCAAGCAATGCTTCGTTTTTTTGTGCTGTAGTCAGTCGGTTCATGACCCCGGCACTTTTTTTGGCAAGATTCGCTTTGGTTCGTACTTCGCTAAACTGATTCTCCTCGGTTGTAGCTGTGTTAGTCGTTAAATCACTCATGTTACGGCCTCCCTACATACATAATGTAATCCATTCATCCCTGTGGATCACCTCAAGCCGGTGAATGGGACCAATTTTGCCCACAACCTCGCCGCTGGGTAATCCTTGTACATTTCGGAGCTGTTCATCGTCATAATTGACGATGCCGCGTCCTAACACTTTATTTTCCGGTCCGAGCACCTCAACGACATCTCCGGCATGAAAGCTGCCCTCGACACGTCGTACGCCAACCGGAAGTAGACTGTGTCCTCCGTGAACCAACGCTTCCTCAGCCCCTTCGTCTACATGAACTGCGCCCAGAGGGGTGGACATAAATCCAAGCCACTGTTTTTTCATCGGAAGTGAAGAGAGGTGGGTGTCAAAATAAGTTCCCGGTCCGTGTCCTTCGACGGCTGCGTCTAGATCACCATTCGCGCTTACGCGTCCCACATATACAGGTACACCGCCGCGTGTAGCGACTTTGGCAGCTTCGATCTTGGATCGCATGCCGCCGGTACCTACAGACGATCCAGAACCTCCAGCTAATGCATAAATCTCCTCTGTAATTTCTTCGATACGTTCAAAACGTACGGCATTCGGATGTTTGCGCGGATCTGCCGTATATACGCCATCGGTGTCCGTAATGATAATCAGATGCTGAGCTTTGACCAGATTGGCAACCAGCGCGGACAGCATATCGTTATCGCCGAATTTCAATTCGTCAATCGATACAGTATCATTTTCGTTAAAGATCGGGATAACCTGCTGGCGCAGCAATTCTTCTACGGTCATTCCGGCATTATTCATCCGTTTGCGGCTCAAAAAGTCACTACGGGTTAGCAGAACCTGCGCGATCACTAGGTCAAAATCTTTAAAAGCCTGCTCATAGGCCTGCATGAGAAGAGCTTGGCCAACAGCCGCTGCCGCCTGCTTTTCATGCAATAGCTTAGGGCGAAACGGGTACCCAATCTCCCTGAATCCGGCGGCTACTGCGCCTGATGTAACCAGCAGCACTTCATGACCTTTTGCACGAAGCAAGCTGATTTCCCGGGCAAAATAAGCGATGGCTTCCCGATTCAAACCACCTTCCACTCCAGTCAGAGAGCTGCTTCCGATTTTAATGACGATTCGTGTTGACAAGACGTCCACTTCCTTAATTTTACTCTTTTTAATGCAAAAAAACTTCCATCCTTTGTATGCAAAGGACGAAAGTTTGTGCTTCCGCGGTACCACCTTCATTGATGATTCATGATCATCCCACTTGAAACCTGTTAACGGCAGGGACCGCCTGATTGCGCAGGGCGCTCGGGGATAGGAGTTGGGAGAGAGTCCAGGTAAATTCTTGCAGCCTATCGGAATTTACTCTCTGAACAGGACCGAGTCTCTCTTAATAGTCCCTTCAACGCGCTAAATGATATTGGATACAGAATACCACGAAAAGACCAGGTTTGGCAAAGAAGTTGTAGCTGGAAAATACGGCTTAACCAAACAGGTTTAGCTTGCCAATTCGATCAGCCGCCTCGGTCAGTCGAGCTTCTGAGCTCAGCAGCCCCGCTCGCACATATCCTTCGCCGCCGCTTCCGAAGCCGATCCCTGGAGCGACAGCCACCTTGGCTTCCCGCAACAGCAGATCGGCAAAAGAAGCCGAAGTATAGCCCTGCGGCACAGGCAGCCAACTGAAAAAGGAGCCGCTTGGGCGCGTCGCCTTCCAGCCTATTTGCCCAAGTGCATCATAAAAAGCGTTACGGCGTGATTCATAGCGGGCTACCAGCTCGCCTACGCAGTTCTGCGAGGCCGTCAGGGCTGTCGCCGCTGCTGCCTGAATGCCGCCAAACAAGCTTACATAAATATGATCCTGTAGCAGATTAATCATCGAGATGATTTCGGCATTACCGAGCGCGAAACCAACACGCCAGCCCGCCATATTGTACGTTTTGGACAAGGTATAGAACTCAATTCCCACGTCTTTAGCACCCTCTGCCTGGAGGAAGCTCACCGGACGTTCGCCATCAAATCCAATAGCGCCATAGGCGAAATCACTGGCAACCACAATACCGTTACGTTGCGCGAATTCAACCGTATCCTCGTAAAAAGAAAGTGGGGCCGTTGCCGAGGTTGGATTATTCGGATAGTTAAGGAACATTAACTTGGCGCGGCGGCGTTCTTTCTCAGAAATGGCTTCATAATCGGGCAGAAAACGGTTCTCTTCCTTTAATGGGAGAAAAGACATTTCCGCTTTAGCCAAGGCTACGCCAGACCAGTAGTCCGGGTAGCCGGGATCAGGTACGAGACACACATCGCCGGGATTGAGTAAGACTTGCGGCAGCTGAACCAAACCTGTTTTTCCGCCAAACAGGATGGCGACCTCGGTTTCAGGGTTGAGCGTCACACCGTAATCCTCCTGATAGCGCTGGGCAACGGCTTCCTTGAGAAAGCTGTAACCGCGAAATGGCGAATATTTATGATACAGCGGGTTATCCGCTGATTCCTGCAAAGCTTTTACAATATGAGAAGGAGTGGGGGTGTCCGGGTTCCCTTGTCCGAGATTAATGACATCATGTCCCGCCGCAATTTCACGGTTTACATTTTGTACAAGTGTGGCAAAAAATTGAGTGGGTAACTGTTTCATGACGTCAGCGGAGGGAATAGAAAAATGAGTCATCAATACACACGACCTTTTGGAATAGTTTAAGAAATAATCTATCACGATTTTACCGAGTTGTATAGGAGGAATTAAGCTTGCATAGTTGCGTAATCCAGACTGATCGGGCTATGATGGGGGAAAATACCGGATAATGGGTCGCAGAAAGCTCCGGCTCACAAGGAGGATGAAGGATTTTGACGTATCAGGAAGCTCAGCCGTTCAGTGTTGCACTCATACAAGCTCATATAGAGATAGGAAATCCCCCGGAAAACCGCAGTCATATCCGAGCTTTAATGGAACAAGCGATGAAAACCGAACTGAAGCCGGATCTGATTGTCCTGCCGGAAATGTGGAATACGGGCTATGCCTTGGATCGCATTCATGAGCTGGCGGACAAGGAAGGGACGGAGACTCGGGCATGGATAGCAGCATTCGCCGCCACCCATCAAGTGAACGTAGTAGCTGGGTCAATCGCAGAGAAAAAAAGCGACGGTCATGTGTATAATACGATGCTCGTTTTTGACCGCACAGGCAGAGAGGTTGCTTCGTATTCCAAAATTCATCTATTCCGACTTATGGATGAAGAAAAATATTTGCAGCCTGGCGAAGAAAAGGTTTTATTCGCACTGGATAGCGGGATTCAGGCAGGTGCGTCAATCTGCTATGATATCCGTTTTCCTGAACTAGCCCGCAGTTTGGCCCTGTCGGGCGCAAATTTGCTGATCGTACCCGCGGAATGGCCTCATCCCCGGCTTCATCACTGGCGTACCTTGCTGACCGCACGTGCTATAGAAAATCAAATGTATGTCATTGCTTGTAACCGGGTAGGTCGCAGCGGAGATACTGATTTCTTCGGACATTCGCTTATTATTGATCCGTGGGGAGAAATCATTGCCGAGGGCGGAGAGCAGGAGGAGATTCTCACAGGAACAATTGAGTCTGTCTTGGTGCAGGACGTGCGTGGTCGTATTCCGGTGTTTGAAGATCGGCGTCCCTCACTATATGACCGATAATCAGTGTAGAAAGGAATACTCCATGCTTAAGGAACGCATTGAATTTTTGTGTAAAAAGAAAAACTTGTCCCGTAAAGAGCTGGTAGACGGGCTGGTGACACCCGCACATTTTGCGAATATACTGGCTGACCGATACCCGTTAGCAGAGGATCTGGCCGAGCAAATTGCTGGGCGTTTAGGTGTAAACCCATCCTACCTCTTGCGTGCAGCGGCAGAGGATGAGGAGACGCTGGCTACAGCGGATAAGATTTTCACAGAGCTGTCCAAGCTGGATAATCCTGCCACTGAAAGCTATGTGGATCAGCTGGAGGATCGCAACGATTCGCTTGTGGTGGAAATGACGACTTATTTGATGAAGGCCGTATATTACCAGCAATTAAATGACCCAACGGCCTATGAATAGTTACATCAGACCTATTTGAATTTTTATTTGGAGAAGTTTGGCCGTTCGGATGAGGTGGAGCTGCCCGCACCGCTAAAAAAAGCAATTTTATTTTATAAAATCCAGTATTTCCGCTCTAAAAATCATTATTATGAGGTGCTGAATAACGTTACGCAGCTAAAACGTCTGGTGGAAGAGGGAACGGAAAACTAGCTGAATGCGCAAAACATAATGATGGAGGCCTGTATTCAGGTCAAGCAATTTGATCAGGCGAAGCAGGTATTCGAGCAGACGATGCGTAGGGTATATGATGATCGGCTTTTTCACCGTTTGACGGGCCTGTATGTGGCTTACAGCGGATATTGTTTCGCCATGGGTTCTGTACAGGAAGCACTGTTAACGTTGTCTATGGCTGAGGCCAATTTGGTGTATTTGGAAAATGAACCAGATATGCTCACGACCATCCTGAACAACCGTATTATTATGCTAACATCGATTGGCGAGCTGGATAAGGCTTTGGAGGAAGTAGCACGTTTTGAAGCTCTGGTGAGCAGGGAGCGAGATGAAATGCAGCAGATGATGCTGCCCGTTACGCTGACATATCGTTGTTAAATTGCATTTACCTGGAAAAATGGAGGCTGCTGTCACAGCATTTGGATCAGCTTCGCCAAACCAATCTGACAATAGATCAGCAAATGGTCAAGCAGGGCGTATCGCCTGAACTGTTGGAAGTTGCCAAAACCGGTGAGCAGGCATATGCGAAGGTGCTGGATGTCACACCCATGGGGGAAGCTGGACCTAATAAAATTAAGCTTCAGTTTAAGCTGAGTGTAACGAAAAACAACGGCGATACATTTAATGTAACCACACAAAAGGATGTTTTTTCTTCCCAACTATCCAAACTGCAGCAGGGAAGTATTATAGAGGTCATTTATTCACCTCAAGATCCTTCAAAATTAGTCTTTAAAACACAAGTGAGTGAAGCCGAGGTACAGCAGGCATTTGGTTCAACTCGATAGTAAAAAAGTTTTTCGATATCTGTTTCAGATACAGCCCATAGGTGTATTATAATAGTATCCCGACACCAGGAGGTTGATAACGATGGATAACCAAAGTAGATCCGAACTGGCGAATAGGGATGGCCTGTCACGGCCGAGAGGCTTAAATAGACAGGTTGTCGGAAACAATTATGAAATGGGCTATGATCAGGATAAAAGTCCACCAGATTTAGGGAGACCCTGATCACAAAAAGGCGAGGACAGGCACTTTGGGATCACACAGCACATTGGAACTGAGGTAGGACACTCTTGGGAGACCAAGGCTAGAGACCTTAAGGAAAGAAGTGATGCGAGATGGATAAAGTGGAGTTTCCGAGCAAGCGTAAAGTAATCAGGCGAGGCTGACATGAAATTCAAATGAACATGAAATGTGGTTCGTTGAAGACAGATGGAAGCAACATCGCAACAGTGTAATCGAACCCGTAAAGTAAATGAAGTATTGAAAGTATAGGGGTGAAGCCCCGGGACCGCCTTCTTCTCTGGCTTTGGCTAGGGAGGAAGACGGTCCTTTTCACATTGGAAGCTACTTTTGAGAAAGTTGCTCGACCGTTTCTCGGAAGGTATCAATAAAGGCTTCGGCAGCTTTAGACAAATAACGTCCGTTTCGGTAAGCAATGGCCAGGGTACGGCTAGGGGTAGGTTCGGCGAGTGGCAATAATGCTGGAACGAACTCGCTGCTGGCGGCCCGGGCGATAAAACGGGGGACGAGTGTCACTCCCATACCTGTCGCTACGAGCGATTGGAGCGTCTCCATATTAGTGCTCTCAAACACCACATTGGGTTCAAAGCCCGCTTGATGACACAAATCCATCGTCAGCTTGCGAAAGCCTTGCCCTTTTTTCAGCACGACAAAAGGCTCATCTTTCAGTTCTTCCATATGCACAGGCTGCGGATGGCCTCCGTTTTTACGCAGGGCTAGGGGGTGACCTGGAGGAACGGCTAGATCAATCCACTCTTCACCGATGGGCACATAGGAAAGTGTAGGTTCAACTAATGGAAGA
This sequence comes from Paenibacillus sp. Lou8.1, assembly GCF_024213565.1. Taxonomy (NCBI): domain Bacteria; kingdom Bacillati; phylum Bacillota; class Bacilli; order Caryophanales; family Paenibacillaceae; genus Paenibacillus; species Paenibacillus sp. Lou8.1. The sequence continues at coordinate 136,695 of NZ_JANAVN010000016.1, forward strand.
GATAGCAGGCTGAGATCTGTATCCCCACTGGCAGTTTTTTTCTCCAGATTCATGGATGAATCCTCGACTAACACGATTTCAATGTCGGGATGAGCCTTTTTGAATACAGGCAGCACATGCGGCAGCAAATGAGAACCTGTGATAGGCATACTGCCAACCACAACCTTCCCTTTTCGCAGTTGAGAAATGTCGTCCATTTCCTGCCGGAGCTGCTCGACTGCATCGACTATTTTTTTTGCCTTTTCTACAAAGCTCGCTCCTGCATGTGTTAATTCCACCGTGCTGGTGTTGCGTTGAAATAAAAGTACCCCAAGTTCTTTTTCCAGTTTGGATAATTGTTGGCTCAAAGAGGGCTGAGCAATATGCAGTTTTTCTGCTGCTCGTGAGAAGTTTTTTTCCGCTGCAATTTGCAGGGTGTACTGAAGCTGTCTGAATTCCATCGAATTTTGCGCCCCTTGTCTTATAAGCTTTACCTATTACATCATAGACTGATTATACAATAATAAAATGAAATTCCCAATCTTAACGAATCCCATGTGTCACAAGTTTTATATAGATGAAGCGTTTTTATACAAATAGAGTCTTTTAATACAGATAAGCAATTCATTTAACATTCTCCTGATAAAACGTGATTAATCTTAGTTCTGGTTGTACAAAAAAGTGTCTGGGAGGAAAATGAATGCTAAAATTTTGGGGGATACATACGAAAAAATCGTTGGCTGCACTCGTAGCGACTATGATGCTAGCCGTAAGCGGTGGGACGGCGATGGCAGTCGAAAAGGACACGTCGATTAAAAACGTAATTATTTTGATTCCAGACGGTATGGCTAATGACGCCACTGCACTGGCTAGATGGTACAAAGGATCCTCCTTAACGTTAGACAGCATGGCAAGCGGCATGGTGCGTACGCATTCTGCGGATGCTCCAATTGCCGATTCTGCTCCAGCGGGTACTGCTTTTGCCACGGGACATAAATCACATACTGGGTATGTAGGTGTCCTTCCTGATGAAGCGACAATGCCTGGACAACAACCCATTGCAGCGGGTGACGCCAAAAAGCCTGTAGCTTCCATTCTTGAGGCTTCCAAGCTGGCAGGGAAATCGACCGGAATTATTGCGACTTCCGAGATTATGCATGCGACACCAGCTGATTTTACCGCACATTATCCTGATCGTAAAAATTATGATGCACTCAGCATGCAGCAAGCCTACAACGGGGTTGACGTAGTGTTAGGTGGAGGCGGCAAGTTTTTGGAGGCAGCAGGGCGTAAAGATGGCCAAGATTTGATAGCCCAAATTAAAGACCAGGGTTATGACTTTGTCACGACACCTGAAGGGTTGAAAAAATCGACCTCCAGCAAGCTCTGGGGCAGCTTTTCTCCCGAAGCCCTTGCGTATAACCTGGATCGCGATGCATCCAAGGAACCTAGTCTGGCGGAAATGACATCGAAAGCCATTGATGTGTTGTCCAAAAACGATAAAGGCTTCTTCTTAATGGTAGAAGGCAGTAAAGTGGATTGGGCCGCCCATGCAAATGATCCAACCGGAATTATCAGTGACGTGCTTTCATTTGACGATGCAGTGAAAGTTGCTGTGGATTACGCCAAACAAAACCAAAATACAGTCGTCGTAGCAGTGACAGACCACGGAAATGGTGGATTGACGATTGGTAGCAGCGATACAACTAGCAATTATGATAAAACACCTTTAGCTTCTTTTATAGACCCGCTGAAAAAAGCGAAGCTGACGGGTGAAGGCTTGGAAGCCAAGCTGAATGCAGATCGCAGCAATATTAAAGAGGTGCTTTCCACATATTTTGGCATCACCGATTTGACAAACGAAGAAGTAAAAACCATTAAAGATGCCAAAGAAGGCAGCATGAACTATGCTGTCGGACCGATCATTAGCAAACGTGCGAATATTGGCTGGACTACAGGCGGACATACAGGAGGCGATGTCGTGTTGTACACGTACGCGCCGAACGGAGATCGTCCAACCGGTGTAATCGACAATACAGATGTCAATAAATATATGACACGTGTACTCGGACTGGATTTGGATACGGTCAGCAAGCAGCTGTTTGTTCCTGCAAAAGCCGCTTTTGAAGCTAAAGGAGCCAAGTTTACTGCGGACACGAAAGTCATTACAGTGACCAAAGGCAGTAACAAGCTGGAGCTTCCAGTATACAAAAATATAGCTACGCTGAATGGCAAAAATACCAAGCTCAACGGTGTAGTTGTATTTAACGGCGTTGATTATTTTGTACCCCAGCAGGCGATTGATTTGATTCAGTAGTAGGCAGAACCATCGACAAGGGCTGTTTCTTCCTTTAGAGGAAGAGACAGCTTTTTTGTGTGTTGATATAAATGTGTATTTTTTGGGGCAGAAGTTGGAGGCGGTTTTTATAAGATGGGATTTTTTGTGAAACTAATCACGTTACAACCTCTCCGATATTGCTAGAATAATACATGTACGGTACAAGCCGCTGATGATGTGAAGTCCGGATGGACGAGGGAAGAAGGGATGAGTCACGGACGAATTATTACTGCGTCTAGCTGACGGCAAGGAATGGACGCATACGGAAATGATGGAGCTGCTGACACGTCTGGATGATGAGCCGACGCTACGGGCTCAACTGAGACACCTGGCAGCTCGCACCAAATTGGAGCGCTATGGCAAAGGTGTTTTTTTACGGGGATTAATTGAATTCTCCAGTATATGTCGTCAGGACTGCATGTACTGTGGGCTGCGCGCTTCGAATAAACAGGCAGATCGTTACCGTTTGCAGCCAGAAGAAATTCTGGCCTGTTGTGCGGAGGGGTATGAACTCGGTTATCGGACCTTTGTGCTGCAAAGTGGGGAAGATTACTGGTTTACTGCAGCCCGGCTGACGAAATTGATTCGGGAAATTAAAAGCCGTTTTGCGGATGTGGCGGTTACACTGTCCATCGGTGAACGGGATGATGAAACTTATGAGCAATTATACGAGGCTGGCGCGGACCGTTTTTTGCTGCGGCATGAGACAGCTTCTCCCCATTTGTACGCCAAGCTGCATCCGACGATGACGATGGAAAGCAGGCGCAGCCGTCTGCTGGCTTTGCAACGAATCGGTTTTCAGATCGGGGCCGGATGTATGGTGGGGTTACCAGGACAAACGAATAGTGAATTAGCAGACGATTTGGTCTATCTACACAGCCTGTCACCAGATATGATCGGGATTGGTCCCTTTTTACCGCATAGCAACACGCCGCTTCGGGATGCCAGTCAGGGGAGCATGGAAAAGGCACTCGATATTATTTCGTTATCCCGATTGGTCGTTCCAGATGCACTTATTCCGGCGTCTACGGCAATGGGAACGATTCATCCCCAAGGCAGGGAGAAGGCGCTTCAGGCGGGAGCAAATGTGGTGATGCCCAATTTGTCACCACTGGCGGTGAGACCTAAGTACGCGATTTATGAGAATAAAATATGTTTGGGCGATGAGTCTGCCCAATGTCGACATTGCCTGGAACTGCGGATTCGCGGAGCGGGATTTGAAGTCGATATGGGGCGCGGCGATAGTTTGAGGGTGCAACGACAGCTTATGAGACAGGAAACTTTGTGAGGCCATAACGGAAACATTGCAGTAACCATAAATAAGGAGATGGGTATACGTGAGTGGAGTACGAGAGAAAGTGTCGGCGGATTTTATTAATGAAGCAGAAATTATGGCGGCAGTGGAGCAGGGGAAACAAGAGGCAACAGATCGACACCGTATTTTAGAAATTTTAGAAAAGGGGAGAGCCTGCCGGGGACTGAGTGCGAGTGAAGCGGCGGCTCTTTTGCATGTGGATGATCCTGAATTATTGGAAGAGATGTTCAAATCTTCGAGGGCAGTCAAAGAACAAATTTATGGCAACCGGATTGTGCTGTTCGCCCCTTTATATGTAAGCAACCACTGCGTGAATAACTGTGAATATTGTGGTTATAAACATACCAATGACAGCTTTACTCGTAGCCGTCTGACACCGGAGGAATTGGTGGAGGAGGTTAGAGTGCTTCAAGAACTGGGACACAAGCGGCTCGTGCTGGAAGCGGGGGAAGACCCAGTCCATTGTCCCATTGACTATATCGTCGATTGTCTGCGTCAGATCTATGAGGTCAAGGTAGATAACGGCAGCATACGGCGGATCAATGTGAATATTGCATCCACAACCGAGGAGGACTATCGGAAGCTGGCAGAGGTAGGCATTGGTACGTATATTTTATTTCAGGAAACGTATCATCGGGAAAGCTATCGTAAATTCCACCTACAGGGACCGAAGCGGGACTTTGATTGGCACACCACCGCAATGGACAGAGCCATGCGTGCGGGTATAGATGATGTGGGGATCGGTGTGTTGTACGGCTTGTATGATTTCCGCTATGAGACTGTCGCGATGCTGAAACATGCTGAGCACTTGGAAGAAGCCTTTGGCTGCGGTCCTCATACGGTTTCAGTTCCACGATTGCGTCCGGCTGAAAATGTAGATCTGGAGCGATATCCGTACCTGGTCAACGATGAGGATTTTATGAAAATTGTATCCGTTCTTCGACTGGCTGTCCCTTATGCTGGTATGATCCTGTCCACTCGCGAGGAGCCGGAATATAGAGACCGCGTCATTGGTCTAGGCGTGTCGCAGATTAGTGCAGGTTCAGCTACAGGTGTAGGGGCATATGCAAAACAGGAAACTGATGATAAACCTCAATTTGAGGTGGGGGATCATCGCTCACCATCGGAAATTATTAAAAGTTTGTGCCGTGGCGGATATATGCCGAGCTACTGCACAGCTTGCTACCGTGAGGGGCGAACTGGGGATCGTTTCATGGAGCTTGCCAAATCAGGACAAATTCATAATGTGTGCCAGCCGAATTCGCTGCTGACCTTCCAAGAATATCTGCTGGATTATGGGGATGAGGAGGCGCGTGAACTGGGAGCTGCCGCTCTGCGAGAGAATCTGGAGCGTATACCACGTGAATCGACGCGCCGTTTGACGCTTGACAGACTGGAACGACTGGAAGCAGGCGACCGTGATTTGTATTTTTAGCAATTTATATTATTCGTAGTATCATTTCACGCTATGAAAATTCTCATGATTTATAATAGAACTTGAAAATGAAAAGCAGTCGCGTTGGAATCAGCGCGACTGCTTTTGTGTGTCTGGAAAAAAATATTAATGATGAGATGAGGTCTTTTAGGAATAACTGCCGGCTTCTACAGCTTGCTCCCATGCCAGCATAGCAGATGGGAAGCATTCAATAGCACGGGGAAAGACCCCCTGTACATAAGCGATGAAAATACCATAGTTCACAATCGGCACCCCGGCAGCTTTTGTTTCCGACATTCGATGAAGCATCGTACGCCGATTGAGCATGCATGCACCGCAATGAATAACCAGTGCGTATTCGCTCAGATCATCAGGGAAGCTGGAGCCGGATGCATGCTCGATGATGAGACGTTTGCCTATAGTTTGGCGGAGCCAGCGGGGAATTTTCACTCGACCAATATCGTCAGATTGGCATTGGTGAGTGCAGGCTTCGGCAATGAGTACACGGTCTCCATCCTTGAGGCGATCAATGGCTCTTGCACCTCGTACCAGTTCGTCCAGATCGCCTTTATGACGGGCAAACAGGATGGAAAAAGAGGTAAGAGGCACATCCTTAGGTGTGTCGGCCGCTACTTTCATAAAAACCTGTGAATCGGTAATGACCAAGCGAGGCTTGCGTCCCAATCTCTCCATCGTCAATCGTAGTTCATGTTCTTTGGTCACTACAGCGATGGCATCACTCTCTAGTGTATCGCGGATTGTTTGCTGCTGTGGCAGGATCAATCGGCCTTTTGGTGCAGCTTTGTCGATGGGAACGACCAGCACAACAACATCGCCGGGTGACAACAGGTCACCGACGATACGGAAACGATCCTCGTTTTGAGGGAGCGTATTAGTAATAGCTTTTTTCAGTTCCGTGTCTCCCCAAAGCAAAGATGCACTGAAAGGAATCAGGGTGAGATCCAGTTCAGTTGCCAGCTTTGTAGCCGTATTATCTGATTCAGTAAGGGTATCTATCTTATTCAATACCCCAATAACAGGAATCTTTTTGGTGCGGAGCTTTTCGAGCAGCTCATGCTCGAATGGTCCGACACCAACGGTGGCGTCGATAACGAGCAAGGCCAAGTCTGTACTATTAAGTATTTCGAGCGTTTTGTTGCGGCGCAGCTCCCCGATCTCACCCTCATCGTCCAGTCCGGCGGTATCCACCAGAACAATGGGACCCGCTGGGAGCAGCTCCATTGGTTTGAAAACGGGGTCCGTGGTCGTTCCTCCTACAGGAGATACCACAGCGACGGGCTGACCAGTCAGGGTGTTCAGAATGCTGGATTTGCCTGCGTTGCGGCGACCGAGCAGGACGATATGTGGTCGATTGCTACGAGGGGTATCATTCATTCCCATGGTGAGTTCCTTCTTCCTGTCCCGGAATTCCGGGCTTGGTTACTGTATAGGGATGGCATAATTGGTCAATCCGCGAACGGGTCAGTAGGCCGCGATCTTCTACAATATCCTCTGGTGCGCGACCTTGCACAATGGCTGCAGATGCAATAGAGGCAGCTTCATCATAGCCAAGCTCCGCGACCAGCGCAGAAGCCATCACGGCAGAGTTACGCAGATTAGTAGTACAGCGTTCCTCACGCACGATCAGGCCACGCACACATCGCTCCTCGAATAGTCGAACCGCGCTGTTCAGAATATGTAGCGATTCCAGCAGCGATTCGGCAATCAGCGGCAGGAATGCGTTTAGCTCCAACTGACCGGAGGCAGCGGCCATAGTGATAGCCGCATCTTCGGCTATCACACGCATGGCTGTGAGTCCTGCCATTTCAGCTATTACCGGATTGACCTTGCCAGGCATAATAGAGGATCCCGCCTGAACTGGAGGCAGCGTGTATTCGCCAAAACCACCGAAAGGACCAGAGGCCAGTAGGCGAAAATCGCCAGATATTTTGTACAGATTCACGGCGGCTGATTTGAGTAGACCGGACACCTCCACAAAGACATCCATATTTTGAATCGGGTCCATTGGGTGGTCACTGCGACTCAGTCCAAAGCCAGTCTCATCCGCCAGCTTTTCGACCATCCGATAGCTGTATGCGCGGGGCGCGTTCATACCTGTGCCAATCGCCGTGCCCCCAATAGGGATTTCCCGCAGTCGCTCTTCAGCTTTATAGAGACGCCAGCGGTCGCGCGCTATAGCCTTTGCGTAGGCACCAAAGCCCTGCCCGGCCATCATGGGCAGAGCATCCATTAGCTGAGTGCGACCTAGCTTAAGCAAGTCGGCATATTCTGTTTCTTTGTGCTGTAAAGCATCCTGTAACGAAGACATCGTGTCACATAAAGGCCGAAGCAGCCGTATCGCTGCAATTCGTAGCGCTGTCGGATAGACATCATTCGTAGACTGGCAGCAGTTCACATCATCCAGCGGATGTAAAATCTCATACTGCCCTGGTCTGCCTCCCAGCTGTACGATGGCCAAATTAGCAATGACCTCATTTACATTCATATGGGTACTGGTGCCTGCGCCGCCTTGCATGGCATCCACGGTAAACATATGTTGATGCCTCCCGGCGAGTATTTCGTCGCAGGCATTTACAATGGCAGAGGCCCGTTGGGCAGGAAGCCGTTTCTGCTCACCATTCACTTGAGCGGCTACTTTTTTTACCAACACAAGAGCGTGAATCAGGTTTTTGTTCACAGGCCTGCCACTGACCGCAAAATTGTTCATCGCGCGTGCGGTGTGAATGCCGTAAAAGGCATCTGCGGGAATTTCCATCTCTCCTAGCGCATCCCGCTCGGTTCGCGTATTTGTAGGCAGAGGGAAACCTTCGGTCATAGACCCGTTGCCGGAATGCGTGTCATATGCAGTAGCTGACGTGCACTTGCAACACGTTTTTCCTCAACACGGGCGTGAACCAGATCTGGTTCGACCAGCTTGAGGGCTTGTGTTGGACATTTACCAATGCAGGCCGGGCCACCGTCCACACCTTCGCACAAATCACATTTGCTGGCAATCATGCGTTCTTTGGGTTGCAAACGACCTGACATATTGGTATACAATCCGTTCTGCACTACAGGCTGCCCGTTTCGATACTCGGGTACCATGGTAATCGCGCCGTAAGGGCAGGCGATCATGCAGGTTTTACAGCCAATGCAGCTTTCACTATTAATGAGAATGCAGCCATCTGCATTCGTAATGGAGCCGTTCGGACAAGCGTTGGCGCATGGGGCATCCTCGCAGTGACGACACTGAACGGGTGCAGTGACTCCAAATGATTTGATAACCTTCAGACGAGGGTGAAAATGAAACTCATCATCCGGCGAGATAAAAGGGTTCTCCGCTGAATGTGCGATGACACATGCGATTTCACAGGTACGACAGCCGATACACTGATCGGGATCAGCTAAAACAAAACGGTTCATACAATTCGACTCCTCTCTAACTAGCGACAAATATAATGTATACAGCATAAAAATAACTTAACGTATTAATGAATGGAGTAACCCGTATCCCCTTTGGTGGAAATAGTGCTACTGCGGCTTTGCTTGCCGGGTCCCCGTTGTTGGAAGGTCGTGTGCAGCAGATGATGCGACACATGACCCAGCGGCTCACCTAGAAATTCATCATAAAGTTTGATGATGTGAGGGTTCTCATGCGATTTTCGTACCTGGTGTGCAGCATCATGTCCATAGATGGAGGATTTACGTGCCCGATAAGCTTCAATTCGATGCTTTTCTAACATGAGCTTGGGTTGTCCCCCTCCGCTGATACATCCAGCAGGGCAGCCCATCACCTCAATAAAATGATAATCACATTCGCCCGCCTGGACACGATCCAATAGCTGATAGGCATGTTGTAGCCCGGCGACGACCGCTACCTTGAGCTGCAGCTTGCCTACCTGAACCTCAGCTACTCGAATGCCTTCCTCACCACGAACAAAATCGAGTTGGAGCTTCGGCAGTTTTTCATTTGTCAGCAGCTCGTAACCTGTACGGATGGCAGCTTCCATGACTCCTCCGGTGACTCCAAAAATGGAGCCTGCACCTGAATATTGTCCTAACGGTGAATCGAATTCTTCATCAGGCAGGTTCGCAAAATCAATTCCGCGCTGCTTGATCCAGTATGCAAGTTCACGCGTGGTCAGTACCTCATCCACATCACGGTAACCGTCAGATTCCATTTCGGGACGATCGCACTCAAATTGTTTACAGGTACATGGCATGATGGCAACGCTGTATATATTCGCAGGTTCCACCTCGTCTAGTTGTGCGCCATAAGATTTGATTAGCGCTCCTAACATTTGCATCGGAGATTTGCAGCTGGATAGATGGTCTAGCAGATCGGGATATTCTATTTCTGCAAATCGGACCCATGCTGGACAGCAGGATGTGAACATGGGTAAGGGACCGCCTTCGGTCACGCGACGAATCAATTCAGTGCCTTCCTCCATGATGGTCACGTCAGCTCCAAAGTTGGTGTCGTATACCCGGTCGAAGCCAAGGCGGCGCAAAGCAGCAGCCATTTTCCCAGGCGTCAAGGTGCCGAACGGCATTCCGAATTCCTCCGCGAGTGAAACGCGAATGGCAGGAGCACATTGGACGATCCGAAACTGTCCAGGTTTGGTCATCATATCGGCTACCTTATTCAAGTTGTAGCTATAATAGGCAGCGAATAGCGGCTCTCTGATGTCGGCAGGCATATCGCGTTCTTGGATACGTTCCAGCCGTCTAGCGGCGCCTTCCTGTGGAGATGAACCTGCCCAGTCAGATGCGTATACGCTGCATATTTGTACACATTGACCGCAAATAACACATCGGTCTGCATTAACGGTTTGCGGTTCTCCGGGCAGTCCCTCTATGGCATCTACTGGACAAACCCCAGCACAACGTCTGCATCCCGTGCAGAGCGTAGGGTCAATATGAATGACAGGGTCTGTGCAATCAGTCGTCTTCATACAAGGAGGTGAAGAGATCTTGTCTATTGTGGTTGACATGTTTTTCTACCTTTCTGCGGCTGATTTTGACCTTATAGGCGTGGGAAAAAGACTTCCCGCCGAGGCTCTGGAGGTGAGTCGGATATACCTTTGGCCAGCCGTAGGACATGATTCGGGCAGGCCTCTACACATGCAGGCTGTCCGTTCTCTGTTTCCGCGCACAGATCGCATTTGCTTGCCGCGGTGCGGGGAAGGGCGACTCGATTTGCACGGTGAGTCAGGCCGGACTGCGTTACAACGTGTCCTGCCCGGTAGACCGGAGACACCTCAATTGCCCCGAAGGGGCAGGCCAAAACACAGGAGGTACAGCCGATACATCGTTCCTCATCTATCATAACGACGCCGTCCTCCTGACGAATGGCCTGTACCGGACAGGCATGTGCGCAGGGGGCATTTTCGCAATGCCGGCATTGCACCGGCACATACATCTCCCCTGTACGTACAACATACACCTTGGGTACAACAGGTACGCTGACGGTTCCGACCGAAGCTCCTATACCGTTGGCCTGACTGTGAACGGCGAAGCACGCCAGTTCACAGGCTTTGCAGCCGATGCACTGCCCGGCGTCTGCGACTACAAAAGAAGAAGCAACAGCGCTTGTTCTACTGGCTGCTCCCATTCTACTCGTCGAAGCTGACCGGTTATCTGTCGGACGGCGCATCATATTCCCTGTGCCGCTCATCTCGTCACCTTATCAGCCAAAACAGCTTCCTGGACGTTCATCTGTCTGCGAATCCGTTGGTACGATTCATGTACATCACGTTCGGCCTGCACTTGGTCGGCGATCCGTTCCAGACGGATGGCACAGTATTTTAATTCCGGGGTTTTGGATACCGGATCGAGAAAATCAGCGGTCAGCTCGTTACATGCTCCAACCCACCAGTGATAGGTCATGTAAGTCGCACCTTGTTGCACACGGTCACTGATTTGTGCCCGTGCCATGATGCGTCCCCGACGGGAGGATATGGCAACAATTTCACCATCCAGAATATTCAGATCTGCTCCGTCTTCTGGGCTAATCTGAATAAAGCCAGGCTCATCAGACAACTGGCGCAGCGCGCGGCAATTGCCTGTCATAGTTCGCACGGAATAGTGACCTACCTCACGGACTGTGGACAAGACAAGCGGGTATTTTGCATCCGGTTGTTCTTGTGGCGGACGCCATTCGCAGGCGAATAATCTGCCTTTGCCACTAGGTGTCGAGAATTGATTTCCCTTATACAAATACGGTGTACCTGGATGATCCTCGGTAGGGCAAGGCCATTGAACGCCGCCTTGCTGCTCCATTTTTTGGTAGCTAGCACCCGAGAATAATGGGCTGAGGCTGCGCATTTCATCCCAAATTTCCTCTGTGTTTGCATAGGACATAGGGTAGCCCATGGCGGTAGCAACCTCGCTAATAATGGCCCAGTCTGGCTTAACATCACCCTGTGGCTCAACGGCTTTACGGATGCGCTGAAAGCCCCGATCTGCCGAAGAATATACACCGTCATGCTCGCCCCAGGCAGTAGAAGGGAGGATGACATCGGCGTGCAGCGCTGTTTTGTTCATGAAAATATCCTGGACCACGACAAATTCCAATTGGTCTAGGGCTTCACGCAACTCGGCGGCGTTCGGATCACTTTGTACAGGGTCCTCTCCGAAAATGTAATAAGCTTTCAGCTTGTTCTCCTTCAGGATGAGGTGCGGTACCTCTGTAAGTGGATAGCCTTTTTTACGCGGCAGCTCAACACCCCATGCTTTTTCAAACTTTTTGCGGACTGTGTTGTCTGTTACATCCTGATAGCCAGGGTACACATTCGGCAAAGCACCCATATCACAGGACCCCTGTACATTGTTTTGTCCCCGTACTGGTCCGATACCGACATTCGGCTTGCCCAGATTTCCCGTCAACAGTGCAAGGGAAGCGAGCCCCTTTACTACATCAACGGCCTGTGAAAATTGACATACGCCCATTCCGTACAAAATTGTAGCGGTAGGGGCCTTTGCATATTCCCTCATAGCCGCCCGGATATCGGCCGCCTTGACCCCCGTAATGCCTTCCGCATATTCGGGAGTATATTTTTTAATGCTGTCTACGTATTCGGCAAAGCCTTCTGTGTTTGCTTCCACATATCGTTTGTCGTACAGTCCTTCATGCACAAGTACATGACCAAAAGCGTTCACCAAAGCCATGTTCGAACCGCCCTTTAGGGGTAGCCACATATTCGAAATACGAGCTGTTTCGGTCATGCGCGGATCGCATACAATAATCTTGGCGCCTCTTTGCTTGGCAGCTACAATGCGTCTTGCGACGATCGGATGTGTTTCGGGTGCATTATATCCAAACACGAAAATGAGATCAGAGTGTTCAATTTCAGGAATAGAGTTGGACATAGCTCCATCTCCGAGCGAGTAAGTCAAACCTGCCACAGAAGGGCCGTGGCATACACGAGCGCAATGGTCAATATTGTTCGTGCCAATGACCGCCCGCATGAACTTTTGCATGACATAATTGGCTTCATTTCCCGGACCGCGTGCGGAGCCCGTTCCCATAATGGAGTCGGGTCCGTATTTTTCCTTAATTGCTGACAGCCGTTCGGCAGTATATTGAATGGCTTCCTTCCACTCCACTTCCTCCATAACTCCATTTTTGCGAATCATGGGCTTGCGCAAGCGTGCAGTCAGAATTTGTGGGTCATTCAAAAAATCCCATCCATAGTGTCCTTTCAGACACAACGTTCCTTCATTCGTACGACCACCAGCCGGCTCTGCGCCAATTACCTGTCCTTTTTCCACCAGCAAATGAAGCTGACAACCGCTCCCGCAGTAGGGACATACGGTCAATACCTTGTCTGCCATAAGTGCAGCACCTCTTTTATATGAAATAGATGAAACTCGTAACATAAAAAAAGCCAATACAAAAATGCCGCTTTACGCTGCATCCTGTACTGGCTTATCCGCGAGCGAGGAGACAAGCTCCTTCCCGCTAATCCAACCGGTGTATGTGTTGTAGTTCTAGAGAAATGATAATGTGTCCGTCTCCATGGACGGAGGGGCAGACCTCCCAAGTATAAGTGAAGGGACTGCCGAGTGTTTTTTCGGCTTCGTTCATAAACTCCTTTTCCAGATAGGGACGAAGGACGTTCCAATATTCCCTGACCTTGTCCTCGGCCCCTTCATGAACGAGAATTTCGGACAAATTAGACAATGTACCTCGAATTTCTACCGTAATCCGGAGCGGCGAATCCAGTGAAACCTTGACGTTGTCCGGTCCTTTTCCACGGTAGTGCTTGACAATACATACGGCCAACTTCCTGATGCGCTCACGGTATTCCAATTCGGTATTCAACATCTGGACACTCCGCTTCGAATCAAAATAAAGGCGTACTTGCCGCGCATGCCAGACAGCCTGTGTAGCTGGTTTTAGAACAAAATGTAACCGTCCCGACCCAAGTGGTCTGCCCAGCACGGCGTATCACCCTTCTATGGTAGAACAGGTTGACCCGGAAAGATGTGAAATTCATTACACTGAACCAAAAATTTACATAGATTAGACCACTCTTGAAGTAGCTATACCTCTATGGTTTGTATGATGCTTCTCATTCCGTCGTGTTGTTTGTACAGCTCCAATACAAAAGAAGTTGAATGACATACTATGGGCTGAGATTAGTAAATGGCATACTCAAAGCCCTCTATACTGAAATAGCTCAGTGCGAATCTCAGAGATTTATAGTAAATTATTCATTTATATGATTTGCAATATCAATTTATTATTATTACATTGGATGGAAATGCTAGTCGAACTCCAGAAGGCATAGATATGTTATCCCAAATGGTGGTAAAGTACGGGTTCAAGATGTAGAATCTATGCGATATTCAGTTTGTAGAAGGGCAACGTCAAGGTCGCCAAATGAAGACTTAGTAGGAATTACTGCAACGTGTGGCTGAACATGAAGCCGCAAGTCAAGCCACGTTAGAATAAAGAGAAGAGGTCCGTGCTAAAATGCATGGACCTCTTCAGACCTGTAATAATTGATTTTTTATGAAACTTTACTGTTTAACCAGAACGGATAAATCGCCTTCAAAAACTTGCTCCTCTTTCTTGTTGAAAGTCGACAGCAATACAGTAACGAGTCCTGTTCCATTCCTCATCTCTTTTACTCCAATCACTTCAACAATGGTGTACAATTCGTCGCCTGGATATACTGGTTTAATAAATTTAATATTATTCATAGCAGTTCCAGCAATAACCTCATCACCGTAACTGCCTGTTTCAACCCAAAGCTTAAAAGAAACAGCTAATGTTTGAATTCCTGAAGCGATAATTCCATTAAATCTGCCTTGTAATGCTTTTTCTTCATCTAAATGCATATATTGCGGGTCAAACTCCCTTGCAAATCTGGTAATATCCTCTTTAGTTAATTTTAAAGACTTGGTTTTAAATACTTGTCCGATATAAAATTCATGAAACCGCATTATTACACCTCTTAATTAAATTATTTGCTTATTTATAGAGTAGCATAATATCACCAATCAAGTTAAGCTGCCCGTTAGAATTCCTGTAAAACGAATAATCTGGTCTTTGCACAAAAACGAGCGCCTCGGTACGATGGGGTTACGTCA